>CAVJNC010000009.1:0-28848 GCA_963650905.1 Subdoligranulum sp. APC924/74
ACGCTATGCCCGACAAGTCAAGGAAAAACATTCACGCCGACTACGGCAAATTCTGTTATCTCGGTTTAAGGCACAGCCTTTGCCATGGTTGGTCGAGCGGATTTATCGATTTCTTTTACGTTTACGTTCTGGGTGTCGTTCCGATTGAAAACGGATATAAAACGATAAAAATCGAACCGCATCTCTGCGGTCTGACTTTTGCCGAAGGTAAAATACCTACGAAATACGGAGTTATAGAAGTAAAGCATGAACTGAACGAAGGGAAAATCGTTTCCTCGGTTATTCTGCCGGACGGCGTAACCGAGGCAAAATAATCCGGTGGCGACGAGCAGAATTCTTTTTTATGATTATATCAAAGAAATTCAGACATGGAGCCGATGGCCGGTATACATGAGTAAGCGAAGACCGCTATCCGAAAACGAGCAGCGGTCTTTTTTTTCGTTGACGCAAAAAGGGCTGCCGCTTAATGCGACAGCCCACGGCCGGCCGGATTGTTTGTCAACCGGAATGAATTATGCTTTTGCCGTACAATCGGCTGTTGTTTATCTTTTCCGATAAATTCGCTTCGGGAACGCACGGTTGCCTTTTCCGATAAATCGGATTCGGGAACGCACGGTTGCCTTTTCCCGATGAATTTGCATTGTCGGTTGCATTCGGTTACCTCTTCCGATGATTATGCGTCGTCGGTTACGCACGGTTTGCCTTGCCCGATGATTTTGCTTCGTCGGTTGCGCTCGGTTGCCTTTTCCGAAGAGTTTTACGCTTCGGGAGCGACGAGCGAAAACCTGATTTCGCTTATATCCGAAACGATTTCGTCGATTGCCTGATCGGTTATCTCTTCGGCGTTGTTGCCGTCCTTATCCGTCTTATAAACCTTCGTGTTGAGGTTAACGGCGGGCAAATCCTGCGCGGTGAAGAAGTTGTTGAGTATATAAACGGTTTTCCCGTTCTCGACGATTCTCACGACGGCGACGGGATCGGAGCAGACTACTTTGTAATATTCCGCTTCGCCTGTTCCGGCGTTCTCGTTGAGTTTGAAAAGCGACGTCGCGCCGACGATATTGCCGTTTGAATCTGTTTCGAACGAGAAACCGACGCAGTTGCCGGCGGTCGGGTAACCTGTATACGTTCCCGCTTTAAGCGTCGTGTCGGCGGCGGATTTAAGAGTCAGGAAGGGGGCGTATTCGTCGCCTTCGATTTTCTCTTTAAGGAAGGAAACGCTGAATTTACCGCTTAAAGCGTAATCGTTGAGTCTGACGTTTTTCGTTATGCCGCCGATCGTGACCGGAACGATTATCTCCGCATCTTCGGGAAGGCTGAGACCGTCCGCGGTTATCTCGCCGGAAGTTACGTTGCCTTTTTTATCGGTGTAAATCGTGAAGGAAATGCCTTCGATCGAATCGACGAATTCGTTAATCGTCTTTTCGATATCGAGCGGTTTGTTTTCGGGGTTATTTTCCTTGTAATTCTTCTCGATGATGTCGTAAATCGAAAGCGTTTTGCAATCGTTTAAAATATCGTTGTATTTCGTCGTTTTCTCTTCATCCGTAAGGTCGGGATCGGCGTTGACGGCGAGTTTTATGATCGTCGCAAGGCTGGTGAACGTTTTGCTGCCGAACATGTTGTTGACGAAATTTTCAAAAGTCTGAACGTCCACGTTGTGGTTGAATTCTTTGATTTTCGCTTTGTCCGGCGTGAACGCGAAGCCGTTTTCGGTCTTCGTTATCGTCGCGACCGACGCTATTATGTTATGTAATCCGGTGTTAATGCTCTTGACCGTGGAATCCGTTCCGTCTTTCGTCCTGATCGCGTCGTAAATGGTTTTGACGTAAGACGTTACGTCGATTCTGCCGGTTATGCCGCTCGTCGCCGAGCCGATCAAACCGCTTGAACCCGTTGAACCCGTTGAACCCGTTGAGCCTGTTGAACCCGTTGAGCCTGTTGAGCCTGTTGTATCGTCTTCCGCGCCGAAGATATTGTTCATATAATAATCGAGGACGCTCTTCACGGCTTTGGCGTTCGCTCTCGCGAAAACGATTTCCGCGTTGTCCGAAAGTCCGGAAATTCTGAGATTTTCGGAGTCGTAAACAAGGCGCAGGTCGACGTTTTTCGGGCCTTTTGCCTCGAGCGAGAATACTATATCTCCGTCCGATTCGTCGTCCGCGGTTTTGTCTGCGGCGTCGTTCGCGGTCTCGCCGGCGGTTTCGTCCGCGGCTTTGTCGGAGGCTTTGCCGCCGAGAATTTTAACGGAGGTATATTCGTAATCGTTTTTGCCGTCCGATAAAGTTATCGAACCGTCGTTTTCGAGAACGTATTTGCTCGTGTCGACGACGGAGCAAAGCAGATTCGCGTAAAACCTGTTGTTGTCTTGTTCGATCGGATCTTTACAACCCGTGCGCGAGCAGAAGCCCGCGACGTAATCGTGTCCGAGTTTCGGCGTGGTCGTTTTGTTTACGACCGCTCCGCAGTCCTTGCATTTTACTATCGTCGAACCGTCAACGGTGCAGGTTGCCGCGGTGACGATTTCTTCCGTATGTTCGTGCTTGCAGACGGTCGGCTCGTTTCCGCACGAAGCGAGGGTAACAAGCGACAACAGCATAATTATCGAAACAAAAAACGCAGTGAATTTTTTCATACTTGTTCTCCTTTGAGTTTTTTTGTCCGGCCGACGGGGTTCTGAAACAATCGCCCGCGGCTATCTGGTTGAAGATTGGCTTCGACCGGACAAATTATATCACAACCGCCCCGACGTGTCAATGGTTGTTTTTTGAGCATTGCGTGATTTTTATGTATAATATTATAGAAAGCGTGTAACGTTTATGGAAACGCGCAAAACGCCGCCCGCGGCTGAAATTTTCAGCCGCGGGCGGCGCACAATAAAGGCGATTGATTATAAAAAGAAAGGCTATAAGCCGATTAACGACGGTATTTTGCGTTTTCTGTTTGCGTGTTTCGCTATTTGGCAATGCGGGAATACTCCGCGAGCGCGTATTCGCAAAGGGAGTTGTCTTCCTCGCCCGTGCCTCCGCTCACGCCCAGTCCGCCGACTACTTTTCCGTTTCTCGTTATGGGGACGCCCCCGCCGATTATCATCAGTTTTTCGAGGCTTTGAAGCCCGTAAAAAGTTTCGCCCGGCTTAACGAGCGCGGATAATTCCGTCGTACTCATCTTCAGCGCGGCGGCGGTGTAAGCCTTTTTTACGGCTACGTCGAAACTGACGAGAAACGCCCCGTCCATAACGTGAACGGAAATCGGGTTGCCCTGTTCGTTGCAGACGGCGATCACGGCTTTTTTTCCTCTTCTTTCCGCTTCCTTTTCGACTAAATCCGTCAGGATTTTGGCTTCCGCGAGCCCTATCGTTATATTGAATTTATCCATAACTCTGTTCACCACGCTCGCCACGATTTTTTCTTCGGCGGTCGCGTTTTCAATCGGTTTTCCCGCCGTCGGTTTTCCGTTGATTTCCGCGTTCGCTCCGATTGCTCCGTTTGCGTTGGCGCGTTTGACCTGCGCGGCGAAGAACGCCGAAAGCCCGTTGAGATAAGCCGCCGCGTTTTTCGGCGAACCGAATTTAAGATCCGCCGCGACCACTTCGCGTTCGGCTCTTCTTGCGATAGTCCTTGCGAGATTGAGCCTTGAAGCGAGTTCGTTCATCGGCTTCGCAGACTGTTCATTAAACCTTGAAAGTGAGGCTATAAGTTCGTTAACGCGTGAAATTTCGTTTTCGGTAACGGCGTAACGCGAATCTCTCGGATAAGCCATTCCGTCGGAAATCTTCCCGATCGCGCCGAGAATTTCCCTCATCGCGGCGTTAAAATCTTCGTCGGAGTCCGCGGCAAGGCAAAGGTAAACTTCGGCGGCGAGTTCGTCCAAAGTTCCGATCGCCGAAAATCTCGGATCGGATTTCGAAATCTTAAATTGTGACGAAAGGGCGGACTTTCCGTCGTTGCCCTTGCCGAAGTATTTTTCTTCCATAAAAACCTTAAATCTGTACTTTATTGCTTTGCGGTTTTACCTTTCCTCGCGCCTGTCAGCCGCCTATCTGTCCTTTAAGTCCGTAAGAATCGACGACTTCGAGAAGTTCGTTCATCAACTCTTTGGACGGCGGTTCTATTCCAGTTAAGGAATATTCTCTGCCGAGACCTTTATATTTGTCCGTGCCTATCCTGTGATAGGGCAGAATGTGCATTTGCGTTACGCCTTTAAGCGAACTCGCGAATTTCGCGATCTCGCCGATTTCCTCTTTCGTCGCGTTGAAAGTCGGGATGACGGGCGTTCTCACTATGAGCCGCGTACCCGCATCCGTGATTTTCCTCGCGTTTTCGAGAATGAGTTCGTTCGGTTGAGAGGTGAATTCCTTATGCTTCGCGCTGTTCATATGTTTTATGTCCATAAGATACAGGTCGAGATAAGGCAGATAGCGGGAAATTACCGAAAAATCGGCGAATCCCGTCGATTCCATTGCCGTGTTTATGCCCCTTTCCTTTGCGGCTTTAAGGAGCGCGACGGCAAAATCGGGTTGGGCGAGCGATTCGCCGCCCGAGAGCGTAAGCCCCCCGCCCGAACGTCTGTAATATATTCTGTCTCTTTCGATGATATCGATTATTTCGCCGACGGTAACGTCCCTGCCGACGATTTTTCCCTTGCCGCCGAGCGTCATTTTCTCCACGTTATAATACTGACCTTCGGGGTTGCAGCACCACTTGCAACGGAGCGGACAACCTTTTAAAAAGACGATCGTCCTTATCCCCCCGCCGTCGTGAATGGAATAACGCTGAATATCGAATATTCTTCCCTTTACGTCGAGATCGTCCATCAGAATCCTCCCTGTTCGGTACGGTTGATGATATCTTCCTGCAAGGAGCGGGAAAGCGTGGTGAAGAGGGCGGAATAACCCGCGACTCTGACGACCAGTCCGCTATAATTTTCGGGGTGTTTCTGCGCGTCGCGCAAGGTCTCGCGACTGACGACGTTGAACTGCATGTGACTGCCCTTTCTGTCGAAATAACCCTGAACGAGCGCGACGAAGTTTTCAAGCCCGTTAACTCCCGCGAGCGCGGTCGGGTGGAATTTCATGTTATAAAGCGTTCCGTTCGAGGCGATGAAATGGTCGAGAGTGGAAACGGAATTGCAAGCCGCCGTCGGCCCGTGACTGTCTCTGCCCGCGGCGGGCGAAACGCCGTCCGCGATGGGCGTGTAGGCAAGTCTGCCGTCGGGAGTCGCGCCCGTCTGCGCGCCGAGCGGAACGTTCGCCGAAACGGGATAAAGTCCCGCCTGATATTTTCCGCCGCGCGGATTGGAGTATTTTTCGATTTCTTTCGTATAAACGTAAGCGATTTCTCTCGCGAATTCGTCGACTTCTTTAACGTCGTTGCCGTATTTGGGGAGATCCGCTATGTCTTTCAGAAGTTTGTCGTAAGCGGCTTTGTCCGCCTCGGAGCAGGTGTTTTTCTTAACCGTTTCGTAAACGGTCGCAACGTCCGCCTCGGAAAGTTTCCTGCCGTTCGCGGCGAGTTGTTTGCATACCGTAACGGTGAGTTTTTCCGCCGCGGCTTTGTCCGTATCCTTGCCGTAGTTGTGTTCGAGCGCGTCTTTTATGAACGAAAGGGTGTATTTCCCCTCTTCGAAAACGAGTTTTTTGATAGCCCAGAGCGCGTCGGTCATATTCGCTATGCCGAAGCCCTGCGGACCGGTGAAGTTATAAATCGCGCCGCCTTCCTGAACGGTTTTGCCCCTCTTCACGCAGTCGTCTATCATGCACGAAAGGAAGGGGAGCGGGCATCTTTCCGCGTGGGCGACGTCGATGGCGTTGTCCGCGTTGACGAGAAGCGCGACCATATAGTCCGATTGCTCCTTATACGCCGCGAAAACCTCGTCGAAACTCGTCATTTCCGCAACGTCGCCCGTCTGAACGCCCACTTTTTCGCCGTCCTCGAAGCCGTTTTTGAAAACCATTTCGAGCGGGCGGCACATGTTATAGAACGCCGCGTCGTGCCAGCCGTCGGTTTTGCCCGATTTCTGCGGTTCCACGCAGCCGATTATGTTGTAATCTCTCGCGTCCTCGAGCGTAAGCCCTCTCGACATGAGCGCGGGGATGATGACTTCGTCGTTATAATACGCGGGGAAACCTATTCCCGTGCGGGTAAGTTCCGCCGCTCTGATCAGAAACGCGTGCGGCGAGCCGTTCCACACTCTCACGGAGAACGAAGGTTGCGGCAGGAAAACGTGTTCCGTCGCGGTGATCGTCATGAACGAAAGGTCGTTCGTCGCGTCCTCGCCGTGAATATTCTGTCCGCCGGCGATGAGGTTCTGGAAAAGACTGTACCCCGCGAAGCCCTCTGCGGAAACCGCGTCGCGGCACTTGTTGAGGTCGTTGAGTTTAACCCAGATGCAGTCGATGTATTCCTGCGCCTGCTCTCTCGTCATGCCCTCGTCGAGCGATTTTTTGTAGGACGGGTACATATACTGGTCGAATCTTCCGGGGGAAATGGAATGTCCGCTCGATTCGATCTGAATAAGCATCTGAACGAACCAGAAACTCTGGCAGGCCTCGTAGAAATTTCTCGCGCCGAACTCGGGAACTCTGTCGCAGTTGGCGGAAATTTTAAGGAGTTCTTCCTTTCTCTTTCCGTTCGGTTCTTTTTCCGCCGTTTCCTTGGCGAGGCGGGAATATCTCTTCGCGTAGCGGATGACCGCGCGGAGGGAAATGAGCATCGCCTCTAAAAGGGCGTGCTTTTTGCAGTAGTTCGCGTCCGAAACCTTCATTCCGGCGAGTTCTTCCTCGATTTCCTTTATGTATTCGGTATAACCGTAAGTGATTACTTTGCCGTAGTCCACCGTTACGTGGCCTATTCCGTTATAGAAATAGTTGCCGGGCGTGAACACGTTGTGCTTCATCGCCGTGAGCGTTTCGGGCGACATATAAGACGTGGCGAGATCGCTCGAAGTCTTGCCTTTCCAGTATTTATAAACCTCGTGAAGAGTTTTTTTGGTTTCTTCCGAGATATAGAAAGGATCAGCCGAACGTTCGGCAACGGTGTCGAATTCCGCCTCGAGCCACTCGAAAGAGAATTCGGGGAAGACCTGACAACTTCTCGGGCGGATCGTCGCGGAGCCTACGATGAGTTCGTCGTCCCTGATCGTGACGGGTATGTTGTCGAGAATATGCTCGAAAGCCTTCGCTCTTCTCATGATTATCGGTTCGCCCTCGGTCGCCTTATACGATTCCGTGAGATAAACCGCCCTGTCCGCTTCTATCTGCGGGGGAAGAAGAAAAAGGTCCTTTTTGAGTTTGTCGATTCTCGGTGATTTATCGATTTTTTTCGTGTAAAATTCCGTCATAGAAATTCTCCCGTCGGCGTTCTCCCCGCGGCGGTCTCCGAAAACGTTATCGGAAGCGTTTCCGAAACGTTGCCGGAGCGTTGCCGTAAAAGGGCGCACGCCCGCATCTTTGATTACATTATAATATATAGCGGGTTCCTTGTCAACGGTTTTTTTGTTTTTTGTTGTTTTTTTGAAAAGATTTTCGGTTTCGCTCGCCGCTCGTTTTTGAGCGAAATTTGGAAAAACGAAGAAAATCGCCGATAAACGCCTGAATTTTGACGTTTCAAGCGTAATACAGGGCTTTCGCAACTTGATAACAAAACCACACAAAATCAATAAAAACAACACGATTTAACGGTAAAACGGTCGGCGTCGTGAAACGGCGGTGAAAACCGGACGTTTCAAAACGGACGATTCTATTATTCTCCTGTTCGGAGAATGGCAAAAACGGCCGTTCTCCGCGTCGGAGAACGGCATATCCGAAGAGTATACGCGTTCGCCGAAAACGGTCGGTGAAAAAACTTGTAAAACGGGGCGGAGGGATTTATACTGTTTGTGTAAAAAACGATAAGTTTTAGCCGGCGACGGACGAAATCGCCGATGAAAATAACGGAACGAAGGAGTAAATTATGGTTGCTTGCATCATATGCGACGTGCTCGGAGAAAAGAATAACGGAACGACGCTTGCCGCCACGAACCTTATAGATTATCTCAGAAGCCGCGGTCACGAAGTCCGCGTGGTGTGTTGCGACAAGGACAAGAAAGGCAAGGAGAATTATTACGTCACGCCCGCGCTGAGTTTCGGCAAACTTCTCGATAAAGTCGTTGAGAAAAACGGCGTTTCGATTGCGAAAGCGGACGAGAAAATCGTCAGGGAAGCGATCGAAGGTTCGGACGTGGTGCATCTGCTCATTCCCTTTTCCCTTTCGAGAATGGCGGTGAAAATCGCCAAAGAACTCGATAAACCTATCACGGCGAGTTTCCATTGTCAGGCGGAAAACGTCACGGCGCACGTGTTTTTAATGAACGTGAAAACGGCGAACAAACTCGTTTATAAGAATTTTTACAAGCACGTTTACCGTTATTGCGACATAATTCATTATCCGACGACCTTTATCCGCGACGTATTCGAGAGCGAAACGCAGAAAACCAATTCCGTGGTCATCTCGAACGGCGTGAACGAGCAATTTTTCGAAAACGTCGAGGCGAAGAGGCTCAGCGATAAATTCACGATCATCTGCACGGGGCGTTACAGCAAGGAAAAAGCGCAGAATCTGCTCATAAAAGCCGTTGCGAAAAGCAAATATAAGGACGACACGAAAATCGTGTTCGCCGGCACGGGACCTTATGAAAACAAACTGAAAAAACTTGCGGAAAAACTCGGAGTGGACGCGGATTTCAGGTTTTTTTCGAGAGACGAATTGCTTTCCGTGCTTCACGGGGCGGATCTTTACGTTCACACCGCCTGCATTGAAATCGAGGCGATTGCCTGTTTGGAGGCGATCGTCAGCGGGCTTGTTCCCGTGATAAACGATTCGCCGCGCAGCGCGACGAAGGCTTTCGCGCTCGACGGCAATAACCTTTTCAGGCTCAACGACGTCGAAGACCTTAAAAACAAAATCGAATTCTGGCGTGAACACCCCGAATTGATTGAAGAGTATAAGTTACGCTATAAGTCGATTATCGGCTCTTTCGATCAGGAAGAGTGCATGAAAAAGATGGAGGAAATGCTCTTGAGGGCAATAGAAATGAAAAATGGAAAAAGTCAGGTATTATAAAGACGAAATCAACGACGATTTCGCGGAGAACAACATAAAGACCAAGGCTCTTCCGGACGATTACGCATATATAAAAAAGAATCCCGTCCGGAAATTTGCCGCTTTTATTCTCTATTATATCGTAGCGTTTCCGCTCGTCACGATTTATAACAAATTATTCCACGGCGAGAGGATAAAGAACAAACGCGTTCTTAAAGGTTACCGCAAAAACGGGTATTATATTTACGGCAACCACACGATGATCGCGGCGGACGCTTTCACCCCGGGGCGGGTTACGTTTCCGAAAAAGGCTAACATAATCGTCAGTCCGGACGCCGTTTCCGTTCCCGTCGTTTCTTCGATGGTGGAAATGCTCGGCGGAATTCCGATCGCTACGAGTTTTCGCGGAATGAGAGGGTTCACGGAAGCGTTGAAAAGTTATTCCGACCGCGGCAAAGTCGTTATGATTTATCCCGAGGCGCATATCTGGCCGTATTGCACGGAGATTCGTCCGTTCAAGGGCGTTTCGTTCAAATATCCCGCAAAGGACGGCAGGCCCGTTTTTTGTTTCACGAGGGTTTTCGAAAAGCGTCTGTTTTTCCGTCGCCCCAAAGTAACGGTTTACGTCGACGGTCCGTTCTTCCCGCAGGAAGGGTTTTCCGTGAAACAAAATCAGAAATACTTGCGCGACTGCGTTTACGAAACGATGAAAAAACGCGCCGAATTAAACGAGGTCGAGTACGTCAAATACGTAAAAGTTGCGGAAGAATACGTCGGCGAACGGAAAGCCGACAAAGCGAAACCGGTATATAAACCGGAGTTCGGACCGGCGTTCGGACCGGACGAAAGCGTCGGGACGGTTTTCGGAGGCGAGGCGCGCGTCGCGGCGATTATCGATTCCGATATGAGTCTTGCCGAAGAGTCCGCAAGAGTCGTCGTATGACGAGGCGGGGCAATCGATTCGAAACGAACGTTAATCGACTTGAAATCGAGCATTGATTGGTTTAAAAACGAGTGATAATCGACTTGAAATCGAGCGTTGATTGGTTTAAAAAGTAAGCGTTAATCGGCTTATAGGCGACCGTATCCGGTTGCCGACACGATATTATAGCGCCGCCGCTCCGGCTTTTGCCGGAGCGGCGGCGTTCTTATCGGACAAATAAATAAAGCGAAAACCCCGATAAAAACTTGCTTTAAAACCGAAAATGGTATATAATACAGAAAAAATTTAAATTACCCGAGAGGTTGAAGAGAAAATGCTCGACATAAAACTTATCACCGAAAATCCGGAACTCGTTAAAGAAAGGCTCGCCAAAAAAGGCTGCATAGTCGATTTTGCCGAAATTCTTAAACTCGACGCGGAAAGAAAGAAACTCATGAGCGAAATCGAGGCGAAAAAAGCCGAGAGAAACAAGGTTTCCGCCGAGATTCCCAAATATAAAAAAGAGGGTAAGCCCGTTGACGAAATCTTCGCCCGCATGAGAAAAATCGGCGACGAAATCGCCGAAGGCGACGCGAAAATCAACGCTTATCAACAGGAAATAACCGATTTCATCGCGAAACTTCCCAATATGCCGGACGACGACCTTCTCCCCGGCGAAAAGGAGAACAACAAGGTTATCAAAGTGTTCGGCGAAAAGCCCGAATTCGATTTCAAACCGCAGAACCACGTGGACCTTTGCACCAACCTCGGGATAATCGATTACGAGAGAGGCGTTAAACTTTCCGGCAACGGTTACTGGATCTATCGCGGCGACGGCGCAAGGCTCGAATGGGCGCTTTTGAATTACTTCGTCGCAACGCATCTCAACGACGGTTACGAAATGATTCTTCCCCCGCACATGCTCGGTTACAACTGCGGATTCGGAGCGGGGCAATTCCCCAAATTCACGGACGAAGTTTATTGGGTGGACAGCGAGGACGGCGAGAAGAAAAAGGCTAAATTCATGCTTCCCACCGCGGAAACCGCGCTCGTCAACATGTATGCGGGCGAGATTATCGACGAGGACAAACTTCCGATGAAGTTCTTCGCTTACACGCCCTGCTATCGTAAAGAAGCCGGCACTTACAGAGCCGAGGAACGCGGAATGATAAGAGGTCACCAGTTCAACAAGGTCGAAATGGTTCAGTACGCTCACCCCGACAAGTCGAGAGAGGCTTTCGAAGAACTCGTGAACAAGGCTTGCGCGCTTATGGAGGGCTTGGGGCTTCATTTCAGACTTTCCAAACTCGCGGCGGGCGATTGTTCCGCTTCGATGGCGAGAACTTACGATATAGAAGTATGGATTCCGTCGATGGGCATTTATAAGGAAGTTTCGTCCGTTTCCAACGCCAACGATTATCAGGCGAGAAGAAACAACACGAGATTCAGAGATAAGGAAACGGGCAAGACGAGATTCGTTCACACTCTCAACGGCTCGGGCTTGGCGACTTCCAGAGTTTTCCCCGCGCTTATCGAGCAGATGCAACTTCCCGACGGTTCGATCCGTATTCCGGACGTACTCGTTCCCTTCATGGGCGGGCAGACGAAACTCGAACGTCATTGAAATAACGTTTGCATAACGCGAATAAATAACGTCTGCGTAAAGTAAATAATCAATAATATAAATAAAGGCGTCTTTCGCTTCGGCGGAAAGGCGATATAAAACAAAAACAATCGGGAGCAAAAAAATGAACGACGAAAAAGAATTTCTGGACGAAGAAGAATTGGAAGAGGGCGACGAAGATATAATAACTTTGGCTACGCCCGACGGCGAAGAGGTTGATTTCACGCAGATAGCCACGGTGGAATTCGAGGGCGATCTGTACGTGATAATGCAGCCCGTCGAACTTTTCGAGGGAATGGAGGACGACGAAGCGCTCGTCTTCTCGGTTACGGACGACGGCGAAGAGGATTCGCGTTTCGACGTGGTCACCGACGAACGCGTTATCGACGGCGTTTTCGGGGAATATAACAAACTCTTCGAAGAGCAGAACAAGAACTGAAAAAATTAATTGAAAAATTTTTGAAAAACAGTTGACAAACAATTTGCGTAGTGTTAAAATCATCACGATGAATCTTTAAAGGCGATACAGAGATATCGGCAAGATCGGCGGTTTTATTACTATGCGACAATAACGTCTTGCCATAATCGGGCAAGGCGTTTTTTTATGCGAAGGTATTGACGCGAAGCCGAAAGAGATTTTTCAAAAAGAAAAACTTTAAAAGGAGAAATTTATGAAACTCATTTACGGCATCAAAGACAGACCTTCGTTCGGCAAGAACTTAGTGTTCGCGTTTCAGCAGATGATAGCGATCATGGCGGCAACGTTGCTCGTTCCCATCGTCGTCAGTCAGACGGGGCTTTATTGCGATCCCGCCGCGGCTCTTTTCGGAGCGGGCGCAGGCACCGTCGTTTACCTGCTTTTCACCAGATTCAAAAGCCCCGTATTCCTCGGCTCGTCCTTCACCTTCCTCGGCGCGCTTTCCGCTGCGGCGACTCAGAACTACGGTTACTGGGGTTTGATTATCGGCGTAGGCTTCGCAGGTCTTGTTTACGCGGTTATCGCTCTTATAATTAAACTCGTAGGATCGGGTTGGATCAAGAAACTTCTTCCTCACGTAATCATCGGACCCGTTCTTGCGATCATCGGTCTTTCCCTTTCGGGAACGGCGGGAAGTTGGATGATGACCAACGGAGGAGCGGATTACGACCTTTGGTACGTACTTGTCGGTCTCGTAACTTTCGTAGCGATCGTAATCGCTTCGACGAAAGGCGGAAAGACGATAAGACTTATCCCGTTTATCGTAGGTATCGGCGCGGGTTTGATATTCGCGATTCTTCTTACCTGCATCGGTCTTGCGGCGGATTATAAAGCGCTTCAGATAGTAGATTTCACTCCCATCAAAGATTGCTTCTCGCCGTTCAGATTCCAGAGTTTCTTCGATTATCCCAAATTCACGTTCGTCGAAGCGATAAAGCAGGGCGTAACCGCGGAACTTAACGGCGCGGCGATCGGAAACCTTGCGGTTCTCTTCGTACCCATCGCGGTCGTAGAACTCGCTCAGCATATCTCGGATCACGAAAACCTTTCGAGCATCGTCGAAAAAGAACTTCTCGAAGATCCCGGTCTTCACAACACCCTTCTTGGCGACGGTATCGGCTCGATGGTCGGCGCGTTCTTCGGCGGCTGCGCGAACACCACTTACGGCGAATCGATAAGTTGCGTGGCTCTTTCCAAAAACGGCTCCACTTACACGATTTTAACGACGGCGATTATGTGTATGGTCGTTTCCTTCATCTCGCCTTTCGTCGCAATCATCAACATGGTTCCCAAGTGCGTAATGGGCGGCGCGTGCATAGCGATGTACGGCTTCATCTCCGTAAGCGGACTTCAGATGCTTAAAGACGTAGACCTCGGCGACCACAGAAACCTTTATCCCGCGGCGGCTATCCTCGTAATCGGTATCGGCGGCGTAACGCTCGATTTCGGTACGAACGCTCTCACGGGCGGCGCGCTCGTTCAGATAACTTCTCTCGCTCTCGCGATGATCGTCGGTATCGTAGTGAACTTCATCACTCACAGCGGTAAGGACAACGAAGAAGACGTCGAAAACGAAAAACCCGATTCGGTCGTGACCGACTGACAGACAAAAGATTTCCGCCGCGGACGACGCATCGTCCGCGGCGGTTTTTACCGGAATTTCAAAAGGTTGAAGAATTTGATTCAAACCCTTGAAAAATCGCGTACAGAATGATATAATGAAAAAAATGCAAGAGGTAACAGTATGCAGGAATATATGAAAAACGTAACGCTTATGGATCACCCGCTCATCGCGCACAAGATAACCCATCTTTGCGACGTGACGACAAACACCAAAGAATTCCGCGAAATCGTTTCCGAAATCGCGATGCTCATGGGCTATGAGGCGTTCAGAGATCTCCCCACGACGGAAGTCGAAATTCAGGCTCCGCTTTCGAAATTCAAATCGCCGATAATAACCGAACCTATCGCAATCGTTCCTATTTTAAGAGCGGGACTCGGAATGGTGGACGGTCTGACCGCTTTGTTTCCGACGGCTAAAATCGGGCATATCGGGCTTTATCGCGACGAGGAAACTCTCGAACCGCACGAATATTACTGCAAACTCCCCAAGGACTGCGTGGACGGCACCTGCATAGTAGTCGATCCCGCTCTCGCCACCGGCGGAAGCGCGGAGGCGGCTATCGATTTCATCAAGGAGAGAGGATATAAGAAAATCAAACTTCTTTCCCTTATAGCCGCTCCCGAGGGAATCAAAAGAGTCGCAACCGCTCATCCCGACGTGCATATTTACGTCGCGCATTACGCGGACGCGCCCCTTAACGAACACGGATATATCGTCACCGCTTTCGGCGACGCAGGCGACCGTATCTTCGGCACGAAGTAATCCGATCGTTATAAAACGCGCCTGAAAAAAGGAGCGCGGGCGACTTTTCGTCGCCCGCGCGAAAAATAAATCAAAGCAAAATCCCCGCGATCGTCAAAAATCCTTTCGGGTGTTAAATTTCGTCCTCGGTAAGCACCTTAAAGCCTTCTTTCAGAAGCGTTTCGGTAGTCAGACCGTTTCCCGAAGTTTTTCCGCCGGTGAAAGTTCCGTCGTAAACGACGCCCTTTCCGCAGGACGGACTGTTGGCTTTAAGCACGCAGTAATCCGCGTTATTCGCTTTCGCGATCGCAACGGCAAGTTCCGCGCCGCGGGTATATTCCTCGGTAACGTCTACGCCTTTATCGGATATGATTTTATCACCGACGCGTTCGGCGGGGCGGCGGGGCGTGGGAAGCCCCCCGAGTTGTTCGGGGCAGACGGGTATGAGAACGTTATCCTTGCCGAGGGCAAGCAACTTCTCGTTTAAACAATTATCGCCTTTATAACGGCAGTTATTGCCGAACAGGCACGCGCTCACGAGTATTTTTTTCATAAGAATATCCTCCGCGTTTATTTTAACAAAAAATGCGGACAAAATCAAATAAAAGGAGATAAAACAATGAATAATTATCCGAACGTACATATTCTCGATCATCCGCTCATTCGCCACAAAGTCGCGTTGATCAGAGACAAAAACACTTCCACCAAGCAGTTCAGGGAAGTGATAAGCGAAATCGCCACGCTTATGGCTTTCGAGGCTTTCAAAGACGTTCCCACGCAGAAAATCGTCGTGGAAACGCCCCTCGAAACCGTCGAGCAGACCGTCGTGAAGGAAAATTCGATAGCCGTCGTTCCTATTCTTCGCGCGGGGCTCGGAATGGTCGACGGAATTCTATCGTTGTTCCCCGCCGCAAAGGTCGGGCATATCGGTATGTATCGTAACGAGGAAACGCTCGAACCGCAGGAATATTACTGCAAATTGCCCGTGGGAATCGACGAAAAAGTCGTAATGCTCGTAGATCCCATGCTCGCGACGGGCGGCAGCGCGTGCGACGCCATCGCGCTTCTGAAAAAACGCGGTTGCAAACACATCAAATTCCTTGCTATCATCGGCGCGCCCGTAGGCGTAGAAAAGGTGCATGACGCTCATCCCGACGTTGAAATTTACGTCTCCACGCTGGACAGATGCCTCAACGAGAACGGATACATTCTCCCCGGTCTCGGCGACGCGGGCGACCGTATTTTCGGAACGAAATAATTTATCGCGCGCCGCCGCTTTGATAAGTGGCGGCGCACTGTTTTTATAAAAGTGCGGCTATAAGTCGATAAAATGCGCTTTTTGGACGGCATCACCAATATTTTTCGGAACTTTTCGAACGAAGAAAAGTTGCCGCGAAAAAGAATGTTTTTTCAACGAATTGTTTTTTGTTGACAACGAAAGCGAATGATGATATAATAAATAACGCTATGCTGCTGTGGCGAAACAGGCAGACGCAAGGGACTTAAAATCCCTCGGTAGCGATACCGTATCGGTTCAAATCCGATCAGCAGCACCACAAAAACGACGGAAGATTTCCGTCGTTTTTTTCTACGTTCGGCACTAAAAGGACTCCCGAAAACGAAAGCGTTTTCGGGAAGAGGAGAAGCAAGTCGTAAGGCGAAGCCGTTTCTATAAACGGCGAGCAAAAAGACTTTGCTTCGACGAGGTGACGCGATTGCGGCCTTTACGACGAATAAAAACGAAGAGTTACCGTGTCCGAACAATCGCTATTCCGTCGCAAAACGAA
This sequence comes from Subdoligranulum sp. APC924/74, assembly GCA_963650905.1. Taxonomy (GTDB): domain Bacteria; phylum Bacillota; class Clostridia; order Christensenellales; family Borkfalkiaceae; genus UBA10281. The sequence continues at coordinate 16,257 of CAVJNC010000009.1, forward strand.
ACAATGATTATAATGTTATGAACAGGGATTCGCGTCGTTCCTTAAAAATCCGACCGGCAACGCCGAATATACGGCCGCATAGAACGACGTTCATCGTTCTATGCGGCCGTTCATTATCCGGTTAAAATCTTATCCGGTTGAAATCGTTATAAATCCCGATAAATCGGAAAGCGTTATAAAAAAGCGTTATAAAGAAAGCGTTATAATTTAAGGTTTTTCGGAAGATATTGCGAGTTTAACAGATGCGCCCACACTGCAAACTTGCGGTATGCGGACGGCGTCATGCTTGTCTGTTGTTTGAAAATACGCGTGAAATAAGCCACGTTATCGAAGCCGAGCGAATCCGATATCTCCCTGAACGAGAGTTTGTTGAGTTCTATCAGTTTCATCGCCTCGTCTATTTTGAGTTTCGTCAGATAATTGACTATGGATTCGTTATAATTCTGCTTGAAAACCCTGCAGATATGCGGAACGCTGTAATTCAGATTGTCGGCGATTTCGCTCAGGGAGGGGTTCTCCCTGAAATGTCGTTTAAGATATTCGAGCGTGCTTTCGGCGAGAGGATTAAACTGTTTTTCGGAATGCGATTTTTCCTTTTCGGCGTGCATTCGTTTTTGCAGAATGCTCATCATAAGCCATTCCGTGTCGATTCTGAGCGTTTGTTTATAGCCGAAATCCTTTTCTTCGTCCTGATTATCGGAAAGCATTTTAAGGCGGAATTCCGATTCGTTGCAGTTTTTCGCGTAAACGTTCAGAATATTGGATAAAATCTGCTTGTCGAGCGACGACAGTTTTCCCGTGAATATCTCTTCGGGATAGCCCGTCGCGTCGAAGGAAATAACGATACCGGTGGCGTAATTTTCGTGCGGTTCCATCGCGTGCCAGCGCATCGGCGGAACGAGAATGTATTCGCCGTTTTTCAGAATGTGCTTTTCGTTGTCGATGGTGACGAGCATTTCGTCTTCGGCGACGTAATAAAACTCGAAAAAATCGTGCCGTTCGCCTGCAAACCTGAATTTCGGCGCGAAACGGTTATAATAAACGACGATGAGGTTGTCTATCGTGAATTCGTTTTCGAACGTTATGGCGGGTCCGGCGCGGTAACTCGGTCTGCCGCCGAGGAATTCGTAAGTATACTTCTTCATACTCGTATTTTACGGAATCGCGCGGCGTAAGTCAAGCATAATGATAAGATTGTGCAAAAAACTTAATAAAATAAGGCTAACACATAGGGTTTCGGTATGATATAATATAAATTGCAAAACGGTTGTATGCCGAAAAATTTCCGGCATGCCGCGACGCGTCGGCGACTTCGTTCCGGCGCGAATAAGGAGGCAAAAATGACAACGAAAACATATAAAAAGATCACGGTAGCCTTTCTGGCGTTTATAACCGTCGTCTGCGCGGCGTTCGGATTTTCCGTTATTCCCGAGCGGGCGTCGGCGGACGGGGAAACGCTTAAGGAAATCTCGTTTTCGCTTCAGAAAAACGATGACGGAACTCAGAAATCCGCCGTTCACGAAAATTTTCACAGATACAATATATATATCAAGACAGACCGCGAAGGGCTTACCGATACCATGTGGAACGGCAATAAATGCACTCTGGATATCGGTACCGAAGACGAAAAGGACGTGACGATATATTATCTCGGCGGTTGCGATAAAGACACAACCAAGAAAGAATACGACGGAACGGCTATCCTCGCGATAATTTATTACGACGACATACTCGAAGGCGCGACCGTCGCGAACGAGATAGGGAAACACAGCGTCACGATAAAGCAAGGCTCGAAACTCGGCAACGAATATTCCGTTAAAGAAGATTTCACGTTCTATATCGGAAACGAACATATCTCCGAGGAGGAGAGCGGCATTCCCGAACTTCCCGCGGGCATTTTCAAAACGAACAAGGGCTTGGAAAACAAAACGATAGAGTACGATTCGAAAAATATCGAAGATTACGTCGCGGAGTCCTCGGTGGTGAAACTGAAAGCGAACGCGCAGAAAGATTCGGACGAAAACGTCCTTCTTGCGAGCAACGACGCGGTCGGTTATTGCAAGTCGATAAAAATGATTAACGATAAAGCCGAGCCGCAGATAAAATTCCGTTCGGCGTATAACGGCGGCGACGTTTATCTCGTTTTCGAAATAAGAAGTCAACTCGACAACGGCAACTGGTGGCTCACCGAAGGCGCGCCGATGGTAAGGCTTCGTTATTACGGAGCGGGCGCGGAAAATACCGGACTCAAAGAATGTCTGTGGTTCGATTTCTTCAACGACGGACTTCAGAATACGCCTCAGTACGTTACTTACACCAATAAGGAATTCACGTTCGACGAGGGCGATTTCTTCGTCGAATTCGGCGCGGTTAACAAAAAGGACGTGCGCGGCAACGACGGATTCGTCTTTTACGTTCAGGTGACGCAGGGCGACAAAGTCGCTTACGGCGAATGTTATATGACTGGCGACTACAACGTTTCGGACAGCGGAGACGTGTCGATTTATATAAGCCCCGCTCCCACGGCGCAACTCGTGGATTTGGGAAAATGGACGGCGACCGAAACGGATAAGGGCGTTCGGGATTCCGTGATAAAGAGCGCGGATACCGAAAGAGTAATCGACGGCGAAACGAGAAAAATCGGCGCGATGAGCCTTTATAATCCTCGGATAAGAAGGGCGGAGAATACGGACGAATACGATATTTCGGATATCGTTCCGATAGGCGACGGAATAACCTATACGAAAATCGAGGGCGACACCGAATCGGCTTCGCAGAGCATGATAAACGCGGTTTCCGTGCCTACAAAAAACGGCGGATATTCCGTTAAGATGAGAATTAAATTCACGGGCGACGATTTCGGTCTTACGTTCGCGTTCAGAGGCAAGAACACTCTCGCTAAGTCGGGCTATAAGTTGATTATCGCGGATAACGTGGTTATAGCCGGCTCGATGACGAAGCCTTCTCCGTTTAAGCCGGACATCGAGTACGATATAGAAGTCGGCTGTATAGATTACTTCATCGCGGAAGACAGGGTTTCGGCGGGAACGATAGTGTATCTTAAGGTCGACGGCGAACTCGCAGTGGAAGACAGTATAGATAAATCGGTCGGGCTCGGGACTTATTTCTGCGCGCTTATAGAGGGCGCGGGAGGCAGCAAAGTCACGATAACTTCGGCAAAGGCGGAGAGCGAAAGAACGGCTTACGAACTTACGACCAAAGCAAACAAGACGATCGTGGCGAGCGGAAAGAAAGCCACCCTTTCTTACGAGTGCAACCAAAGCACCGAATACGATAAGGTGACTTACGAAGTAATAAAAGGCGACGCGCGCGTCGACGGCACGGGGCTTTACAGCAATACGGACGACGAAATAACCGTGAGAGTTAAAATCGAAAACGAATTCGGTACGTTTTACGGCAGCGAACTCACGTTCAACAAGAGCGAGTCGGACGGCGGCGAAACCGGGAAAGGGTGCGGCGGCGGAGTTTTCGCGTCGGTCATGACGTTGCCTTTCGCGGCGGCGGCGACGATTCTGCTCGGCAAAAAACGCAAATAAAGCAGAAAAAAATAAAAGCGAAGACTTTTCGTCGTCCGGACGGAAAGTTCCGGACGACGAAAAACGGATATATCCGTTTTTGCTTGCGACGCAAGCAAAAATACCCTTAAAGGAGAAAAAATGAATAACGTTTTAAAAAAGATAGCGGCTACGGTTTTATGCGGGGCTACGGTTTTCGCTCTGGCGGCCTGCGGCGGCGATAAGGACAAAGATTCGCACAACGCGGGCGACAACGGAGAAATCAACGTAATGCTTCTCGATACCGGCATAGGAACGACGTTTTTAGACGATATAGCGGACGAATTTTATAACCAAACGGGCATAACCGTAAATATAAGCAGCGATCCGTTGCTCGACGACGATCTCGCGCAGAGCATGCGGACGGGCGTCGCGACGGACGACCTTTACATGTCAGGGCTTACTTACGGCTGGGTGGACTGGGTTGCTTCCGACACTATCGAGGATTTAACCGACCTTTGCAACGAGGAATACGCCGACGGCTCAACCATTAACGGAAGAATCGCCTCGCCGATACGGGATCTCGGCAAAATCGGCGATCACAGATTCATTATTCAGTTCACTTATTGCCCTACGGGTATCGTATACAATCAGGATATGCTGAACGACCTGTACAAAAAAGGCATAGCCGAAAGCAACGTTTTCCCCACGGAATGGGATAAACTCGTAAAACTCGTCAAGGCGGTCTCTTCGGCGGACTATAAGTATAACAAAGACAAAACTTACGGAATGGTCTGGGGCGACTCCGAATACGACCTTATGGATACGTTCAAAACGCTCTGGGCGCAAAGCGATTATTCCGTGTATCAGGACTACTTCAGACAGGAAGAGACGCTCGATCAGAATCTGTTCATCAACACCGAAAGGACCAAGGCTCTCGAAGCGTTGTACGATCTTATCGATCCGACGAACGGACAATCTTCGACTTCCGTTCCGAAGATGATCACCGCTTCGCATACGGATAGTTACAGATCGTTTTTAAAAGGCGACGCGCTTATGTGTTTTGCCGGTTCGTGGTTCGAAACCGAAACTTCGGGACTCAGAGACGGAAATACGTTCGATTATCGTTTTGCGGCCGTTCCCGCAATGACGGGCAACGAAATAAACGTCAACATAAACTATCCCACGGAATATTTCTTCATTCCCAAAAACAGCGAAAACGTCGATAAGGCAAAACAATTCCTCAAATTTATGCTCAGCGAGGAAAATCTTATCGGAATGCACAACGCTTTGCAGACTCCGCTCGCGTTCGATTACGACGATTCTTCGCTCGACCTCACCGATTGGGGAGCGGACGTTCAGAACGTTATGAAGTATAAACAAACGGTTTCCGGTTCGACTTCGTTATATTACCTGACCGGCGGACTCCGCCCCGAAATCTCCGGAAACGTTTTCCAGAAAATATATAACGGTTCGGTGGCAAAGGCTAACCTGAACACCCTTCTGGCTTCCGATTTTTCGACGAAAGGCGGCGGAAACTGGGAGGATACGAAAACGCTTATCTCAAAATACGAAACGATTTTCAAAAACAAAGGGCTTATAAAATAAGATGACTGCGCGGCGCGATGCGGGCGGAGAGGGCGGAAAAACGAGCCTCTCTCCCGAAAAAATTAAAAACGGGATGCGGAAAAGAAAACGGCAGGACGCGATTTTCGCTTACGCCGTGCTTGCTTTTCCCGTTCTGCATTTCATAGTATTCTGGATATGCATGAACGTAAGCACGATATACTTATCCTTCCGCTCGGGCAATCTGCAGGTGAGCGAATGGAATAATTTCAGAAATTATACCGGCGCGTTCAGAGCGATTTTCAGGATAGACGAAAACGAAGGGGAAATCATGAACTGGCGCGCGCTTCTGAACACGCTCTCGCTCATTCCTTTAAGCATGCTGATAAACCTCCCGATAACGCTTATCTTTTCGTTCGCGATATTCAGAAAGATAAAAGGATACGCTTTTTATCAGATAGTTCTGTTTCTCCCCGCGATGATTTCGGTAACCGTTTTGTGTTTCGTTTTCAAAACGTTCGTAAACGGCAAGGACGCCGTTATAAACAAACTGCTCGAAGCGGTTAATCTGGAGCGGCTTATCCCCACCAACGGCTGGCTGGGCGACGAAAGGACGGCTTGGCCGAGTATGCTCGTTTTCAGCGTGTGGACGGGCATAAGCACGAACATAATTTACTTCGGCTCGTCGATGGCGAGAGTGCCGGACAGCATCATCGAAAGCGTTCAACTCGACGGCGCGAGCGAACTCACTATTTTCAACAAAATCGTCATTCCGATAATGTGGCCTACGATATGCACCATGTCGGTATCGATCGTTTCCGGTTGTTTCGCGTGGTATATGCCGTCGTTCTTAGTCGCGCCGAGCAATCAGTATCTGACGAGTCTCGCGCTCATCGTAATCGCGAACACCGGCGCGAACAATATCGGTCTCGCGGCGACGTGGGGCGTCATCATCGGCGTTTTCGGAATGATCGTGATAACGATTTTCCGCAAAATCATGGGCAGATTCGCAGAGGAGGTGGAGTTCTGATGAAAGCGAAGAATTCTTTATCCGAACAAAAAACCGTCCATGCGGGAGATATCGTTTACAAAGTTCTCGTAACGATCGCCATAGTGTTGTTTTCGGCTTCGTTCGTGACGGTGCTTGTGTGGATGATCTGCAACTCATTAAGACCGAATTCGAATTACAACGACAATCCGTTGGAATTCTGGAATCTGAAAGGCGCGACGTTCGATAACTACAAAACGATATTCGAAACGAAATACGGCTCGGCGAAAACGACTCTTCTCGGAATGATGAAGAACTCGTTCGTATATATCGCCGTATGCGTTCTGCTTCAGGCGATCGTTCCCGTGATAACGGGCTACGTAATCGCGAGATATAAAACGAAACTCGGCAGCGTGGCGGTTCAACTGGTCATAATTTCCATGGTCGTCCCCGCGATAGGCTCGACCGCGAGTACTTATTCTTTCATGACGGCGATAAAACTCAGAAACACGTGGCTCGGGATTTTCCTTATGAACGCGGGCGGACTCGGGTTCGGTATGTTGTTGTACAGGAATTACTTTTCTTCTATTCCGTGGGAATACGCCGAATCGGCTTTTCTGGACGGCGCGAACAACGTTACGGTGTTTTTCCGCATAATGTATCCGCAGGCGATACCGCTTATCGTTTCGATGGGCATACTGAACGTGATAGGCTTATGGAACGATTATATGACGCCTTATCTGTTCTTAAGTTCCAATCCGACGGTCGCTCTGGGCGTGTACAACATTCAGAAAAGAGCGGAGCAACGCTCGTCGCTTCCGCAGGCGTTCGCCGCGATGACTTTCATGACCGTTTTCGTGCTGGCAGTCTATTCGTGTTTCAGTAAAACGATAATGTCGAGTATGTCCGTAGGAGGTTTAAAAGGGTGACATGAATAATTTTTTCAAAAGAGCGTTCGCATTAACGGCGGCGGCAGTCGCCGCGATGAGCGTCGCGGGTTGCGGCGGCGGAGATTCGTCCGGCGGCGGAACGTCCGCGAACAGAAATCTTACGGTGAACGTAAGTTCTTCGCTCGTCGATTTTTCCGCTTACCGCGAAACCAAAAAAACGGATATTTACGCCTGGCGCGGGCCGACCGATTTATCCGATTCGCAGTGGAAACTGCTTAAGGACAGCGGAATAAACACGCTCATTCTCGACACGGGAACGGACGGCAGATTCATGCAGTTCGGCGCGGGTACGCAGGAAGAATATATCAAAAAATGCAAGGAATACGGCATCAACGCCATAGGCTACACGAAAGGCAGTCTTTCGACCGTCAAAGATTACCGCGGCGAGGATTTCTATTCCGCGATAAAGGGTATCGATTACACGGACGAGCCGTCCTTGTCGGAATTCGAAGATATAGCGGCGGTTATTCCCGATTTTTCGGAGAAATACCCGAACGGTAAACTTTTCGTGTGTATGCTTTCGAGCGGTTCGGACACGAAACATTTAGGCACGAGCGATTACAGGGAATATGCGAACGGTTGGTACAACACCGTTTTGTCGCAACTTCCCGCGGGCATGCCGAGAGTGTTCGCAACCGATATCTATCCTTTGCACGACGATTCGAAGTACGGCTATAACTATCTCAACGAAACGTGGCTTTGCTCGCTCGCTTATCTCGGCGAGGTTAAAATCGCTCATCCCGAACTTATAATGCACATGGCTATGCAATCGATGAGTTTCGGCTATCCGAACAACACTTCGCCGAGACGGCTTCCGTCGGAAGCGGATTGCACGTTGCAGGCTTACGTGAATATGGCGTTCGGCTTCACCGAATTCAGTTGGTTCACTTTCACCACTCCCCCGCTCGACGATAGAGAGTTCGGCGAAGAACACGTCGCCATGCTGGACAGGTCGGGCAATAAAACGACCGCATACGACGCCGTGAAAAAAGCCAACGAACTTATTTACGACCTCGACGAAGTCATGACGTCTCTCACTTGGCGCGGAGTTTACCCGATAGCCGTCGATGGAACGACGAATAGCGAGAAGATAGACGCGAAGGCGTTCAGATATCTTAAAGCGACCAAAAACGTCATTCTCGACGTAAGCGATTTCAACGTGATTAAATCGATTTCCGCAAACGGGAACGCGCTTTGCTCGCAGTTCACCGACGAAAACGACAACGAGGGCTTTATGCTCGTGAATTATGGCGATCCGTCTTACGGGAAGTCGATTACGGCGGAGGCGGAGTTTATCGATTGCGACAAAATAATCGTTTATCGCGACGGAAAAGCGACCGCGGAGGATATCGAAAACGGAAAATGGAGCGAGGAGATAGCCGCGGGCGAGGGCGTGTTCGTCATTCCGTATAAAAACGTATAAAACGTAAAAAACACATAAAAACATATAAAAAACGGCGACAGCCGAAAAAAATAAAGGAGAAAATATGAGAAAACTTAAACAATTATTTATTGCACTTTTTGCGCTCGTTTTAACGGCGGGCGTAACATTCGGCATTGCGGGGCTTGGCGGCTCCGCGCTGACGGCAAAAGCCGAGGAATCCGCTTTAGATCCGGTAGAAGTAACGCTTTCTTATAAGACCAGAAATCCAAATGTGTTGGCTTTTAGTGCGAGTAACGGTATTAGTTCTGACGACGCGTTTAGCGGCGGTAGGACGATTATCGTAAACGGCGAAGAAAAAACAATATCGATGAATAAAAACAGCGGTGACGCTCTTATTTATTTTTCATTTACCGAAGCCGATTCGCCCAAAGATGAGACGACGTCGTTTAAAATACCCAAAGGTACTCAACTCGGCGAGAATACCGTGGTAAAAGACGATGTAATTCTTTCAATTTGGTGGAGAGATTTGAATGGGAATCCTGACAGAGTTTTAAATGTCGATTACGGAAGAGTGATTACCGCAATCGACGGCGCTATTACAAGTATGTCGTATAATAACGGCAATTTTATTGTGAATATCGAGACAGGGAAAATAATTGCCGATGATGCTTGGAATAACAACAAATTCTTAGTTGACGGGAAAAAGACGACGATAAACGTCGGCCCCGTAAAAGACGGTAATGACTTTACGACTCAATATTACGTTGTTATACCGGATTCTCTTTTCGGCGGCATAGACAACGCGAACGAACATACGGTGGTAATACCTGCCGGCACTGCGTTCGGCACGGTTTATCTCAACAATGAACTTAAATTTTATATCTTAGGTAAGTCCATAAAGACCGAAACGAATTATACCGATATGAAAATTACAGGTATCGGCGCGAAAGCAAAGCAGGTAGGAAGTAACAGATGGTATATAGAACTTGAAACCGAAGAGCCTACCACGACGGGTAAGAACTACGTTCAATACGGTATCGCTAAGGTAAAAGTCGGCGAAACCGATACCGATATCGGTTTTTACGCTTTCGGAGGAGGTTTGGCGTTTTATCCGTCTTTCGCCGAAGACGATGCCTCCGAATATAACGGGATAATTCCCTCGGATTTTACGGGTAAAATCACAATTCCTAAAGAAACTTTGACTACGGGCGGATATTCCGGCGCAATCAAATTTACGGATGACTTCGAGATTGCAATAGATAAAGAAGGGAATATCAGCGTGTATAAAAAATATACCGCAACGATAAAATACGGTGACCAAAGCGAGTCGGTAACTTACGACGTGTTCGACCGCGAGACCGCTCTTGCCGAAATAGAAACCTATTTTGAGGCATGGAAAGGACGGCACGCCGGCGAATATCAATTGACTCTTCCCGACGTTCTGCCCGAAGAAAACTGCGAATATGAAATAAAAGACGTATACACCGTGACCTTCAAAAACGGCGAAGATAACTATAAAACGGAAAAAGTCGTTTCGGGCAATAAGGCGACAAAGCCCGCGACCGATCCGACGAAAGAATCGACCGTCTCCACGGATTACGCGTTCGACGCCTGGTATAACGGCGACGCGGAATGGAATTTCGAAACGACTGTTACGGAAAACGTTACGCTCGACGCGAAATACACCGAAAGCGACAGAAAATATTCGGTTAAAATAGGCGAAGCGGCGGCGGAGCAGATCGCTTACGGTTCGAAACTCACCAAACCCGAAACCGATCCGACGAAAGCGATGACGGAATCCAAGGTCTATACGTTCGACGGCTGGTATAACGGGACGACGAAATGGGATTTCGAAAACGACACCGTTAAAGGCGACGTTACGCTCGTTGCGGAATTCACCGAAAGCGCCAGAAAATATAACGTTACGATAGTTTTCGCGGGGATAGAACAAGAGCAGAAGGTTATCGAAGCGAAATATAACGAAAAAGTCGACTTTGCAGATCTTGCAAAGGACGGCTACACCCTTAAACTTACCGTTGGCGAGGACGAAATAACCGAACTTACCGTTACGGGCGACGTCACCGTTACCGCGACTTACACGGCGGTTCCGGTCGAATCGAATAAAGGCGGTTGCTCCGGCGCGGTCGGAATGAGTTCGTTCGCCTGCCTCGGCTTGCTTGCCTGCGCGACGATACTCAGAAAAAAGAAAGACTGATTTGATTTTTAAGGTTTTCCGCCCGCTTCCGGCAGGAAGCGGGCGGAAATTTGCGTTAATCGGAATAAAAATATGTTTTTTTCAGACGAAAAGGAACTTTTAAAGGGCTATGAAATCTTTGCGGAACGCTTCGGGTTTCACGCGGACGCGGACGTTATCGCGAAGAAAACCGCCGACGAAAACAAAGTGAAAATCCGGAACGGAAGCGTTACGGTTTTTTATACCGACAGGCTTTCGTTTTATCGGACTTTGTTCGGCTATTTCGCCTCGGGCAGAACCTCCTGTTCCCGCCCGGTATTCAAAAAAATCGGAATCATGCTCGACTGCGCCCGAAACGGCGTGCCGAGCCTTTCCTTTCTCAAGCAGTTCGTTCTTTCGGCGGTGGCGGCGGGGTATAATTATCTCGGGCTTTACGTCGAGGACTGCATAGAGGTGGAGGACGAGCCGCATTTCGGCTATATGCGCGGGAGGTATACGGAAAGCGAACTCAAAGAGATCGTCGCTTTTGCAAATCTTTTCGGGTTCGGGATAATGCCGTTCGTTCAGACTCTCGCTCATCTCGGACTTATCTTCCGTCATAGGGATCCGTATTATAAAGACGCGCGCGATTTCGGAGATATTCTTTTGATGGACGAACCGCGTGTTTATCAACTTATAGACCGACTTTTTAACACCGTTCGCAAATGTTTCGGGGAATGCCGCGTGAACGTGGGTATGGACGAGGCTTTTATGATGACGCGCGGAAAATATCGCGAATTGCACGGCGACAGAGATCCTGCGGAAGTGTTTTTCCGCCACGCGCGGAAGGTGTGCGAACTTGCCGCGAAACACGGGCTTGAACCCGAGGCGTGGGCGGATATGTTCGTGAGGCACAAAGACAAAGCGGTTATCCCCGAAAATCTCGCGCTGAGGGTGTGGGAATATTCCGTTACGGACGAAAAGACGTACCGCGACATGATAGCGGAATGCAAAACCCTGACGGATAACGTGACGTTCGGGAGCGGCGTTCATAAATGGTACGGAACTACGCCTATGAACGAGTTTTCGGAACGTACTTTCACCCCCGCGATCGAAGCGGCCAAGGCGCGATGCGACGATTTTCTCGTCACGCTCTGGGGCGACGACGGCGCGGAATGTTCGCATAACGCCGTGTGGTATTCGCTTCTGAAAATCGCGAACGCGGCGCTCGGCGAGCCTTGCGGCGAAGACGACCTGAACAAAACGGCGACGGCGATAACCGGTCGCGATACGGCGGAACTTCTCGCTCTCGATCTGCCGAACAAAGTGTTCGACGGAAGCGCGGACAAGCCCGTGAACGTTTCCAAATATCTTTTATACGAGGATGTTTTTTACGGCAACGCCGATTTCGCGGCTTCGGAAAAATTCGTCCCGTATTTCGCGAAAGCGAAAAACGAACTTACCCGCCTTGCGGAAAAAGGCGGAATGTTGAAGGAAATTTATGAAGAAGAAGCGGCTCTCGCGGCGGTTTTGGAGAAGAAGTGCGGCATAAGAAACAGGCTTCGCGCCGCGTATAAAAAGGGCGACAAAGAGGAACTTGCGCGGCTTTCGGACAGGATTCTCGAAATAAAATCCGCCGTTTCGGAATTTAAGAAAGCCGCCGAAAAGAGGTGGCTTAAAGACAACAAGGCGTTCGGGGCGGAAATTTTATCGATTCGTCTCGGCGGGCTTATCGAGCGGCTCGATTTCTGCGCGCGGAGAGTTAAGGCTTACGCCGCCGGCGAGATAAAAGAGATAGAGGAATTGGCTCAGACCGACCTTTCGCCCGCGCCCGCGGACGACAATTATTCGGCGGCGAGAACGTTCAACAGTTACGAACAGAACGTTTCTTATTGCAATATTTCTCATAAGTTGTATAATTGAATTGCATTATTTTTTATAAGTTGTATAATAAAGAGTGAAATTACCGCGCGGCAGGCGCCGCAGTCGGTGCATTTTTCCTTATCGACCTCGGCG
>CAVJNC010000010.1:0-25815 GCA_963650905.1 Subdoligranulum sp. APC924/74
CGGTTCGCCCGTGGAACTTCCGTTTGCGGATAAAGCGAACGCTATACTTAATATGTATCTTCCCGGTCAGCGCGGCGGCGAGGCTACGAGAAAACTGTTGTTCGGAGAGAAAAATCCGTGCGGAAAACTTGCCGAAACGTGGCCGAAAAGTTATTCCGACGCGCCTTACGGCGAAAATTTTTCGAAAACGCCGATCGAAGTTTATAAAGAAAGCGTTTTCGTCGGGTACCGATACTATCAAAAAGTGAAAAAAACGGTCGCTTTTCCGTTCGGATTCGGGCTTTCCTATACGACTTTCGGTTATTCCGATATGAAAATCGCAAAAAACGGCGACGATATAACCGTTTCGGCAACGATTACGAACGTCGGCGACCGATTCGGCGCGGAAATCGTACAACTTTACGTAAAAGCGCCGGAAACGGACGTTTATAAGCCCGAAAAAGAATTGCGTGGTTTCGCGAAAGTTTATCTCGAGGCGAGCGAAAGCAAAAAAATCGGAATCGCCGTGAATAAAGCCGACCTTGCGTATTATAACGCGAAGGAAAAACGAAACGTTACCGAAAGCGGGGATTACGAGTTTCAACTTTGCTCGGATTGCGAAACGGTAAAATTGCGTAAAACGGTAAAAATCGACGGCGAAAACGTTCCGTCGCCTTACGACGACGATATTTCCGCTTTATACGAAACTTCGCCCGATAAAATCCCGGACGAGGCTTTTGAAAAAATGAGCGGATTGAAAATCCCCGCGATTCCGCCCGTTAAACCGATTACTCTTGAAAGTCGGTTTTCCGACCTCCGCGCGACCTTTTGGGGTAAAATCCTTTATAACGCGGTGTTATCCGTGGCGAAAAAGGATATGAAAAAAGCGAAAAAACTTCCCGAAGGCGCGGAACGCGACAACAAAATAAAGGGCGCGTTGTTTTTAAAACGTATTTTGGAAAGCAATTCGATAATAACGATGTCGATGTCCGCGGGCAAAAGTTGCCCGTATAACTTCGCGCAGGGATTCGTCGATCTGGCGAACGGACGAATTGTCAAGGGAATAAAGGATTTCTGCTCGCCCGTGAAAACGGCGGAACTGCCGAAAAATCAGAACAACGGCAGAGAGAAAAACCAGAACAACGGTAAAGAGAAAAATCAGAACAACGACAAAGAGAAAAATCAGAACAACGACAAAGAGAAAAACCAAAACCAAAACAAAAACAACGATAAGGAGCAAAATCAGGATGAGCAAAGGTAAAATTTTAAGCGGTAAATTTTTTGACAGTCGCATACATTCGCAGAACGTTACGGGCAAAGAAAAATGGTTCGGCTATCTTTTAGGACCGTGCGGCGCGCTTCTTTTAAACGCCGTGCTTGCGACCTATCTCAACGTTTATTACACCGACGTTCTGAAACTCACGGGCTTGTGGGGCGGAGCGTTTCTGGTGGTGTTTCCGCTTGTAAGCAAGATCATAGACGCCGTTACGAACGTGATAATGGGCTACGTGATCGATCGCACGAAAAGCAGTCAGGGCAAAGCCCGCCCGTGGTTGTTGCTTTCCGCGCCTCTTTTAGCCGTGACGGGCGTGTTGTTGTTTACCGTGCCGCAGGCAAGCGCGGAAGCGCAGGCGACATGGGTAATGGTGAGTTACAACCTGTTTTACAGTTTCGCTTTCACGATTTACAACATGAGTCACGGGCTTATGGTGCCGCTTTCCACCCGCAACACCATTCAACGCGGCGAACTTTCGGTGTTCAATCAGATTTCCACCATAATGATGAGCGGTATTCTTGTCGCGCTCGTATTCCCGATGGCGATCATGCCCGCGCTCGGCGTTGACAAAAGCAAATGGATAGTCGTGATGTCCGTGTTGTCCGTCGTTATATTGCCGCTTACGTTGCTCGAATATTATTTTACCAAAGAACGCGTGACCGAAGAGCAATCGGCAAACGGCGACGAAAAGAAGGTTCCGTTCCTGACTCAACTCAGAATCGTGCTTACGGATAAGTATATGCTTGTCGCTTTCGGATATTTTCTTGTTTTTACGTTTGCGAGTTCGCTTAAAAACCTCGGATTGGTTTATTACTGCAACTACGTTCTCGGAACTTATAACGACGGAGTAACCCAGATGCTCGTTTCCGTTGTGGGCGGCATTCCGATGGGTATCGGCATCTTTGCCGTGTGGCCGCTCGCGAAGAGATTCGGCAAACGCAACGTAACGCTCGCGGGATTTATTCTGTACGCGCTCGGCAGCGGCATTTGCTGGCTTGCGCCCGCGAATATGGTAATCGTGCTTATAGGGCAGTTTATCAAAAACGTCGGCGGATTGCCCTGTTCCTACGTTTTTATGGCGTTGTTTGCCGATTGTCTCGATCACGTCGAGTGGAAGAGCGGTATTCGTTGCGACGGCACGTCGATGTCGGTATACAACATAATCGCCACGGCGATCGTCGGCATCGCAACGGGAATATTCAACGCGTTGCTGGCGGGCGCGGGTTACGTCGCTCCGGAAATCGTGAACGGCGTTACGGTGGCGGCGGAGCAGACGCAACAGGTGAAGGACGCGATCACGTTTGCGTTCGTCGGCTTGGAAACGATCACGGGCGTCGCGCTTGCGGTGTTGTTGCTTGCGCTCAACGTTGAAAAGACGATAGATAAAAAACAAGCCAAAATCCGCGAGTATCAGAAAGCGGACGCGGAATCCCGCGGCGAGGAATGGGTTGCTCCCGAAATAAGAGCGGCTCTGGACGAGGAAAAATATCTTCTCGAAAACGAGGAAGCGTTTGCCGCCGCGTTGAAAATAAAATGCGCCAAAAAAGGCTTGAATTACGAAAACGAACTCGCCGGGCATAAACAATCGATTGCCGAGAAACGTCGGAAAAACGAGGAAAAGAAGGCTCTTGCGGAGAAGAAAGCCGCCGGAAAGGCAAAACTCGCGGAAGAACGAAAAGCGAAAAAACTCGCCTCGCTTTCGCCCGAAAAACGCGCGGCGCTCGGGCAAAAAGCAAAACTCCGCGCCGAAAAGGACGAGCGCGAATGGCAGAAGGAACTTGCCGCCGGAGAAGCGTATCGCGCCGGAATTCAAGCCGAACTCGCGGCGAAGGGATAAAATATGAAAGCGATCGACCTTAAAACGGAATACCTTACAAATCCGATAGGAATAGGTATACAAAATCCCCGTCTGACGTGGAACTGCGACGGCGGAATCGGGCAGACTGCTTATCGTATCGTTGCGAAGTCGGGCGGAAAAATCGTGTGGGACAGCGGAAAAACGCCGAGCGATTTAATGCATGCGGACTATCCGTTCGCGCTTTCTTCCCGCACGCGAATCGAATGGAACGTGACGCTCCGGGATGAAAACGATTCGGAGGGCGAACCTTCCGAAACGGCTTTTTTCGAAATCGGCTTGCTTGAAAAATCCGATTGGACGGCGAAATGGATAAGCGGAAATTATCGCGTAAACAAAAACAAGCGTTACCCCGTCGATTGTTTTGAAAAGCGGTTCGACGCGAAAAATATCGCGAAAGCGAGGCTGTATATCTCCGCCTGCGGACTTTACGAAGCGAAAATCAACGGCAAAAGAGCGGGAGATTTTATTCTCGCCCCGGGATCTACCGATTACCGCAAGCGGATTCAGTATCAGACTTACGACGTCGCCGGACTTTTAACGGACGGAGAAAACGTTATCACGGTCGAACTCGCCGACGGTTGGTATCGCGGTTCGAACGGGGCAAAAGGGCGGACGAATACTTACGGAAAACAGACGAAACTGCTCGCGCAACTTGAAATTACCGAGAAAAACGGCGATAAAACGGTTATAAATTCGGATAAATCGTGGAGTTGGTCGAACGACGGCGAAATTCTGTTCGCGGACCTTAAAGACGGCGAAAAAATCGACGCAAACAAAACGCCGACTTATTCGGGCTTTGCGAAGGAAGTGAAATTTTCGGCGAACTTAACGGCTTCCGACAACGTATTCGTAAAAGAACGCGAACGGTTTTCGCCCGTCCGGATTATAAAAACGCCCAAAGGCAGAACCGTGCTTGAATTTCCGCAGAATCTGTCGGGGTATCCGTCGTTTTCGCTCAACGCGAAGAGAGGGCAAAAAATTCGTATCGTCCTCGGCGAAATGCTGGACGAAAACGGGGAATTTACTCTGAAAAACGTGCAGTGCGTTCATCGCGGAAAGCGTACCCCCTTGCAGGAAATCGATTATATCTGCAAGGACGGATTAAACGAATATACTCCCAAGTTTTTTTACGGCGGCTTCCGTTACGCTCTGATAGAAACGGATATTCCGTTTAAAAAAGACGATTTCACGGCGATTGCCGTTTACAGCGCGCTGGAAGAAACCTCGGAGTTCGAATGTTCGAATCCGCTTATCGAAAAACTCTATAAAAACACGCTTTGGTCGTTGAAAAGCAATTCTGCCGATCTGCCTTCCGATTGCCCCACAAGGGAGCGCATGGGTTGGACGGGCGACAGTCAGATATTCTTTAATACGGCGTCCTATATGACGAATTACGCGCCTTTTGCGAGAAAACACGTCCGCGATATTTTCGACCGTCAGCGGAAAAGCGGCCGTCTGCCGCAAATCGCGCCGTTTGCAAACGAGGACTGGTTTATGTGGGTGATGAACGGCTCGGTCGGATGGGCGTGCGCGGGCGTTTACATTCCGCTTTATTTTTATCGGAAATACGGCGACGACAGACTTCTTAAGGAAAACTATGAAGGCATTATAAAATACGCGTATTTTATGATAAGGCGCGCCGGCAGATGGGGCGGCGTTTATGCAAAACCGATGCATTTGTCCCGTAAAAACAGAAAATACGCCGTAAATTGCGGGCAGTCTTACGGGGAATGGGCGGAGCCGAACGACGTCTGCGCATTCAAATGGTACGATTTTGCCGCTCCGCATCCCGAAGAATCGACGGCGTATACTTATTTTACGTTGAAACGCGTTCTCGAAGTCGCCGGAATTCTCGGCAAAAACGACGATAAACGTCTTGCGAAAATAAGAGAATACAGCGAGGGAGCGAAACGCGCTTACGAGGAACTGGTAACCAAGCCGAAATTCACTCTCGACACGGACAGACAGGCAAAACTCGTCCGCCCGCTGTATATGGGGCTTTTGACCGAGGAACAGACGAAATTTGCAGAAAATCGACTTATAGCCGCGCTTAACAACTATGGTTGGCGGCTCGGCACGGGGTTTTTATCCACTCCGATGATACTGGACGTACTCACCGGAATCGACGTGGAATACGCCTATCGTCTGCTTGAAAACGAGGAAATGCCGGGGTGGCTTTTTATGCCAAAGAACGGCGCGACTACTATATGGGAAAGTTGGGAAGGCAACGCCACGCCCGATAAAGGAATCGCTTCTCTGAATCATTACAGCAAAGGCGCGGTGTGCGAATGGCTTATAGGCGAAATGTGCGGCGTGAAAGTTTCGGGCGAGAATAAGTTTACGATCGCGCCGAAGGTCGGCGGAAAGGAAACCTTCGCGAAATGCGAATACAAAAGCGTTTACGGCAAAGTTTCCTGCGGGTGGAAAAAGGAAAACGGCAAAGCGATTTACACGGTCGGAATTCCCGCGAACACGACGGCGAAAGTTATCCTGCCGAGCGGCGAAAAAACGCTCACCGCGGGCGAATACGAATTTATTTCGGACGGTAAACGCGAATTTACTTCGGAGAGTAAATACGATTTTTCTTCGGAGAGTAAATGCGAATTTACTTCGGAGAGTAAATACGGATTTTCTTCGGAGGGCGGAAACGATGACTAAAAAAATATGCCGAATAGCGATACCGGTTGCGCTGTATGTCGCTGCAATGACGATTTTCGCCTTTTTCGATCTCGATATCTCCATAGCCTTGTTCGACAAGGAAAGTCTTTTCGCAAAAATCTTCGAAGCGATCGCGGAAGTTCCGTTCACCTTTATCGCTCTTACGAGTTTTACTGTATTATTTCTGACGCGGAACAAGGCCGTGAAACGGGAAAACATACTTATAGCGACGGTTTCCGTCGCGGGAATGTTCGCTTACGGGTTTTTAATGCCGTTTTTTGTGCTTAACTATTTAAAGGTGGACGGTGCGTTGATTTGCGGTTTCGTTCTTATGCCGCCGAATTGCGCCGCGTCGTATTTCGCGTTAAGAATTCTCTGCAAAAAATACGGCGATAGACTGAAAGCGGTCGCGATTATAGCCGTGTTGACGATTCTGGCGGAACAACTGCTTATAAACGTCCTGAAATTCGCTTGGGGACGTCCTCGCATGAGAGACTTGGCAAGCCCCTATACGGACTTCCGCCCCTGGTATCTGCCGGATTGGTTCGGCGGAGCCGATTCTTTCCCTTCGGGGCATTCGGCAAACGCCGCGTGCGTTGTGATTTTCACGCTGTTGCCGGATATATTTTCAAAGCGGAAAAAAGTCGGCTGCGCGGCGTGTACGGCGATTTGTTATCTTTGGCTCGTCACGGTAATGATTGCCCGCATCGTCGCCGGAGCGCATTTCGCTTCCGACGTAACCGCCGGCGCGGCCGTTACGCTATGTATTTTTTACTCGTTAAAATCCGTGTTTGCGCCGGATAGCCGCAGGCGATTGCGTTTTGACGCTAAGAATACTCGCTGCCGAGAAAATTAACTTTTAAAAAGGAAGCCTGATTTATATCGGACTTCCCTTTTATATTATCGTATATTGTCATATTATCGTATTGTCGTATATTGTCGCGCCCGAATAAGGCGAACTCCGGAAAACGCCGCGATATTTGTTTATTCTTCTTCGGAACGGAAGAATATAAACGCCGACGAGATGACGACCGCGAGCAGACAACCCGCCGTCGGGCCGCCGTAAATACCCGAGCCGCAACCTTTTTCACGGCTTTCCTCGGGTTGGTCGTCCTCGTTATTTGTTTCGCTTTCGGGAATGTTTTCGTCCTTTGTTTCGCTCTCGCTTTCCGAAGATGTTTCCGGAACACTTTCGGGCAGACTTTCCGATTCTTTTTCCGATTCGCTTTCCGATATGCTTTCGCTTTCGGCGGTCGGTTCGCTCTCGCTCGCCGATTCCCTTTCCGACGTGCTTTCGGACAGACTTTCCGATTCTTCTTCCGAAGAACTTTCGGAAGTAATTTCGCTTTCGGACGAACTTTCGGAAATGCTTTCTTCGGAAGAGTCCGGTTCTTCCGCGCCGCTTTCGTCGACGTCGCTCTCGTCTGTATCGCTCTCGGCAGGCTCGTCCTCGGCGGGTTTTGCTTTTCGGAAAGAAATCGTCATATAATCGTCGTGAAACTTATCGGACACCCATATCTCTTCTTCGGCAAGCCGCGCTCCGCCGTCCGAAACGGCGAAACCTTTGCCGAAAACGATCCTGAGTTCGTAAGGCGCGGACAGGGGAGTTTCGACGGGTATGGCGACAATGCCCTTGCTCGCGACGAGAGACGAACATTTGTCGACGGAAAGGTCGATCTTATTATCTCCGTCGAAAAGAGTTATGAATTTTTCGTCGATATGCGGCTCTCGCGATCCGTCGTTCGTGGCGACGATAAGCCCGTAATACGAATCGTAAGAAACGGGTCCTATAACGAGTTCGGTTTCGGCTTCCGCACGGGAGAAGAGCGCGGCAACCCCGCTTGCGCTTATGACGAAAAGGCTTAAAGCGATGAAAAATAATAAATTGATTATGCGTTTTGTCATTTGTGAGAAATTGTTTTATAGGGATTCGATTCTTGCTCGGCATCCTCATAAATCGGTTAATAGCCGCAAAAATAGTCGGCGATGACGAATGAAATCCCTAAGTGTTTTTATTATAATACTATAAATATTCCGCGATTTCAACCGTTTTCACTTAATTTTCACTTTTCTTTCCGAAAAATGTTACGCGGCGATTTTTTAAGCGTTGCCGAAAGCCGTTTATATCGTTACGGCCAGACCGTAGCGGTAGGATTCTATGCCGACGAAGATCGATTCGGCGATTTTTTGCCTGTATTCGTCGGTTAAAAGCAACGCTTCGTCCTCTTCGTTGGATAAAAACCCGCATTCGCAGAGTATCGCCTCGCCCGACGATTCGTTTAAAACGTAAAAATCTCCCTGAAGGGGCGTGTAATCTTTGTTCTGAAGCGCGTTGAGTTGATTCTGCACGCTCATCGCGAGTTTTTTGCTTTTTTCGCTGCCGATTTTGTAAAACACCTGCGCGCCTCGCCGCGACGAGGAAGAATAATAGTTCAGATGAATCGAAACGAAAACGTCCGGCGAGGCGCGCTCCGCGATCTCCATCCGCCTTTCCATATCCCTTTTTTTGAACCCTTTGGAGAAAATTCCGTATAACCCCGCTTCCGTTTTCCTCGTCAGCACCGCCTTCGCCCCCGATTTTTCGAAAACCGTCTTTAATTTTCTCGAAATGTCGAGGTTGAGTTCGCTTTCCTTAACGCCGCTTGTTATCCCCGAAACTCCGCCGTCGATTCCGCCGTGTCCCGCGTCGATAACCACTGTAAAATCGGACTTGGGCGAGGCGGCGGCTTTCGCCCGCGCGCATATGCACGCAATATAAATCGCCGAGAGCAGAACGAGAATTATCACGCTGATTATTTTTTCGGCTTTGAGCCGTTTGTTTTCCGTCATATAACAAAAATATGAAATTTCCGTCCGGTTTATTCCGTCCGATTTACCCGATTTATTCTTATCCGGCATTACAAAAAAATTATAAAAACTTTAAAAAACGCTTGACAGACAATACTATGCGTGATATAGTATTATGCGAAAAGAGGTATTTATAACATGGACGTGCAACTTAAAAGAGGCGTGCTGGAAATATGCGTTCTGTCCGCGATGTTGTCGGAGGAAACTTACGGCTACGAACTGATAAAAAAGATTTCGCCTTACGTCGAAATTTCGGAGTCTACGCTTTATCCCATTTTGCGGCGGCTCGAAACGGGCGGATTCGTGCGGGTGAGAAGTGCGGAGCATAACGGCAGGCTCAGGAAGTATTATTCGATAACCGCCGACGGAAAGAAAAAAATAAGCGAATTTTTAACCGACTGGGCGGATATCGCGAAAATTTACGAATTTATCGAAGGAGAATACAATGAAAAAGAATGAATTTCTGGAAAAACTCGAAAAAGGGCTTGCGCCGTTGGACGGGAGCGAGCGGCGGCGCGTTCTGGATTATTACGACGAAATGATAAGCGACCGCGCGGAAAACGGCAAAACGGAAGAAGAGGCGATCGCGGAACTCGGCTCGCCTGAAAACGTCGTCGAAAAAATTCTTTCCGAAATTGCGGATTCGGACGGCGGGAATTCGAACGGCGGGAATTCGAACGGCAAAGGCGGGAATAATTACGAGAAAACGGAAAGAAGAGTCGGAAGCGACGGAAAAACCAAAGTGAAAGCGGAATGCGCGATCGAAAAGATAAACGTCACGGCGACGGACGGGAACGAAATCGTGTTTACCTATTACGAGAGCGAAAAACTGCGGCACGCCCTCACGGACGAGAACGGAGAGGTGACGTTGAAAACCCGCCGCAAGGAGTGGTTTTTCCCGAGGCGGCTTCATCTCGACGAAGACTTCCTTTCAATCGACGTCGCCGTTCCGCATGCGTTTTCGGGCGATATCGTTCTTCAGACGGCAACCGGCGCGATAAGAGTCGAAGATTTGCTCCGCATCGGCGAACTGAAAGCGGAAACGTCCGCGGGAAGCATACGCGCCGAAAACCTGAAAGCGGAAAAAGCGTATTTCGGAACGAGTACCGGTTCGGTAACCGTCAGCGACGCGGAAATTCTCGGCGACGCGGAAATCAGGGTAAGCGCGGGCGGCGTGACCGCGGAGAACTTCAGAGCGGGCGGGCGTATCGATATAAACGTCACGACGGGTTCGCTTAAATGCGACGCGGAAGCCCGAAAAATCACGCTCGGAAGTTCCACGGGAAGCATCAGGTTCAAAGCGAAAAACGCCGACGAAATCTTCGTCAGATGCGCCGTCGGCTCGGTTAAAGGCGTCGTCTGCGGGGCGGAATCGGAATACAGCGTTCATTCGTCCGCCGCGACGGGAAAGAGCAATCTTGCCGAAAGAACGGGAACGACGGGCAAAAAACTGACCGTTACGACCGGTATCGGTTCGATTAACGTAAACTTTGAATAATTTATAAACAGGTAAAAATACGCGCCCCGCGGGGAACGAAATTCGTTCCCCGCGGGGCGTTTAACTATAACGTGATTGCCTTCTAAAATCCGCGTTTATCGACTTATAAGTCGACTTTTATTGCGGTTCCGTTGATTTTTATGCCGCTTGGCTTAAACGGAATTTACGCTGCTGAGAAACTCGCGCTTGCCGAGCCGAGATAGATAACGAGCGCGGAAAGTCCGGCGGGCATCGCCACGGACGAAGTAACTTCGTCGCTTACTTTAACGGTGAGCGTTTGCCCCTTGGTCAGATTCATCGTCTTTTTTGTCGCGACGGACGAGAAGTTGCGGCAGTTGGTCGCCTCTTCGCCCATTCCGTTCGCGGGGCAGATCGCGAGAACGTTTCCGCCGTTATACGTATAACCCTGTTCGGTGTCGATTGAAGAATCTCCGCCGGAAGTGCTTACGATGACGATATCCCCGCCCGAGAAAACTATGCCCTGATAGGAAGTTTTACTGTTGGAATCGACTCCGTCGCCGCCGGCGAAGATATAAACCTTGCCGCCCTCGAACGTTATGCCGATTCCCGAACCGGTCGTGGCGTTGATTCCGTCGTCCGACGAAACTATCGAAATATCTCCGCCTTTCACGTTCACGAACAAGCCTTCAAGCCCCTCGTAGCAGCCCGTTATGTCGATTTCCCCGCCAGAAACCTCAAGCGTTCCGTCGGCGTGAACAGCGTCGTCCTTGGAGTAAAGAGTGAGCGTTCCGCCCGAAATCGTTACGTTGCCCGTCGCCGTTTCGCCGTTTTCGAGCGTTACGTCGTAGTTCGTGTGGATAGCGTCGTCATACGATTTTATCGTTATAACGCCGCCCGAAATCAGAACTTCGTTGTCGGCTTTTATGCCTTTCGTGGAGTGGTCGCCTTTTTCGGAGTTGCCGTCCTGCATTCCTCCCTGACCGCCGGGGCCCATTCCGCCCTGACCGCCCCAACCGTCGACGGAAGAGTAGTTCGTCCAGTTATAGGTGAATCTGTTTCCGCGCGATTCGATAGCGAACGTGTCGTAGGAGTCGTTCCAGGAAAGGGTGTCCGTTTTGACCGTGTAATCGTCTTCCTGCCCCTGTTCCTGAGAAGAGGAGTAAACGAATACCTGCAGCGAATCGTAGCCGTCGAGTTTCTCGAAAGAATAGTAATAATAATTCGACCTGCCGCCGCTCACCGTTTTGGAGAGAGTTGCGTTGACGAACCTGTAATCGTCGCCGTTGATATATTTGACGGAATATTTATACGCGTTTGACGTGGCGCGGATATATCTCGCGTCGCTTTCGGCGGTTTCCACGTCTTCGGAATAAGGCGAATAGCGGTCGGTATAAATATTGATAACCGCGTCGCCGCTTATTTCGGCGTTATATGCGGCGTCGATTCCGTCGCACGCGGCGTAAATGTTTACCGTTCCGCCCGAAACGGAAACGATACCTCTCTGATTGCCTTTGGAAGAAACGTCGGTGTCGGTCGTCTTTATTCCGTCGCCGCTTTTTGCAACGAGTGTGATTATTCCGCCGGTTATGTCGACGCTGTCGTTGCCTTTGAGGGCGTTGTCCTCGCAGGTTACGGAAAGCGTGAGATTTTTCACGTCGACGTCCTTTTTGCCGTGAATTCCGTTGTTGTTCGCGGAGATGACGATCAGTTCGCCTTTACCGCCGATGTTGAGGTCGCAAACCGAATATACCGCCGAAGAAACGGAAGTCGTATCGTCGGAAGAAATTGCTTCGCGGGTGTCGTAAATGTAGTTTTTGCTGCCTTTTTTCGCCGTGAGCGTAACCTTATCGCCCGAAATTACGTTTATCGGGTTCTGTTCGCCGCTGAATAACGTTACGCCGTTAAGTTCCAGTTCGAACTTATAGTCGTCGCCGGCGTCGATCACTATCTGCCCGTCGAATTCGCCCGTAACGGAGCAGACCGTGTTTTCCGTCAACCCCGAAAAAGTGAGGGTGTTTTCGCTTTTTGTCCAACATTCATCCGTTCCGGAAACGTAAGAAACGACAAGCGTATCGGCGTTTTCGTCGAGACCGTCCGGAATGTCGGTTTTTTCGTCGTCGATCGATTCTGCGGCGGATTCGTCTTCCGTCGTCTGCGATTGTTCCTGCGACGACGGATTATCCGGCGGAACGTTTCCGCGGGAATCCGCGGAGTCTCCCGAGCCTTCCCCGCACGACGCGAACATCGTTAAAGATAAAACGAAAACAAGAATGAACGATAGCAATTTTTTCATTATAACTTTCATATAAGTCCTCCTATAAGCCGATTAACGGCATAAATTTAAAATAATCGAACGATTAAAGTCCGTCTTCGCAGATATCGGCGCGCGAGCATTGGATTTCGAGATTGCCGTTCCGCGTGCGGATTGCGTCGAGCATCGGTTTTTCGCTTTCCGCGTTTTTCAGCGTCACGCGGTAGGAAAGCCTGAACATGCTGCCCATATTCGCGGACTTGACTTTTTCGAGTTTTGCCGAGGAAGCGTAATTTGCGAATATATCGTCGAAAACGTCGGTGTAGTCGAGCGATTCGGGAATGGTGATTCTGATTATCTTTTCGCGATCGCGCAAGGCTTCCTCTTTTTTCGCGAATTTACCGAAGGCGAAGAGCAAGCCGCCCGAGCCGAGCAGGAATATCGCGCCGTAAGCGATATAGCCCGTTCCGAATGCAAGCCCCGCCGCCATCGCTATGAAAATCGCGGCAATCTCGCGCGCCGTACACGGCGCGGAACGGAATCTTACGAGTCCGAAAGCCCCCGCTATCGCAACGCCCGCGCCGATATTGCCGTTAACGAGCGCGATGACCGCGGCGACGGCCATCGGCAGAAGCGCGTTCGCGACGAAGAAACTCGTGGAAGAACCCGAATCGCGACAGGCCAGAAAAGCGTAAGCCACGCCGCAGACGAGCGCGGCGATCAGAACGATAAAGAAACTGACTGCGGCGACGTTGCCGTCGCTGAAAATCGACTCAAACATATTATATTTCTCCTTAATTTAGATTTTATGAACTCTCGCTCGTATGCCGAGCCGTATTTAGAAAAGGATTGTTTTTTCACGTTCTGCTCTTCGAGAATTCTGCACAGCCACAGCGGAAACGCCGAACCCGATTTCAATTCCATTAAAACGCAGTCGTCGGGAAGAAGGTTTTCGCCGCTGAGCGACGTGTAAAAATTGAGGTCGTCCGCGCGGTAACGGATATTCTCGTCGAACGTCACGCGCAGGTCGCTTTCCTTGTCGCAAAAGGCTTCGCGTTCGCAAAGAATAAGTATTTTCGGAACTAAATTGCCGTAAAATCTGACGAAATATTCAAGTTCCTTGCCTATCTGCGAGGTCTGCGTTTCGTTGTGCGTCTGCGATTCGCCGTATGCCTGCGTTTTCCCGTCCGACCGGTTCTCGTCGTCGGTTTTCGCCGTCAGAAGCGCGGCGGCGTCGCCCTCTTTGCAGGCGATTCTTCGTTTGTAAACAACGCCGTCGTATT
Source organism: Subdoligranulum sp. APC924/74 (assembly GCA_963650905.1). Classification (GTDB taxonomy): domain Bacteria; phylum Bacillota; class Clostridia; order Christensenellales; family Borkfalkiaceae; genus UBA10281. The sequence goes on from CAVJNC010000010.1 coordinate 13,612, forward strand.
TGCGTTTCATTTCCACGTATACGTTTTTGTCGTCGTCGTTCAGGTTGTAACACCTCACCCGAAGTTTTTCCTTGAACGCGGGCTTTTCTATCGAAGCGCGTATAAGCCGGTTGTCGGGCGTGTCGTAATATAAACTCTGCACGGTGTTTCTTCCGAATTCGTCGGGGAAAAGGCGTTTTTCGATTTCGGCTTTTATCGCGGCGTACTGCGCGGAATCGAGTATATATTTCAATTCGTATCTCTTGAAAACGTAACCGATCATCTTTATGTCCTCCCGTATTTTATGGTTGCAGTTTATCATTTAAAACTTAAACGAACTTAAAATTAACGGCGACGAAAAAATTTTTTTCAAAAAAATTCCGGCAGAAAAATCTGCCGGAGTAAAAGCGCTGTTCGCCGCCGAACGGAACGCGTATGATAAGATATCTTATGATAAGACGATCCGATATTATCTGTTTTTGTTGAGTTTGTTACGGTATTCCGCGGGGGACATTCCGTAAAGGGAAGAAAATTCGTGAATGAAATGGCCGGTCGTGTAAGAGATTTTGTTCGCGATCAGGGATATCGGATAATTGCTGTGAATGAGAAGATTGGTCGCGTAGTCCAGTCTGAGCCGTTGCATGTAAGCGACGAGCGTCGTGTTAAGATATTTTTTGAAATAAACGCTCAGCATCGGTTGCGAATACGGGGCGATTCCGTAAAGTTCGCTTATTCTTTTGCCGATGTTTTCGGGCATCGCCAGAGAATTCAGATAATTGCTCAACCAAAGCGGCAATTCGTTTTTGTTCTGATTTTCGTTTTCCAGAAAGTTGTAAATAAAGCAGACGACGTTCGAAACGATCTGTTTTATGATTATGTCGTTCCGTTGTTTTTTCTGTTCGGAATCGCCTATTTTTATCCTGTCGGCGCATTCTACGATAAAATTGAATTCCGCGTTCGAAGCCTTTGCGAGTATCGGCGATTTTTCGTTTATTTTATCGAAGAGCGAGGGTTCTATGTTGTCGCAGATTTTTTTGAATTTGCTTTTCACGATCGAAAAATTAAGTTGCGAAGAGGTCTGGCTCGCCAGAAATATATGAACGTCCCCGGGCTTCAGCAGGAAAATATCTCCCTTCACCATCGTGTATTTCACGTCGTTGCAGAATTGCGTGACGGGACCTTCGTATATTACGACTATTTCGTAATATGTGTGCGAGTGCAGCGGAGTGGCGTTTTTCTGCCACCAGTGGAAATCGACGCCGCTTTCGGCGTTGATGAATTTTATATCCGGTTTTTTTACTTCGGTTTTGTTTTTCATATCCGATTCGTCGGGGCTTCCGTTCGCCGCCACCCGTGGCGGCGAACGGAAGCCCCATCGTTTGTTTTCTGAAAATTTCGGTTTTCAAATTTTCGAACCGTTTACAGTGTATATCGTATTTTTCCTTTTGTCAATGATTTACATAATTAAAAACCGAATTTTTACCCGATTATCATTAAAAATCGCAATTTTTGAAAAAAGTTTGATTATAAAATCGCAACATAAAAACGCGGGCGGGGGTACAATATTGTCGATAATAGGAGGGATGACGGGTAAAATCCCTGCAGGAGTAAAATTATGAGAAAAAAATTGATAGCGGCGATTACCGCGATTTTCTGTCTTACTTCGGCGTTCGTCGGTTGCGGCAAAACGGACGACGGCGGCAACGACAACGTCGACGCGACGAAAACTCAGTTATACGTTTACGTATTCAGCAGAGGTTACGGCACGGAATATCTGTATAAACTCAAGAACAGATACGAAGCCCTTCACGAGAATGACGTTTACGAAGAGGGCAAAAAGGGCGTTCAGATAATGATTAACGCTTCCGACGACAATTCGGCTACGAAATACGCGGAAAACATAAAGAATCAGAAAGACGAAGTTTTCTTCGCCGAAGATTCTTATTACAGGCTTCTGGCGAACGCCGGCGCGCTGCTCGATTTAACGGACGCCGTTACGACGCGGAGCGAATACGACGGCAAGACCGTGGCGGGCAAGTTCAATTCGCAGCAAGACGATTATCTCAAAGTTAACGGAAAATATTACGGCGTACCGCACTATCAGGGCGAATACGGATTCGTTTACGACGCCGATCTGTTCGAGAGAAAAGGCTATTATTTCAAAGACGGTTACACCGTGGCCGACGGATTTGTCGCGAACAAGTACGATTCCGCTCAGTATGGAGAATACTATTCCGACGAAATGTTTGTTTCCGCGGGCGATAAGACGACGAAGAGAACTGCGGGACCTGATTGCGTAGAGGGGACAGCCGACGACGGTTTGCCTACGACTTACGACGAATTTTTCTTCCTTCTGGAACATATAGCGGCGAACGGCGATGTACCTGTGTCGTGGGCGGGCAGTTATTACGACGGATATCTCAATCTGCTCACGCACTCTCTCGCGACAGATTACGAGGGATTCGACGATATGAGCCTCAATTATACTTTCAACGGCGCCGATTCCGAGATGATTAAACTCGACGCGAACAGAGAAATCGTTAAAAACGCCGCCGGCGAAGCGGAAACCGAAAGCAAAACGATTTCCGCGGATAACGCGGGCGAAGTTCGCCGTCAGGCGGGGTTATACAAGGCTTTGCAGTTCATGAACAACCTTATGAACACCGACCGTTATCACGTCGACGACAATTACGCGTTCGCGAGTTTCGAACATACCGCCAATCAGGAAAAATTCCTCTGGTCGAGTTTGCGGGGCGGTTCGTCGGTGGCGATGATCGTGGACGGAATATGGTGGCAACGCGAGGCTACGCAGGTATTCAAAGATATCGTTAAGGCAAAAGGCGAAGCGTATTCCGCGGAAAACCGCAATCTCGGTTGGTTGCCGCTTCCCAAGGCGACCGCTGAAAAGAGAGACGCGGACAACGGCAAAACCACTCATAACGATATCATGAACTCGTTCATATTCGCGAGGGCGCAGATTGCGGATTATAAAAAAGAACTCGCCCGCGACTTTATAAAATTCGCTTGTTCGGACGAATCTCTCGTCGAATTCACGACGGAAACGAACACGCTCAAAGCGTTGACTTATACTCTTGATTCCGACGAGCAGAACAAACTCACTCCGTTCGGTTCAAGTTTGTATAAGGCGTGCTTAAACGACAAGGCAAGCACCGTTTATCCTTATTCTTCGAGCGCGAAATATCTGAACAACGTGAGCAGATTCAACAAGGAATATTACAACGTCGGCGCGACTCAGTCGTTCGTCAGCCTTTTACGCGCGACCTATCAGAGCGGCAAGACGTTCGACGTATCGTATGCGGATACGGCGTTCGAAAGCATAAACAAATACTTCGCGAGCGTGTTCAACTAAGAAATCGGATGATTTTATCGGCCGGGCGGCGTTCGCCGCCCGGCGATAACTGTCGGGAGTGAAAACGATGAAAAATCACAAACAACGTAAAATACCGGATAAAGACGATAAGATACTTTATATCGTTCTTATGGCGTGGTCGCTGTTACAGTTCTTTATCTTTTATATCTGCGTCAATTTCAATTCTGTTCTGCTTTCGTTCGAAAAAATAGACATGGCGGCTTCTCCCGCGAAAACGTATTTCTCCTTCGGATATTTTTCGGACAACCTGAAAACGTTTTTTTCGAGGGTGAACGTCGTCGGCGACGAGTTTAAAAACATGATTCTCACGTCTCTGGAGGCGTGCGGTATTTTTATAGTCGTGTCCATTCCGCTGCAACTTCTTTTCTCTTATTACATAAGAAAGTTCGTCGGTTCGAATTTTTTCAGAGTTCTTCTGTTTATGCCGTCGATCATATCCACGATAGTAATAACGCCTCTTTTCAAATATTTCGTGTCGGACGCGTTGCCCGTTATGCTGAGCGATTGGTTCGGAATCGAAACGTCGGGCAATTTATTGTACGACGCGGCGACGATATTCCCGACGATTATGTTTTTCAACATATGGCTCGGGTTCGGAACGTCGGTGCTTATGTATTCCAACGTCGTCGGCGAAATTTCGCCCGAAATAATCGACGCTTCCAAAATCGACGGCAAAAAATTCGTGTCGGACGAACGGTTTTCGGTTAAGCAAACCTTGATCACGCTCGGCGAAGGCTCTTCCGTTTCATACGGAAAAGGGCGGTATTCCGATACGGACGCGTTCATCGTTTCCGTCGCCAAGGGCGAAACGTTTTATTTCAATCGGGCTTTCGATTTGTCGAATCTTTCCAAAAGCGAAGCCCTTCTGTCGTTTTTCATAGATCCGCTCACGAAGGGAACTTTCGACGCGGGTTCGGTTTATTTCGTGTTCACCGGCGCGATAAACAGCGAGGAAAAACTCACGATAAGAGTGAACAACGATTCGGGCGAAAACGGCGGCGGCAGAGCGTATATCGCGGCGGGCGGAGACAATCAGTCGCTTACGGGCGTCGAAATCTACGCCGGCAGCCCCATAATTCACAAGGGCGACGAATGGGGAACGCCCGTATGGCTTTCTTTCGACGCGCAGAACAACCTTATCGAAGGCAAGCCGTCGAAGTCGGACTATTCGGTTTGCAGTCTTAACTACGACAGCGACGAGAACGCTCTTTACGCTAAAAAGGCGTGTTTCGGGAAACTCGGTCTGATCGCCGATTTCGACGATCCGTCCTGTTTTTCCGACGGCTTGTGGGAAGGTTTCACGGGCGGCAAGGCTTTCTTAAGCGTATACGGCGACGGTTTCGTAAATAATACCGTGGACGTCTGCTTCGCGTCCGTTCGCGGTTTTTCGCAAAAAGATCTGGAAAATCGTCTCGGCGGCGAACTTATCGACGACGAAGCGCCCGTTCTCACGGTTAAATCCGAGGAATTGCCGAATGCCCGTTTCGGGTATTATTACGCTATACCCGACGCCGAGGCTTACGACGTGTATTCTGGAGTTTGCTCCGTCGATACAAAGGTTTTGTATAACGGAAAAATTTCCGTCGATATCGAAAACGGAAAATTCCTTGCGGATAAAAAAGGATTTTATTCGATCGTTTACGCGAGCGCGGACGACGGCGGCAATATCGCGACGAACACGGTTACGGTTTACGTAAGCGAAAAGGAAAACGATATAGTCATAACGCTCGGCGAGACGCAGACTTCGGCTAAATGCGGCGACCGCGTCGATATTCTTCCTCCCGAAAACGTCTCGGGCGGACTCGGAAAACTCTCTTATAGCGTAAAGGTCGTCAAAGACGGCGAAGAAACGCCCGTTACGGATTGTTTTTATCCCGAATCGACGGGCGAATACACGGTCGAGTATACCGTCGTCGATTACACGGGTTACGAAAAGACCGCTTCTTACGTTTTAAGCGTAACGACGGACGGCGTTCCGAAACTCGTGGAAAAAGTGAATTTCCCCGAATATATTCTCGGCGGAATGACTTACACGTTCGGCGAGCATTACGCCGACGATTATTCGACGGGAACTCTCGTCAAAAAGCCCATTTCGCTCGAAATAAAAACGGCGGACGAAACGAAAACTTACTCCGCGGGCGAAAAATATTCGGTTACCCCGACCGTAAACGGAGAAATAGCCGAATTCGTTCTCAGATGCGGCGAGCATACGCTGAAAACCGAAGAAATCGCGGTGATTATGCCTTACACGGACGGAAAACTGACCGTGGAAAATTATTTTGTCAGAACCGACGGCGGATACGCGGTTAAAAAGACTCAGACGGGAATAAATTTCGAATCGGCGGGAAGTTATTCGTGGACGTTTGCGAAAGACCTCGTCGGGGATAACTTTTCCGCCGTGGTGAACGGCGTGAAGGACGGCGGAAATTTCGACAGGCTTACTTTCACGCTTACCGACGGCGAGGACGAGCAAGTTTCCGTCGGCGTGATATTCGTCAGGAACGGAGAAAATTATTATTGTTACGCGGCGGGCAAACGCCTCGAACTCACGCATGATTTCAACGACGTTTCGAGTTCGTTAAGGTTTGGTTACGAGGACGGAAGAGTGTTTATCGGCGGCAATTACGTTTCGGTGAAAAACGACGAAAACGGCAAAGAATTCAGCGGTTTCCCGTCGGGTAAAAATTATTTTTCGATGAAAGTCGAATCGGACGAGGAAACTACGATAAATCTTCGGAAACTTTGCGAATATCCGTTCACGAGGGCGACGAGAGACCTCGTGGCTCCGCAGATAGTAATTCTCGACGACTACGGCGGCTATTACAAACCGGGCGATATCTACACGGTAACGCCGGCGGTCGCGTCGGACGTTCTCGACGTGAACGTAACGCTCACCGTGTCCGTGTACGGCGTTAACGGCGAAATCGTAAAATCGGTTGACGGCGTCGCGTTAAAGGACGCAGATCCGTCCGTCGCTTATAAAATCAGGCTCGGCGATTACGGGCAGTACGAAGTGAAATACAAGGTTGCCGACGGCAACGCGAGCGACGAAATTTCTTACGCCGTAAACGTTCCCGACACGACCGCGCCCGAGTTCGTCTTTGAAAAAGGCTTTGAAACCGCGGCGAAAGCGGGCGACGTGTACGTCATTCCCGCGTTTACGGTGAAAGACAATCTCACGGCGGCGGATAAAATAGAAGTTTATAAATACGTAATAAACCCCGACGGCAGGATAATCGCAATCGACGGCGACGGCTTCAGATTTTCGAAAGCGGGCGAATACGTGTTCTGTATAGCGGCTTACGACGAGGCGTTCAATGGTAAGACTATAAAAGTCAAAGTCACCGTGACGGAATGACGAGGAGGGCGATATGAAGAAAAACGTTAAAATTTTGTCTTTGATACTGGCGGTTGCCATGCTTGTTTCCGTCTCTTCTTCCTGCGGCAAAAACAATGACGACGAGAGCGGAAGCGAATCCGGAAACGTGACGGAAGATATAGGCGTTCATTACGTTTCGGGTATGCTTCACGAAAGAAACGTCAGGCAGTCGGACAAGGAATTCGTTAAAGCGGACGGAGCGACCGATTATTCGATCGTTTACGACGAAGAGAACGGTTATTCCGTAAAGGCGGCGAATTTCATTTCGGATAACGTGGCGTCCGCCACGGGCGCGAAACTTAAGAACAACGCTTACGACGGGCAGACGTATAACGCCGACGCCCGCTTCATCGTGCTTAATATAAACGAAATGTTTGCGGCGGCGGGGCTTACCATGCCGACCGTTGAACTCGGCTCGGCGGGATATTATATTAAAACCGTCGGGAATTCCGTATTTATCATGAGTACGGGAACGGAAGGCTTGCAGACGGGCTCGATAGCCTTTCTGGAAGAACTTTTAGGTTATGATATGGCGGGCGACGATTTCGTCGTTTACGAAAAAGACGGAAAAACCCTCCCCGAAATGGAGATAACCGAAAAACCCGATTACGAATTCCGCGACGTCACTGGGCAACTCACAAAGTCCGGTCAGTACGGAATGGGTTATACCGACAACGACATAATAATGCCCGTGGGCGGCGCGAAGTGGCATAACTCTTTCGCTCTTTTGAATCCTCAGACTTATTATTCCGAACATAAGGGCTGGTATTCCGATACGGTTACGGCGGATATGACGCCTAGCGCGCAGAAAGCGGGGCAACTTTGTTACACCGCTCACGGCGACGAAACCGAATATAAAGCGATGGTGCAGACGGCGTATGAAAGACTGAAATCGATAGCGGAGGAATTTCCCGCGCTCAGCGGCGTTTCCGTAACCGAGCAGGACAACTACGAATGGTGCGATTGTTCGGCTTGTACGGCGACGGTAAAAAAATACGGAGCGAATTCCGCAACCTGCCTCAAATTCTGTAACGACGTAGCCGAAAAACTCACCGATTATTTCGAGCCTAAGGGCAGAAGACTCATAGTTTATTTCTTCGCCTATCACGGAACGGAAGACGCCCCCGCCGCAAAGGGCGCGGACGGAAATTATACGGCGAACGAAGGCATTAAATGTCATAAAAACGTAGGCGTGGTATACGCTCCCATAGCGGCGAATTTTTACCGTTCGTTTTATGACGAGGAGAACGAAAGATACGCCGAGATAATGAAAGCGTGGAAAGCGGTCTGCGACAACGTGGGTTTGTGGATATATCAGACCAACTTCAAAAACTATTTCTATCCGTTCAACAGTTGGGATACCGTTGCCGAAACTTACAGATTCGGCAAGGAAAACGGCGCGGTTTATATATTCGACCAAGGGCAGATGAACATAAACGAACAGACGGCGTTTTCGAAACTCAAAGAATACGTTTCCGCTAAACTCGCGATGAACGTAAATCTCGATTCGCAGGAACTGACGGAGAAATTCTTCAGGTATTATTACGGCGAGGGCGGCGGATATATGTACGAGATGTATAACGATATCCGTCTGCATCTCAACACGCTTTATCAAAAATATCCGTCCGAAATCAAAGGGTATATTTACGAGGGAATATCGAATTCCGCGTATTGGACGAAAACGCAACTCGAAAACTATCTCACGCTTATCGATAAAGCGTACGACGCGATATCGAAGATAAGATATGCCGAACCCGAAAGATACGAGGCGGTTAAAGAACATATTCTTCTCGAATCTCTCTTCCCGAGATACGCGCTCTGCACGTTGTTCGCCGATTCTTACCGGAAGAGCGAACTTACGGAAATGAGAAAGGCGTTCAAAGCCGACGCGGATTACTTTAAATACGACAGAGATTACGAAACTTCGGCGAATCTCAATTCGATATATGAGTCGTGGGGCATTTTATAAGGAGGGGAATGATGAGAAAACTTAATCGTTTATCGGTTTTGCTTGCGGTTATATGCGCGATTTGTTCGGTTGCGTTCTTCGTTTCCTGCAAAAAAGACGATCCGGATTCGGGTTCGGACGGCGGTTATTTCCCGATCGACGAAGAAGCGCAGATCGCTTTAAGCGACGCCGTTCTCGAGATCGAAGCGGGCGACGAACGCGAACTTACCGTCAGTCTTTACAATCTCGACGGCGACGTCGTCTGGACGACGGGCGACGCGACCGTAGCGACGGTGAAAAACGGACTTATTGCGGCGGTGAAAGAAGGCAAAACGACGATTTCCGCAACGTGCGGGAAACTGTCCGCTTCCTGCGAAGTAACCGTTAAAAAATCGACGGCTGCGCCCGTGATAAAGACGAATTTCGACGAAATCACGCTGGAAAGCGGCGACAGCGTAACCGTTTCCGCAACCGTTTACAGAAAAAACAAACAGGTTTCCGCCGACGTGAAATGGTCGATGGAATACGACGGCGCGTCGGGCTTTACGGCGACGGAAAAGGACGGCAAACTCGTCGTCACCGCAACCGCGGGCGATAAAAAAGCCGTGATTTTCGTTTCGGCGGAATTAAACGGCGTCAGAGCGTATAAATCGATAGAGGTATCGTCCGTCGAAAGCGGCGCGATCGGAAAAGCGGAATTCATAGAAGAAACGATTAAAAATCTGCCTGACGAAATTTCCGCGATGACCGTTTCGGAAGCGTATTCTTTGCCCGGACTTTTCGAGGGCTACGCCGCGCTCGGCGATAGCGAAAAAAGCCAAATCGCCGATGAATACGTCCGAAAACTCACCGCGATTAAAGATTCGTTCTCCGGCGCAGACTGGAAATATCTGCTCGGCGAAAAAGCCGCGTTAAACAGCGTGGCGACGGGCGAAAACGCAGGCGGAAAGCCGACTTACGTTTCCGAAAACAAAATCGCTCAGGGCGAGAAATTCGGCGTGGCGTTCGATTATTCGCGGTTTAAAGAAGCGTATTTCGCTTTGAGAATAACCGACGGGAAATACGCGCCCGCTTTGTACAAAGCCGACGGAGCGTTCGTTCCCGAACAGAACAAGTGGTATTATTTCAAAAACGTATCCTGCTCGGACGGTTGCGTTCTTATGGTTTCGGACGAAATCGACGGGGAATATTCGCTCGTTAAAACCGAACGTTACGTCAATAAAAATTCCGCGCCGAAAAACCTTTCCGAACTTCTGATTTTAAACAACGTTTCGTCCGTAGAAACGCTTTCGTGGAAGGCGGAAACGACGGGAATTTACACGAACAGCGCGCTCGACGCGGTCGAAGTTTACGCGGGAGAACTCCCCGAAAAGGAAGATTCTTCGGCGGAAAACTGGGACGATATATTCGCGGCGTATAAAATGCTCGGGAACTTAACGAGCGAGGAAAAAGCGCGAATATCGTCGGAAGCCGCTAAAATCGAAACGTTATACGCCGAATGGACGGACTTTTTCGATAAGGAAGTCTCTTCGTGGGGTTCTGTAGACGTTAAAAACACGTTCGAAACCTCCGAAACGGCGTCGGTCGGATTCGGTTCGGCTGCCGTTTATAAGCGAAGCGGCGTAAAAGCGGACGACGATACAATCGGCAAATCCGGCGTATATCTCGATTACAACGGCGTTAAAGACGAATATCATTTCGCGATGAAAGCGACGGAAGCCGTCAGATTCAAAGAAAGCAGAAATTATCTGCTCGAAGCGGACAAATGGTATATCGTCAAAATTCTGAAAAATCCGCAGGCGACTTACGGCGGTTGGAATATTTACGTCAAGCCCGCTGGCGATACCGATTACGTAAAACTCGATTACGCTTTCGAATGGCGGCTCGGCAATCACGAGGGCGAGAATTACCGGGGAAAGACATGGATAAATTGCTTCCTCGTGTTCACGAGCGAATACGGTTCGTCTTTCGACGTTTACTCGACGAGTATGTTCGCCGTAGATCCGCCGGTAACCGATCCTTTTGTCGGCATGACGAAAGTCGCGGAGAGCGCGTTGAATTCTTCCGCGGCGTTGCAGACCGAAAAATTCTGCAACGGCGACGTTTATAAACTCGGCGGACTTACTACAAACGCCACCGCGAACGCAAACACGGTCGGCAATTCTTACGTGATGGACTGTAACGGCTCGTATTCGGAATATCGCATGGCGATAAAAGTCACCGAAAGCGCGCGTATATGTACGGGCGGCGGCGACGTTATTCTCAAAGAAAACAACTGGTACGTCGTAAAATTCGCCAAAAACGCGGACGCTCGATACGGCGGTTGGAATTTGTTTGTAAAACTTGCTTACGAATCGGACGACAAGTTCGTACAAATCGCCGGCGATCAGTGGCGGCTCGGCAATCACGAGCATTATAACGGCAAGGCCGGTCTCAACTGCGCGCTCGCCATATATACGATCAACGGCTGGGATATTCCGTTCGACGTTTACGCCACTGGGCTTTACGCAAAAGCGTAATTTATTCGGGACATACCGATTGCAAATTTTTTATAAAGACGCTAAATTCACCGATACCGCCGGTCAATATGTAATGGCGGCGAATAATTGGTATATCGTTAAAGTTGAGAATTCAAACGGTACTTTGAGTTTATATATCAAAGGAGTCGATCAGACGGATGATAAGTACGTAAATACGGTAATGGGTTCTTGGAGATTAAATTCTTCCGGCGAGGCGAGATTTAATTACTTTATGAGAATTACGACGAATAGTGGCGAGAATTACGATCTCGAAATATCCAAAATTTATGCCGAAGAAATAGATTTCAGCACTAACTTTAACGGAATGACGAAAGTCGCAGATTCGGCTTTGAATAATCAAGCAACGCTTTCGGATAATAAAATCGGCGAAAACGAAGTATATGTGAGAAGCGGTATCACGACTAACGGTATTGTAAATAATCAGGATTTTGGTTCGGCTTATGATGTTTTATTTGCGGGTGAGTATACCGAATATCGCTTCGCGATAAAAATCACGGAAGAATTCTGCCCTGTGGTTTGGAGCAACGGAGCAAACATGCTTAAAGCAAACGCGTGGTACGTCATGAAACTCGAAAAGAGGACGGGCGAAAACGCGAGAGGTTGGAACGTCTTTATAAAACGCGCAGATTCGGACGACAGTACGTTTACGCAAATATCTATAGATGATTGGACGATAGGAAACCACGACAGTTATCAAGGCAATACAAAACTTCAATACTTCCTCAATATTTATACTTTCGGAAGTTGTGATAAAGTATTTGACGCGTATGCGACGGGTATCGGGGCTAAATAATATCCGAATAAATACGCCTTAAGGCGCGGAAATACGGCAACATCAAGCGTTTTCCTTTTAACTTGGGGAAACGCTTGTTATGCTGTATATGTTTTATACGTAACGGAGTACTTGCTCTGTAAACTACTTAAAAGGAAAAACAATGAGAACTATTCATCTTATCTGCAACGCGCA
>CAVJNC010000011.1:0-25394 GCA_963650905.1 Subdoligranulum sp. APC924/74
CGATTATAGACGAAGAAACCGCTACCATTGTAAAACGAATTTTCGAGATGTATGCTTCGGGAGTTAGCCCGAATAAAATATCCGAAGAATTGAATCTTGAAGGAATACTTTCGCCGGCGACCTATGCTTACACTCAAAACGGACAAAAGTCTAAGCCTAATGTAATGGGATTATGGACTGCCGTGACAATAAGGGAAATGCTGAACAAAATAATTTATCTCGGGCATATGCCGCAACTGTGTTGGACTTCTATGTCTTATAAAAACCATAAAAGATACAGAAAAGACGAAAGCGACTGGGAAGTCGTTTACAATAATCACGAGCCAATTATTTCACAAGAATTATGGGACAGGGTTCAGGAACGCAGAAAGTCTGTTGCGACGGGAAGAAAGACAAAAATAGGCTTTACACATCCGTTGTCGGGATTTCTATTCTGCGCCGATTGTGGCGGAAAAATGAAATTGTGTACGTCAATCGGGCGAAACTCAAAGCGCCGTTACTACTTCGATTGCGGTTACCATTTACGTTATGGAAAAGCATATTGTTTTTCGCATTATATTGCGGCAAGCGTGTTAGAAGAAATCGTGCTCGAAGATATACGTGATATGGCAAAACGAATAGTGATTGACGAAAAGTCTATTCGGGAAGAATTTATCCGCCACAACGCCGAACTTGCGGACGCGGCAATAAAGAAGATCAAGAAAGAATTGCAATTCAAACATAAGCGCACCGAAGAGTTGACGAGGCTTATTCAAACCGCATACGAAGACAGGGTTAAAGGCAAAATGCCAGAAGATATTTGTATCGGCTTTATCGAAAAATACTCGGCGGAACAAAAAACGATTGCACAAGAAATCGAAGCCATTGAAAAAAGGCTTTCGGAAACCGAAACCACTCGCAATACAGCCGACGACTTTATTCGCGACATCAAGAAATATCTCAATGCGCCAACGCTTACCAGAGAAATGTGCTATGAACTTATTGACCGAATTATTATCGGCGGTTCTCAAAGCATAACGGGAAAGGAACGTGAAATAGAGATTGTATACAAAATAGACATCGCTTCAGTTTTAAGGCATAAACTCAAAAAATAATCTGTTTAAGCCACAAGACATCAAAAATAACGATAAAGTGTATGAAAACGTTCAATTCATACACTTTTTTCGTGTCAAAACAACTATTTTAAGCACGTCCATAAAATTGTGTAACAACAGTAGGGAAAAATACGAAAATGATAAAAGAATATATATCGAATCAATTGAAACGAGATAAAGAATCCGATCAATTGAGTATTTTTGACCCGAGGGACCCGTTTACGGGTAGCAAGTAAAACGACGCGCGACTGGCAGGTCAATAAAAGACGCACTTGTGCGTTGCTAAAAATATCAGGGTTATACCCGAAAAAGAAAAGCCACCCGCTATGCGGGTGGATATTTACTTGAAGTACGACAAGTACGTCTGCGCAAATCTTCGTCACAACCGTCTGCGGCTGCGCGCTCCGTCGGCAAAAAATAAGGCGTATAAAAGTTATTTCCGTCGACGAAAAATAAAACCTATAAGTTATTTCTATAGGCGGGTTGGCGTCCGGAGTTGTTAAAACATTGAAATATCGGAAGAAATATGCTATAATCAAGCCGTTAGCAGAGCAGGATCCGAATCGCGTTAAGGCTTGACGGGGTTCGGATTTCGCTCGGCGAAGGAGGCGGTCTTTTATGATAAATTTCAGAAACGACTTTTATGCCGACGTGAGAACCGAGGATCGAAGCAGAACCACGATTACTTATAAAGCCGGCGTTCCGGAAGAAATGAAAACACGCGTGGAAAACCGCGCGTTTCTGCGTGTTTACGACGGCAGAATGTGGTATTACGCGTCCGTGACCGATCTTGCGAACCTGCAAAAAACTCTCGACGGACTTTACGCCGCGGCAACGCCCAATCCGCGGATTTCCGAAGATCCGATCGTCCGCCGCTTCGAACGCAACAAAGACGAAGTTATGAAATTCGCGGACTGTTCGGTGCGCGATATTCCTCAAAAGGACAAACAGGCTCTTTTGCTTTCGTATCTCCCTCTTCTTTCGGAAGATAAATGCTTCACGATGCCTGAAGGCGCGTACCTCGACAGAAACAGTACGTTCCGATTCCGCTCCAGTCTCGGCGCGGATATTACGCACGATTACCAGACCTGCGGGCTTTCGTTGTCGTGCAGTATGACGGAGGGCGACAAAAAATTCTCCGGTTATTGGCAGAACGGCGCGACGCGTTTTGACGAGTTAATCGGCTTGGAGCGCGAGATTCGCGAGGCGATCGGGGAGCAGGCGTATTTTATGCGTAACTCGATTCCCGTCGTTGCCGGCAAATATCCCGTAGTCCTCTCTCCCCAAGCCGCGGGCGTTTTCGCTCACGAATCGTTCGGACATAAGTCGGAGTCCGACTTTATGCTTTCCGACGAATCCATGCGCGACGAATGGCAAATCGGCAAAACGGTCGGTTCGCCCGTTTTATCAATTGTAGACTGCGGTTCGGTTACGGGCTGCGGATACGTTCCTTTCGACGACGAGGGAACCCGCGCCCGTAAAAATTACCTGATCAAAAACGGAAAACTCGCGGGGAGACTGCACAGCGCGCAGACCGCCGCCGCTCTCGACGAGCCTCTGACGGGTAACGCGCGCGCTATCGACTGTACTTTCGAACCGATCGTCCGTATGACGAATACGTATATCGAGGGCGGCGATATGACCTTCGAACAGTTAATCGCTCCCGTTAAAAAGGGATATTTCATCAAAACCATAAGTCACGGGAGCGGAATGAGTACGTTTACGATCGCGCCGCGGCTTGCCTATGAGATAGTCGACGGAAAACTCGGAAAGCCCGTGCAGATCAGCGTGCTTACGGGTTCCGTTTTCGAAACGCTCGGTTTAATCGACGGTCTGACGAGCGACGTGCATATGCTTTCCTTCGTTGAAGGCGGTTGCGGAAAGATGGAACAATCGGGCTTACCGGTCGGCTTCGGCGGACCTTACGTCCGCGTGTCGGCCATGAACGTGCAGTGAGGGATAATCATGGAAAAAGAATTTTTGATTGAAACGCGCCGTTCCGTTGCGCTAAACGTAACGGGAGGCAGGATAGACAGTTTCCGCGAAAAGGAAGAAACGACGGGCAGCGTCCGCGTTTACGAAAACGGTTGCATAGGGGTTGCGGGTTGCCTCGGAACTCCCGACGAAAAGGCGTTGACGGAAAAAGCCGTAGAAGCCCTCGCGCTCGGAATACCCTACCCCTGCAATCTCGACGGCGCGCTCGAACAGGAGATTCTCTGCGAGGACGAAATTATTCCCGTACCCGAGTTTATTCCGACGATGCAGAATTTTCTCGATCGCCTCGGCGAAGCCTGTCCGAAGTTCGCTTTTTCGAATAAAATCAAATTAAGTTACAGAAAGACCGAATACCGCAACTCTTCGGGGAGACGTCTGACGAGTTCGGGGCGTTGTTTAAGCGTTCAGTTGCTCGCGCAAAACCGCGGCTCGGGCAATCTGTACGACACCGTTTTCGCTTACGACGGCGATTCGTTCGACGAAGACGCTTTGCTTGCCGGGTTCAAAAATCAGTACGACGCGTTCTATATCCCCGCGGATATAGAGCAGGGCAGAGTTCCCGTGGTGATGGAAGCGGCGGATTTGTTCGGCGCGTTATTGCGGAATTTTGTCGCGGAAACGTATGTTTCTGGCGCGTCGCTATTCAGCGGTAAACTCGGACGGAAGGCGTTCTCGGATAAACTTTCGCTGAAAAACGATATGGATCCCGATACGAACGCGGGCGTATGCTTCTTCGATAAAGAGGGTTGCGTCGCGCCCGATTTCCGCCCCGCGATTATCGACAAAGGTGTGCTTAGCGGACTTTTAACCACCAAAAAATCGGCGGCTAACTTCAATTTGCCCGATCTCGGCACGGCGGCCGCCGTTTACGACGGCGTTCCGAGCCTCGGGTTCAACGATTTTTACGTCGAGCCGACGGCGCGAAGTTTAAGCGCGCTCGTTAAGGGAAAGGCGGTATACGTGGTCGTGGCTTCCGGCGGCGACGTCACGCCGGACGGACATTTCGCCACCCCCGCGCAGATGGCGTATCTTATGGAAGACGGCAGGCTCGTCGGGCGGCTTCCAGAACTGAATATCGCGGGCAACGTTTACGATATGCTCGGCAAAGATTACGTCGGAGCCGTCCGCGGAGAACCTTTCCGCGGCAGTACGTCCTGCGCCGCGATCATGGACGTTACGAAATAAAAATTTATACGATATTTTACGATATTTTGCGTCGGACCGCGGGGGTTTCCGCGGTCCGATTTTTGAATAAGCCGACTTTCGTTGAATAAACCGACTTTTGTTAAACAAGCCGATTTTTGTTGAATAATCCGATTTTTCGTTAAACAAGCCGAATTTCGTTAAATAAAAAAAGACGGGAGGCGTTGTTTCCTCCCGTCGCGCGTTAAGTTTTAATGCGTTCGTTTAAATTAATAAAGTTTGATTTTTTTTTCCACGTAAGCGGCGAGATCCTTAACGGGAATACGAATCTGTTCCATTGTGTCTCTGTCGCGGACGGTAACGGTGTCGTCTTCGAGCGTGTCGAAGTCGATAGTCACGCAGAACGGCGTGCCGATTTCGTCCTGACGGCGATATCTCTTGCCGATAGAACCCGCGTCGTCGTAAGTACACATAAAGCGGCGGGAGAGTTCGCGATAAATTTCTTTCGCTTTGCCGCCGAGTTCCTTTTTCTGGAGCGGCAACACCGCTACTTTATAAGCCGCAAGGGCGGGGTGGAAGTGCATGACCACTCTCGTTTCGCCGTCGTCGAGTTTTTCCTCGTCGTAGGCTTCCGATAAAACCGCGAGCATAAGTCTGTCCGCGCCGATGGAATATTCCACGACGAACGGAATGTACTTTTCACCCGTGATCGGATCGACGTAAAGCATGCTCTTGCCGGAGTATTCCTGATGGCGGGAAAGGTCGTAATTGGTTCTGTTGTGAATTCCGTTGAGTTCCGACCAGCCGATGGGGAAGAGATACTGAATATCGCAGGCGCATTTTGCGTAATGCGCGAGTTTTTCGTGATCTTTAAATCTTAAGTGTTCGGGCGAGAAGTTGAGCGAAACAAGGAAATCGAACGCCGCTTTTTTGAATTTTTCGTAATATTCGATATCCGTTCCTTCCTTGCAGAACCACTGATGTTCCATCTGCTCGAATTCGATCGTTCTGAAAATGAAGTTGCCGGGCGTGATTTCGTTTCTGAACGCCTTGCCTATCTGCGCGATGCCGAACGGCACTTTCGCTCTCGTCGAACGCTGAACGTTTTGGAAGTTCACGAATTCGCCCTGCGCCGTTTCGGGGCGGAGGTAAATTTTATTCTGACTGTCCTCGGTAACGCCTCTCGAAGTTTCGAACATAAGGTTGAAATTCCTTATCGGCGTCCAGTTGAATTTGCCGCAGACGGGGCATTTTATCTGATGTTCGTCGATATAAGCCTGCATTTCTTCCTGCGTCATCGCGTCCACGTCCACCGTTCCTTTGGAGTAGTTCTCGATAAGGTTATCCGCGCGCTGACGGTTTCTGCATTCCTTGCAGTCCATTTTCGGATCGGAGAAACTCGCGGTATGCCCCGAAGCCTCCCACACTCTGCTGTTCATGAGAATAGCCGCGTCCACGCCGAACGAATTTTCGCTTTCCTGAACGAATTTTTTCCACCAGGCGCGCTTGATGTTGTTTTTTATTTCCACGCCTACGGGGCCGTAATCCCACGTGTTGCCCATTCCGCCGTAAATATCGCTCCCCGGGAAAATTATTCCTCTCGCTTTGCAAAGATTTACGAGTTTTTCCATCGTAACGGCTCTTTTTTCTTCCATAAGTTTACCTCTTTAACGAGCGGAACGGCAAAAATCCGTCCGCTTGAATTCTCACTTATTTTATGCTATACGCGGTTTAAAGTCAAGCGGTTTGACGCAAAAGAGAACAAATAAAGAAAAACCGCCGCGAAACCCGTTAAAAACGCTTTTAAAATTCGGAATATTGTGATAAAATATACGAAACAAAGGTTTCGGAACGCGTATTTCCGGAGCCGACGGAGAATAAAAATGGAAGCGAAAAACTTTATCGAAGAAATCATCAACGGCGAACTCGAAAGCGGCAAAGTTAAAACGGTGCATACGAGATTCCCGCCCGAGCCTAACGGTTACCTGCATATAGGCCACGCGAAATCTCTTTGCCTCAACTTCGGCACGGCTCAGAAATACAACGGGCTTTGCAATCTGTTTTTCGACGATACGAACCCTTCCAAAGAGAAAACCGAATACGTCGAAGCGATAAAAGCCGACATAGAATGGCTCGGCTTCAAATGGTACGAAATTCATTACGCTTCGGACTTTTTCGACGTAATCTACGAAAAAGCGGTTAAACTCATCAAAGACGGAAAGGCTTTCGTGTGCGATCTTTCCGCCGAAGAAATAAGCAAAACGCGCGGCACGCTCACCGAACCCGGGGAGGAAAGCCCTTACAGAAACAGAACCATCGAAGAAAACCTCGAACTTTTCGAGGGAATGAGAGCGGGCAGATTCGCCGACGGCGAAAAGGTTTTAAGAGCGAAAATAGACATGGCTTCGCCGAATATAAATATGCGTGATCCGGTTATTTACAGGGTTTTAAGAGCCGCTCACCACAGAACGGGCGATAAATGGTGCATTTATCCCATGTACGACTTCGCGCACCCGATCTGCGACTCGATGCAGGGCGTGACTTATTCGCTTTGTACGCTCGAATTTGAGGACCATCGCCCGCTTTATAACTGGGTTGTGGAAAACACGGGCGTTGAGCACAAGCCGCGTCAGATAGAATTCGCAAGGCTCAACATAACGAACACCGTTATGAGCAAGCGTTATCTCAAAAAACTCGTGGAGGATCATGCGGTTACTGGCTGGGACGATCCGAGAATGCCCACTCTTACGGGATTAAGGGCGAGGGGAGTTCCCGCCGAGGCGTTGAAGAATTTCTGCGAAGCGATAGGCGTCTGCAAGGCGAATTCCGAGATAGAAGTTTCTTATTTCGAGCATTTCATCAGAGATTATCTCAATCTTCACGCCGAAAGGGCGATGGCGGTGTCCGAGCCGATCAGGGTGACGATAACGAACTTCCCCGAAAACAGCGAGCAGGAAGATTTCGAGATAAACCCCAACAACGAAACCGCCGGAACGAGAAAAATCACCGTTTCCAAGCATATTTACATCGATTCCGAAGATTTCGCGCTCGTTCCGCCGCCGAAGTATTTCCGCCTCAAAAAGGACGGTTACGTAAGGCTTAAAAATGCGTATATTATCAAGTGCGACGACGTAAAATTAAAAGAGGACGGAAGCGTGGAAGAACTTTTCTGTTCTTATGTTCCCGAATCGAGAAGCGGCAACGACACGAGCGGAATCAAGGTGAAAGGCGTAATCCATTGGGTAAACGCCGAAACCGCCGTCGACTGCGAGATAAGAAAATACGATTATCTCCTTAAAGACGCCGAGTATCCGGGGCAGGATTTTTCCGAGAGAATGAATTACGACAGCGTTCACGTTTTCCGCGGAAAAGCCGAACCGTATCTCGCCGAAGCGAAAGACGGAACGACTTTCCAACTTATGAGAAAAGGCTATTACAAGAAGATAACCGAGGACGGAAAACTCGTCTTGTCGGAAGTCGTTTCGCTCAAAGACGGTTACAAACCGCAGAAATAAGCCCGCAAAGTCGGGTTCCGGCGCGATCCCTGCGGCGAAAATCGTATAAATCGGATCGATTCGACGGAAAAAATCGAAAAAATTCCGAAATTGTATTGACAACCTCGGAATAATCTATTATAATAGGCGTATGAACTAGGATGGGGTCGGTATTATGTATTTTATAGTCGACGGGCTTTTGATAGGAATATTCTTTCTCGCGTTATGGTCGAGCATACGGCGCGGGTTTTCCGGTCACTTCGTGTTCGGGATTCTCAGAACGATCATAGGCGTCGCTGCCGGCGCGGCCACCGTTTTCGGCGTTTACGCGCTCATGAAATATTATTCGTGGATAGATTATATGGCGGACGGAGTAATCGCCTTTTTCGGCGAACTCACGACGAGTTTTATTCCCAACGACGTTTACAGAATGGTTATGGGAATCGTTGCGTTCGCGCCGTTTGCCGTGCTTTTCTTTATCGTCGGTTATCTTATCGGCGTTAAACTTATTTGCGGCCTTATCAAACTTATATTTTATCCGATAAAACTGCTCAGAAAAAACGCGAAAGTATTCAGAATCATCGATAACGTTCTCGGAACGATTCTCAATCTCGCTCTTTATTGCGCGGTGGTGTCCGCGATTTTCGGTTTCGTTTACGTGTTCAATTACGATCAGGACAACGTGCCTCAGGCGGAAGTTTCCACGATCGCGATAGCGACTCCGGACGAAGGCGAAGATCCGAAGATTCTCGCCCGCACGATCAACAATATCACGACTCCTATTCTCGGCGGACTTCACGAGAGTTTCTCCGCCGCCCCGATAGGTCACGTATTCTACGAAAACAACCCGCTTATGTGGTTCAAGTCCGATAGCGGCGAAGGGTTTTATTCCCTTATTCACAACGCGCTTATCGCCAAAAAATAAGGCGACTGGCTTCGGACGCAATCGCGCGGCTAAGCGTTAAAACAATTTAAATCTGAAAATTTTGTCGCGAATTTCTATGAGATCCGCGACAATTTTATAAAACGAATAAAAAGAATTAATTTAGAGAGGAAAATTTATGGCAGACGAAAGAACTCTCTGCGTAATGCTCGACGTCTCGCGCGACGGCGTTATGAAAGTCGAAAAAGTAAAGCGTTACGCGGAAATAATAAAGAAGGCGGGTTATAACGCTCTCGGGCTTTATATGGAGGACGTTTACGAAATCGAGGGCGAGCCTTATTTCGGGCATCTCCGCGGCAGATATTCGAAAAAAGAACTCAAAGATATCAACGATTATTGCAGGAGTATCGGCGTAACCGCCATTCCCTATATCCAGACGCTCGCTCACCTCGAAGGCATTTTCAAATGGGCGGAATACCGGAACGTCAGAGATATCGCGAACATTCTTCTCGTCGGCGAGGAGAGAACCTACGAACTTATCGAAAAAATGTTCGCTAACCTCCGCGAGTGTTTCGACACCGAGAAAATCAATATCGGCATGGACGAAGCGCCGATGATGGGCAGGGGAGTTTATCTCGACAAGCACGGTTATCCGGACAGCGTTCAGGACCTTTTGTACGACCATCTTGTGAAAGTAAGCGCGATAGCCGACAAGTACGGATTCAAGCCCGCCATGTGGTCGGATCTCATAATGCACATGGCTCGCGACGGAAAAGACGTTAAAATTCCCGAAAACGTCACGCTTTGTTATTGGGATTATTATCGCGATTCCAAAAAGGAATACGATCAGAACCTTAAAAAGCACCTCGCGGTTACGGATAAAGTCGCTTTTGCGGGCGGCGCGTGGGCGTGGACGGGTTTCGCTCCGATGAACAAATTCAGTTACAGAACGATGAAATACGCCATGCAGTGTTGCCGCGAACGCGATATCAAGGACGTTACGATCACCGTATGGGGCGACGACGGGCGCGAATGTTCTCCGTTTGCCGTTCTTCCCGCGTTGTTCTATTGCGCCGAAAAATATCGTTATCAGACGAAGGACAGCAATATTAAAGCCAAATTCGCCGAACTTTTCGGAATTAAATTCGACGTTTTCGCTTCGCTCGATCTTCCCAACGAAATCAAGGATTGCGAGGGTTGCAGTAACCCGAGCCGTTGGGGGCTTTATAACGATCCGTTCTGCGGCAGATTCGATTATCACATCGAAATCGGCGACGGCGAGCAGTTCAGAAGCAACGCGCTCAGACTTAAAAGAGCGGCTAAATCCGCGGGCGAGTTCGCTTATCTCTTCGAATGTCTTTCCGATTTGTGCAAGGTTCTCGAACTTAAATACGACCTCGGCGTGAGAACGCGCGCGGCTTATCTCGCGGAAGACAAAAAAACGCTCGGCGAAATCGCGAACGAGGTTTATCCCGAAACGATAAAAAGGTTGAAAAAATTCATCGTTTCGTTCAAGGCGTTGTGGAATAAGGAAAACAAGCCGTTCGGGCTTGAACTTCACGAAATGCGCCTCGGCGGACTTTTATTGAGGCTCGAAAGTTGCCGCGAAACGCTCGTTTCCTATCTGGACGGCAAAATCGGCAACGTCGAAGAACTCGAAGCGCCCGTTCTTAAATATATTTCCGAGCGCGAAAAAACCGCCAATCTGTGTTGTCAGTGTCATATCAACACGGTCACGGTCGCGAATATGAATTCGTAATCCGCGGATATGAATTCGTAATCCGCGGACATATTCGGATAATGAGCGGACATATTCGGGTAATGAGCGGATATATCCGGAAAATAATCTGTTTTCGATAAAAAAGAGCGGTTTTCGGCAAGAAAACCGCTTTTTCTCGTTCCGGCGTATGATATAATAACGTTAATATTTTCGGTCGCGGGCGGGTTTAACCGATCCGTCGGACCGGAATCGGGAGTGGTTTATGACGCGAAAAATCGTTGTTACATCCGGAAAGGGCGGAGTGGGGAAAACGTCCGTGGCGGCAAATCTCGGCATACGCCTTGCCTGCGCGAGCAAGCGCGTGTGCATCGTGGACGCCGATTTCGGTCTCAATAATCTCGACGTGGTGACGGGGATAGAAAATCTTGTGGTTTACGATATTTCCGATTGCGTGGAAGGGCGGTGCAGAGCGAAACAGGCGCTCGTCGAATGTCCTTCGGTGAAGAACGTTTACATACTCCCGTCCGTACATTCGCTATCCGAGCAATCGATTGACAAAAACGGCGTTAACGAACTTATAGACGGACTTTCTTCGCTTTTCGATTATATTATCATCGATTGCCCCGCGGGCGTGGGCGACGGGTTTTCTCTGGCGGTAAAGGCGGCGGAAGAGGCTCTCGTGGTGACAACTCCGCAACTTTCGAGCCTTCGTGACGCGGATAAAGTTCTGTCCTTTCTCAGGGGGTACGGACTGAAATCCGTGAGGCTCGTCGTCAACAGGATAAGGGGCGATCTCGTCGTCGGCGGAGATATGCTTTCCCCCGAAGAAATAGAGAAAACTCTTCGTTGTCCGCTTGCGGGAGTGATTCCCGACGACGACAACGTTTTTCTCAGAAACGCAGGCTCCGTTCCGTCCGATTCGCCGTCGTTTAAGGCTTTTAAAATTCTTGCGGCGAACGTCGCGACGGGAAAGAGCAGAATTTACGACTACGTGTCTAAATATTCGGGCTTCTGGGGCGCGATCCGCCGCGGAATAAAACGAAATGTTTAGTAAGTAAACCGTGAGGCGAAATCAAGAAAATTATGAAGAAAACGGAATTATCGAGACTGAAAACGGTCATCGAAAGCGACAGACTTTCGATGACGGGCGAAAACGCCGCGCTTATCGTCAAGGACCTGACGGCGGTGCTGGAAGATTATTTCGCCTTGTCGGGCGAGCCGGAACTGAAAATAGAAGCGAGAAATTGCGAATATCGCCTGACGATTTCCGTCACGGCGACGGCAATTAAATCCTTTTCAACGTTGCAAAAATAATCTTTGGCGGCGACGGGCGAAATCCATAGCGGCGGCGAACGGGCCACGACCTACGAATTTTAAAAATTTAACGAAAAAAACACTTCAAACGCTTGCTATTTGCAAAACTCGGTATTATAATATTGGCAGAACATTGATAAGAGTGCTAACACTCAAACTCAATGTTTGCTAACAATAAATATCGTCTTTGCAGCAAAAAAGCAAAGCGAATCGCATCGGAGGTGTTTTTTTATGAAAAGTTTCAAAACGCAATCGAAGAGAGTTCTCGATCTTATGATCAACTCCATTTACACGCATAAGGAGATCTTTTTGAGGGAACTTTTGTCGAATTGCAGCGACGCTATCGACAAATTATATTATAAAGGTCTGAAAGAAGGGCTTTCTGGGCTTACCCGCGAGGATTTTTATATCAGAATCAAGGCGGATAAGGACGCCGGCACGCTTACGATCACCGATAACGGTATCGGCATGACGGCGAAAGAACTCGAAGAAAACCTCGGAACGATCGCCAAGAGCGGTTCGTTCGATTTCAAAACCGCCAACGCGGACGCCAAGGAAAAGGACGACGTCAACGTGATCGGTCAGTTCGGCGTCGGGTTCTATTCGGCGTTTATGGTCGCCGACAAGGTGGAGGTGTTCTCCAAAGCGTTCGGCGAGGACGAGGCTCACGTCTGGACGAGTTCGGGTACGGAAGGTTACGATATCGCGCCTTGCGAAAAAGCCGAAAGAGGCACGGAAATCGTCCTGCATATGAAAAAGGATACGGACGACGAAAAATACAGCAAATATCTCGAAGAGTACGAGATAAGAAGCCTCGTCAAAAAGTATTCCGATTATATCCGTTACCCCATCAGAATGGAAACGACGAAATATAAGGAACTCACGGAAGAGGAGAGAAAAGAGGGCAAGTCCGCCGAATCCTATAAGGAAGAGGAAACGCTCAATTCGATGGTTCCGCTCTGGAAGAAGAACAAAAACGAACTCACCAAGGAAGATTACGACGAGTTTTATAAGAACAATTTTTACGACTACGAAGCGCCGTTGAAATATATTCACGTGAGCGTCGAGGGCGCGGTGAGTTATAAGGCTTTGTTGTTCATTCCGGCAAAAGTGCCTTACGATTATTACAGCAAGAATTACGAAAAGGGCTTGAAGTTATACACCGACGGCGTGCTTATCACCGAAAAGTGCGCGGATCTGCTTCCCGATTACTTCAGTTTCGTGAAAGGGCTTGTGGACAGCGAACTTCAACTCAACATATCGCGTGAAACCATTCAGCACAACCGTCAACTTCAACTCATCGAGTCGAATATCGAAAAGAAAATAAAAAACGAACTTCTCGATATGCAGAAGAACGACAGAGCGACTTACGACGAATTTTTCAAGAACTTCGGCTTGCAACTTAAATACGGTCTGTATAGCGGCTGGGGAATGAACAAAGACGTCCTTCAGGATCTCATAATGTTCAAATCGGTCAAACTCGGCAAATACGTCACGCTCAAAGAGTACGTCGACGCGTTCGGCGCGGAACAGAAATATATTTATTACGGCTCGGCGAAAACGGAGAACGCCGTCAAGGCTTTGCCGCAGAGCGAAAAGATACTCGACGAAGGCTACGATATTTTGTGCTTCACCGACGACGTGGACGAATTCGCCGTTAAAATGCTCGGCAAATACGAGGATAAAGAATTCAAAAACATTCTCGACGAGAGCGTGGGCGTTTCCGCCGAGGACGACAAGAAGAACGAAGAGGACAAAGAACTTCTCGACGCGTTGAAAAACGCTCTGGGCGATAAGGTTGCGAAGGTAAAAGTTTCGTCCGTTCTGAAAAATCATCCGGTTTGCCTTTCGTCCGAGGGCGAAGTTTCCATCGAAATGGAAAAAGTGCTTTCGCAGATGCCCAACGCCGAGCCGGGAATGGTTAAAGCCAACAAGATTCTCGAGATTAACGCGGAGCATCCGATTTACGCGAAACTCAAAGCGGCGTTCGAAGCCGACAAAGATTCGGTCGCCGATTACGCCGAAGTGCTTTATCAGTCCGCAAGGCTCGTCGCGGGGTTGCCCGTCGAGGACGCTTCCGGTCTGACCGATAAACTCTTCGCGTTGCTTGCAAAATAATCGGCTCTCTTTTCCGACTGAAAAGTTTTTTAAGCCGCCGCTTACAACTTGGTTGCAAGCGGCGGCGTTTTAACAATACTATTGACAAAAACCGCGGTTTTATATATAATCATTATATAATATGACCGTACAGAGCCGTTGTCGGGCGGCTTGCGGCTCGCGGTGATTAAAATAAAAAACAGCCGATAATCGTGTTATAGGCGGGCTTTTGCGGTCGGCGTATAAAAATTGCCGGAGCGGAGGATAATTAAACGGAGGAAAAACGCGGATGAAGGGAAAACCGAGAAAAAACAAAGCGGCGCGGACGAAACTATACGTATCGCGATTCGCGATCATACTTCTCAGCATACTTCTGCAGGCGATAGGCGTGTGGGTTGTTTTGTTCTGGCTCGGGCAGAAAGTATCGACGCTTTTCGCCGTTCTCGTTTACGCCATGTCGGGACTTCTGATGATCGTTATAGTCAACAAAGACCAGCCCGCTTGTTACAAATTGCCGTGGGTGATATTGCTTCAGTTGGTGCCGTACGGCGGCATAATGGTTTACCTGACGTTCGGCAGAGTGAAGATGAGCAAACGCCAGATGAAGAAATTCTGCGCGATTTACAGCGAGCATCACGACGAATATTATCGTCAGAACGAAGTCCTCGGCAAACTTTCGAAGGAACAGGGCAAGGGCAAAGCCATAGTCGGATATCTGCGTTACGCCACCGCTTTCCCCGTGTTTGATAATTCCGCGGCGGAATATTTAAGAAGCGGTTCGGTGTTTTTCGAGGCGTTGAAAGAGGAAATATCGAAGGCAAAGAAGTACGTTTTTCTCGAATACTTCATTATCGAGAACGGCGTGATCTGGGGTGAAATAGACGAGATTCTGCAAAGAAAAGTCGACGAGGGCGTTAAAGTTTACGTCATGTACGACGACGTTGGGAGTATGCCGAAAGTTTCGCCCGACTTTTATAAAGATCTTTGCAAAGAGGGTTTCGACGCTCGCAAATTCCACAAGTTCATTCCCGTCGTTTCGATAAGCCACAACAACAGAGACCACCGCAAAATCGCCGTAATCGACGGAAAAGTCGGGTTTATGGGCGGCGCGAACATCGCCGACGAGTACGCGAACATCACCAGACCTTACGGCAGATGGCTCGATTGTTCGGTGAAAATAAAAGGTCAGGCGGTAGACAGTCTCGTCCGTCTTTTCATTCAACTTTTCAATATGGCGGGCAGTCCGGCTCTGGACGAAAGAGATTTCGTCAGTCCGACGCACGAAATATATAACGACGGCTATATGTTTCCGTTCGGCGATTCTCCCGCGCCGATCACCGAGGAACATATCGGCGAAAACGTCTATCTCGACATAATCAACCGTTCGGATAAATATCTCTATATAACCACGCCTTATCTCATCGTGGATACGAACATAACCACGGCGATAAAAAACGCGGCGCGCCGCGGCGTGGACGTAAGAATTTTCATTCCGGAAGTGCCGGATAAAAAGGCTATTTATATAATGACGAGGAGCGCGTGCATTTCGCTTATGGGCGCGGGCGTGAAAGTTTACGCGTTCAGGAACGGTTTTATTCATTCGAAATGCTTTCTTTCGGATGGCGACACGGCGGTTATCGGCACGATAAATCTCGATTTCCGTTCGCTCGTTCATCACTTCGAATGCGCCACGTTGTTTTTTAAAAACAGCGTGATAAACGATATATACGCGGACTTTCTTTATTTGATCGAGCATGAATGCGACCTTGTTTCCGTCGATGATCTGCAACTTAAACCATACGAGAGAATCGTGAAGTGGTTTTTGACTTTCTTTGCTCCGTTGATGTGACTCGTATACAACGGTTCGCATACGATGCCGTAACGGAGTGTGTATGTCGACGCAACGCTTGCATACGCCGACGAAACGGAGTGTGCGTGTCGAATTGACGCTTGCATACGCCGACATAACGGATTTTTATGTGTCGACGAAGTGTATACGCCGACGTAATGTGATTATTGTACACGCCTGTATAACGGAGAGCGTATCGATTAACGAATCGTATATTAAAGCGGCTGCCCGAAAAATTTTCGGGCAGCCGCTTTCTCGTGGAGCTACTGGCCGGACTTGAACCGGCGACCTGCTGATTACGAATCAGCTGCTCTACCGACTGAGCCACAGTAGCGCTTGATATGCAAAATTCTCAAACTTTGCTTATGTATTATAACATATTAAAAAACATTAAGCAACAATTTTCAGCGGTATTTTTCGGTTTTTAAAAATATTTTATCGCCGTCGGACAATCGGTAATAAAAATCGGAATTCCTTAGCCGAGCGAGATTCGAACCTCATCAAGCCTTAAAGCCGTCTTTTTCGCGCTTTTGTTAAATTCTCACTTGAAGTGCGGCAAGTACGTCGGCGTTCACCTTTATCAAAAATAATCGGAAATATCGGCGTTTTGGTTGTCGACAAGGCAAGACCGAGTTCGAATGCAATCGCCTGTGGCTAACCGAGCGAGATTTGAACCCCGCAAGCCTTAATGCCGTCTTTTTCGCGCTTTTGGCAAATTCTCACATGAAGTACGGCAAGTACGTCGGCGTTCGCCTTTACCAAAAATCACCGGAAATATCGGGGGATTCTCGGCTACGTTATCGCGTTCGACATTTTTTTCTCGCTTCCGCGTTCTAACGCGTTTTCTTTTGCCATAAGATATACCAAAAGCAAAAAGAGGTGTCAGAAATGAAAGACGGTATGGATTATGCTGAAATGTTAGGGCTCGAAGTTTCGTCGTGCGACGTGACGATAAAGCCCAAAAGAACCAAGCGCAAAAAAGACGTGGTCGGCGACGTTATAAAAAAAGTGAACGAGTCTGAACGGGAAACGGGTTTCGACGACGATTATCAGGCGATCGGAGTTCCCGAAAAATCGAACGAGAAAAAGGAAAAGAAGTTCAGATTCGACCTCGTTTACGCCGAGGGCGTGGCGGTGTTTCTGCTCGTAGTCACGATTCTTCTCACGAATATTTTCTGGGAGAACAGCGGCATAAACAGAATTTTCAAATACGCTTTCGGCACGGCCGAATCGGTTGCCGATATGCGGGTTAACACGAGTTTCAACGCGAAAGCCCCGTCCGGCGAACTCGACGTTAAGGTTGAAGAAGGCGTTATGGAATACAGCGGAAAAGGCTCGCTTTATCCCGTCTGCGACGGAAAAGTGGTTTCGGTTGTGGAAGAGGACGGAAAATATACGGTAACTCTTAAACACAGCGATATTTTCAAATCGGTTATTTCGGGCGTTGATTTCGTTTACGCCGACAAGGGCGACGACGTGTTCAAATACGTTCCCGTGTGCTTCGTAAACGGCGGTACCGCAAAGGTCTGTATGTATAATTCCGACGTTCTCGTCACGAATTACATAATAGAGGGCGGATCCATTATATGGGAAAGTTAAGGATAAAAATTCATCCGTTGTTTATAATTTTCGGAATATACTTTGCTTTTACGGGCAAAGTATTTTCTTTTTTCACGTACACGATTTGCGCCTGCGTTCACGAACTCGGGCATTCCCTCGCGGCGGAAAGATTCGGTTACAGGCTCAAAAACGTCGTTTTAATGCCTTATGGCGCGCTCGTTTCGGGCGATATGACGGGAATGAGCGAAGGGGAGGAGTGTTTTGTCGTAATCGCGGGGCCGCTGACGAATTTCGTCGTCGGAGCGTTAATTCTCGCGTTGTGGTGGGTTTTCCCCGAGACGTATCCGTACACGCAACTTGCCGCCGAGGCGAATTTCGCTCTTGCCGCCGTGAATTTGTTGCCCGCTTTTCCTTTGGACGGCGGGAGACTTCTCGTTTGCGCTCTTTCAAAAAAATTCGGGCGGGTTGCGGCGGTAAAAACAGCGAAAATAGTGAGTTTTGCGTTTTCTGGCGCGCTTGCGGTTATGTTCGGCTATTCGTGTTTCAGAAGCGTGAATTTCAGTATTCTGTTTTTCGGAACGTTCGTTTTTCTGGGAGCGATCGATAAAAATTCCGCCGATACTTACGTGAGAATCTTCGACCGCATTTCCGTCGATAAAATCAGAAATTATAAGGAAATAAAGGAGATCGCCGTCAATTCGTCGATGACGGTGAAGAAAATGTATCGCATATTGTCCGGCGAAAACTTATACAGGGTTTACGTTTTTTCCGACGGCGGCGAACTTATCGGAAAAATCGAGCCGGAAAAACTTTTCGATTATCTTTCGGCGAAAAGTCCGAGGGATAAAATCGCGTAACGGGAGATTAATAACGTAACGAGGGATAAAGGCTGCGGCTAACGGAAAAGATAACGGCGGCTTGCGAAAATTCGCAAGCCGCCGAAAAAAAAGAACAATGTCAAAATGTCGGTCTATAAGTCGATTAACGCGGTTATTCGTAAATTCCGACGCTTGTTTCGCCGTCGGTTTCGTCGAGTTTGACAACGATTTTTTCTTTTAAGGACGACGGGACGTTTTTACCGACGAAGTCGGCTCTTATCGGAAGTTCTCTGTGACCTCTGTCGACGAGAACGGCGAGTTTAATGCTGCTCGCCCTGCCCGCAGAAAAAACGGCGTCTATCGCGGCGCGGGTGGTTCTTCCCGTGAAGAGAACGTCGTCCACCAGAATGACGTCTTTGCCTTCCACGTCCTGTTTTTTAAGAGTTTCCGCAACCTCGATTTCCTTTTTCGCGTCGTCGCGATAATGGGTTATGTCGAGTTCGAGAACGGGAACGTTCACGCCCGAGTTTTTGGCAAGATTTTCGCTTATGGTTTTCGCGAGGGGAACGCCGCGCGTTTTTATGCCTATCAGAACGGTGTTTTCGATGTTCGGAGCGCGTTCGATTATTTCGTAAGAAAGGCGCGTCAACGCTCTTTTAACCGCCGTTTCGTCAAAAAGAAGATTTTTCAGTTTCATTATCGGATCTCCCTGTAGCGATGTTTTTCGTGAAAAATATAACATTTTTTGCGGTTTAAGTCAAATCATATTTTGCCGATGACTTGATTTTTACCGAAAAAAAGACCGGATCGTTCAAAAAAAGTCATTTTACGACTTTTCGGACAATATATAATAGAAAGGAGCGTTAGAAAAATGAAGAGAAGCGACGTGGCGTTGCTGAGGCCGGTTTTATCCGGTAACGGCGAGACGAACGAGAACGCGAGGGCGGTTGCGAGGTTGAAAACAACCGACGGCAGAGGAGTCGTCGGCGTTTCGATTTGCGGTTTGCCGGAAAGAAGCGGCGGGGATTATTACTTTTTTCTCGAGGGGAACGTTCCGCCGTTTTTTCGGATTACGGATACTTCCGGCGGGGAGTTTTCCGTTAACGATCGTAACGACGTCGGGGCGACCGCGATTTGCTATGCTATGCAAAACAGTGTGATAATCGACTTATACGGCGCTTTCTCTGCCGACGGGTTGAATGCGGAGGAGGTGACGGACTATGCGCAGACGTATTTTTTCGGCGACGAGAGCGCGAACGGGAAAGAGAGTTTTCACGGCGAGAAAGAAGATGAAGGAGCGGGAAGAAAAGAAAACGATTACGACGACGAAATGATCGCCGACAAAAATTATTACGAGTTCGGCGACGTGGATATTCTGAATCTGAAGGTGAAAAATGAAAACGGCGATGAGAATGAAAATGTCGGAACTGACGCGGTTGCGCGCGGTGAGCAAAAAGAAGAAACGCGCGATGATCGCGGCTCTGAAGATGAAGAGGAAAAACGCGGAGCGTTCTTCGAGAAAATCCGTGTAAATTTAAAGGAGTTGTTCGACGATTATCCCGCAGAAAAAAATCTCGAAGAAATGGTTGCCGACAGTAAATGGGTTAAAATCGATTACGACGCAGACAAATTTTACGTCGTCGGGATAATTTACGAAAACGGTAAGCCCGAATATCTGTGTTACGGCGCGAGGGGAAAGAGAGCGGAAAAACCTGACGAGATGAAGGGGTACTGCTCGTTCATTCCGTCGTCGCCGTTCGATTTGAAAAACGACGGCTACTGGGTTATGTTTCAGAGCGCGGCAAGCGGCGCACGATTATAAACGAGGTTGAAAATCCGCCTCAAAACCCCTCAAATCTCCCGAAAACCGCCTGAAATTTCCATAAATCCCTTAAAGATTTCTCAAAATCCGCCCAAAATCCGCAAAAACTCTGCCCGAAAATCGGCTCGCCTGTCCGGACGAAATCTATGTCTTTTCGGGCGGGAAATTATTATCGCTGCGAGCGGGAAATTATTATCGCTGCGAGCGGGAAATTATTATCGCTGCGAGCGGGAAATTATTATCGCTGCGAGCGGGAAATTATTATCGCTGCGAGCGGGAAATTATTATCGCTGCGAGCGGGAAATTTATTGCCCATAAAACATTGTGTTTTTTTCGGAAACGTGATACAATAAAAGTATGGTAAAATTGTGGTTCAAAATAATCAGGGACAATAAAATAGTCGCCCAGACGACGACTTCGCACGACGAAAAATTCACTTACGCGGATTTCGGAGAGTACGTGACCGAGGGGTGCTACGCGCTCGACGTCGCCACGCCGCTCATTATCCGCAATCACATAATGAATTTCGCCAAGTATAACCACGTCAATTTTCTGCCGAGCGATTTCGTCGAACACGTCGAATTCGATAAACTCGTCGTCGAAAATCTCGACAGGTAACCTAAAACTCAAAATTTTATCGGGAAAATTATAGTAATCAAAATTATAGTAATCGCCCGTCCGGAACCGCGGATTTTTCAAGTCTGCGGTTTCGGGCGGTTTTATTTTGCCGAAAAAGCGACATCGGCCGATTTCGGTCGGTTTCGGTTGATTTTATCCGGTAGCGGTAGTCGCTCAGTCGCTTTCAAGCCCCGCGAGGTAATCTATCGAAACTCCGAAAAATTTCGACAAAGCGATCAATTTTCCCAATGTCGGCTCGCATCGGTCCGTTTCCCACAAACTTATAACGGATTTGCCTACGTCTATCTGTTTAGCCAACGCCACCTGACCTATTCCCTTTTCCTTTCTCAAATTTCTCAGCCTTTCGCCGAATGTTTCCGTGTGTATCGTTTCCATACGTACATTTTCCCATAAATGTGGGAAATACGGTTAACATTCCATTATTATGGGAGTATAATAAACGTAATTCCACTATAATGGGAAATAGAGGGGAGGTTTTTGTTATGTATTGCCAAAATTGCGGTGAAAAGATAGACGATAAAGCGGTCGTTTGTCCTAAATGCGGCGTGCCTGTGAAAAAAATAGCGGTGTTGTACGACGCGCCGAATACGGGTTTTGCCGCTCTTGGCTTTTTCTTTCCGCTTGTAGGTTTGATTTTGTATCTTGTGTGGAAAGACGATATGCCGCTTCGCGCTTATTCCGTAGGGAAAGGCGCGCTTATCGGATTAGCGGTCGGTATTATTTTTCCGATAATAGCCTGCTATGTTGTGATTGCGGTCGGCGCAGGTTGCGCCGCAACCTATTATTCTGTTATGATGTAACGATTTTGTTTTAAACCCGAAAACGAATAAAAGTTGTATTTACACGAAATTAAAACGCCGCCCCCGCAAACCGTATCGGTTTGCGGGGGCGGCGGAGTTTTATGGCAGAGTTTTGATATTATAAAGATTTTTTGTATTCCGACGGGGTTACGCCCGCAACGTCCTTAAAGACTTTTGAGAAATAATTCTTACTGCAAAACGACAATTTTTCCGCGATTTCGTTGAAGGGAATTCCGAGCGCGATGAGTTTTTTCGCTTCTTCGATCTTCAGTTCGGCAAACGCTTCCATTATCGTTTTGCCCGTTTCCTTTCTGAACGCTTTTTTAAGGTACGATTCCGAGAAGAAAAGCGCGTCGGCTACGTCGGCGAGCGTGATTTTCTCGTGAACGCGCGCCGCTAAAAACCCATAAATTTCCGCAGTGATTTTCTGCGCCTCGGTGGCGGCGTCGTTATCGCTTGTATCGGTGATAATCGACTTATAGGCGGGCTTTATACATTCGATGATGAAAAGTTCGAGCAGAAGCCTTATGCTTTGTTCGGTGAAAATTCCCGCGTCGGGATCGGCTTCCGGAAGGTTGGTGAGAGAATAAATTCCGTTTTTCGAAAAATATTCGGGCGCGAGTTTGTTCAGCCTTAAAAGGAGCGCTTTGGAAAAACTCGAAACGCCCGCGGGTTTGCCGCAGAAAACGGAGATCGAATTTTCCTTAACGGTGAACACGGCGTAAAACACGCGCGAGCCTTCGCCGTTTTCGATGAGCGTAAACTCGGCGTCCGGCGTGAAGAAAATGCAATTTCCCTCGGTTATTTCCGTTTCTTTGCCCGCCGTAACGGCTTTTATTCTGCCCTTGTCGCAAAAAACGAGGCAGAAAGCGGGGTATTTGATTCTGCTTTGCTGACCTTTCAGAACCTGAAAAAAACCGAAACCGAAAATCGAATGAACCGAAATCGTTCTTCTGAGCGTCCGGCTGTTTTTGAAAATATCGTCCTGCATATTTTTATTATACCCGCAGTTTCGCCAAAAATCAACGTTTTGAACGGATAAACTTATCCGAACGACGTTTCGGGCGGTATTTCGATTGACTTTCGCCCGCAGAAAATATATAATCGGATTATGAAAACATATTTGAAAAACAATTACACGGGCGAAGAAACGCCGTTTAAAACCGTCCTCGATTACGGCAAGTACGACGGCGGTTTGTATTTTGATTTCGACTGCGAAAATTCGCGACTTTTTTCCGCTTACGACAAAGACAACGAGCCGATTTATAAGGGCGACGTCGTTGAACTTTTCATCTGCGTCGGCGGCGACAGGCGGAAGTATTTCGAGATAGAAGTCGCTCCCAACGGCGCGGTCTTTTTTGCCGCCATCCGCAACGAGAACGGTCTTCACGCGAAGATGCTCGACACGAAATCGCTCGCAGCGAAAGTCACCCTCCGCGAAGGCGGTTATCGGGTTGAGATAAAAGTTCCGTTCGCCGCGCTCGGCGCTAACGGTTTCGGCGAGACGGTTTTCAACGCTTACAGAATAGAAACGGAGGGCGGGGTGCCGGAGAAAAATCTTCTTGCGCTCAGTCCCACGCTTTGCGGCTCGTTTCACATGCCGCAGTTTTTCGTTCCGCTCGATTGATTGGCGAACGAAATGTGGGTTGACAAATTGCGACAAACAAAAAGGAGAAAATATATATGGATTATCAGGGAACGATAGCGAGAGGCGTGAGAGCGCCTATCATCAGACGCGGCGACGACCTCGTGAAAATAACCGCGGATTGCGTTACGGAAGCGGCAAAGCAGGGTGGTTTCGAAATTCAGGACAAGGACGTGATAGCGGTTACGGAGGCGGTTCTTGCGAGAGCGCAGGGCAACTACGCCACGATAGACCAGATCGCGAAAGACGTTTCGGAAAAGTTCGGCGACCACACGGTGGGGCTTGTTCTGCCGATTTTCTCGAGAAACCGTTTTTCGATGGTTCTCAAAGGAATTTCCAAGGGCGTTAAAAAACTCGTCGTTCAACTCTCTTACCCTTCCGACGAGGTGGGTAACGGTTTCGTAACGCCCGAGCAGATTTACGAAAAGGGCGTCAATCCTTATTCAGACGTTTTCACCGCCGAGGAATTCAGAAAAACTTTCGGCGACGTAAGGCACATTTTCACCGGCGTGGATTATATCGATTATTACGAAAAAACGGGCGATTGCGAAGTCATTCTCGCGAACGATCCGTGCGAAATTTTAAAACACACGAAATACGTCGTCAACGCCGATATTCACACGAGAAAACGCACCAAGGCGAGATTGCTCCGCGCGGGGGCGGAAAAAGTCGTCAGTCTCGACGAAATTCTGACCAGGCCGGTTGACGGAAGCGGTTATAACGCGGATTACGGCGTTCTGGGCAGCAACCTCGCGACGGAAAACAGCGTCAAACTCTTTCCGAGAGACGGGCAGGCTTTCGTGGACGCTCTTCAGGCGGAAATAAAAAAACGCACCGGCAAACACGTGGAGTGTATGGTTTACGGCGACGGAGCGTTCAAAGATCCCGTCGGCGGAATCTGGGAACTCGCAGATCCCGTCTGTTCGCCCGCGTTCACGAGCGGACTTGACGGAAAGCCGAACGAAATCAAACTCAAATATCTTGCCGATAACGACCTCGCTTCCTTAAGCGGCGAGGCGGCCATCGAGGCGATGAAAGATATGATAAAGCATAAGGAGAGCGATCTGACGAACAATATGAAGAGTCAGGGAACGACTCCGAGAAGAATAACCGACCTGTTGGCAAGCCTTTCGGATCTGACGAGCGGCAGCGGCGACAAGGGAACTCCGTTCATTCTCATTCAGAACTATTTCAAAAACTATTCTATGTAATTACGGTATGCCGCGGCGAGGAACGAGCCGCGGCATAAACGCGTTCCTCGCCGCGGCATAAAAATAACCGTGACGCATAATTGCGTTTAAGCGGCAGATATAAACGACAGATAGAAAAAAATCCGGAAATGAAAAAACTTATCGCGGCATCGAACAATGCCGGAAAAATCAAGGAAATAAGAGAAATTCTTAAAGACAGATACGAAGTCGTGCCGATGAGCGAGGCGGGCTTTTGCGAAGAGATAGAGGAAAACGGTTCGACGTTTTTCGAGAACGCCGTCATCAAGGCGAAAGCGGTTTCTCTCGCGCTCGGCGCGGACGCTTTGGCGGACGACAGCGGGCTTTGCGTGGACGCTCTCGGCGGCGCGCCGGGAATTTATTCGGCGAGATTTGCCGGAGAACACGGCAACGACGCCGCGAACAGAGCGAAACTATTAAAGGAACTCGAAGGAAAAGACGACAGAAGGGCGAAGTTCGTTTGCGCCGTCGCGCTTTATAAAACGGACGGAGAGATAATAAAAGGAATCGGCGAAACTCGCGGGAAAATCGCTTTCAAAGAAGAGGGGACGAACGGATTCGGTTACGATTCGCTTTTCATATCGGACGACCTCGGCAAATCTTTCGGCGTTGCGACGAGCGGAGAAAAGAATTCGATCAGCCACAGAAAACGCGCGTTAATCGACTTATTGAGCCGCTTATGAAGACTATTGTTGTTTTATCCGACACTCACGGAAACAAAAAGGCGATAGGCAAAATCACTGATATAATCCTCGAAAGCGATTACGTTTTTCACCTCGGGGATTTTTACGGCGACTTCGTCGATTACGCTTACGCGTTGAAAGACAAGGCGTTTCAGGTTTACGGGAACTGCGATTACAGGACGGGCGAAGCGGGAACGGAAATAATAACCGAGATCGAGGGCGTTAAAATCCTCGCCACGCACGGTCATCTTTACGGGGTTAAGCAGAGCAGAGAAAAGTTAATAAAAAGAGCCGAAGAAGCGGGCGCGTCTCTCGTTTTTTACGGACATACCCATATTGCCGAAATTTACGAGAAGAACGGGATAACGCTCGTCAACCCCGGGTGTTTATACGAATATTCGCCGCAGAAAAGTTTTGCTTACGTGGTGATAAATAACGGCAAAGTGACCGCCGTTATAAACGACAAAATCGTATTTTAAACGTTTAATAAATGACGAAATTATATTTTAATAAACGCATAATACGACGAAATCGTATTTTGACAAGAAACCGGCATAACGGAACGAGCCGCCCCGCAATTTTTGCGGGGCGGCTCGTAATATATAAATC
>CAVJNC010000012.1:0-20855 GCA_963650905.1 Subdoligranulum sp. APC924/74
CTTCTTTTCTTCCTGTAAAATAGATAATATTCTGTTTTTTCGTTCAACTGCAAGCATCTTTTTCCCCTGTCAGGTCGCGCCGACGCGCCGATTTCCTAAATTTTACAAAAAAAGCCCTCGCAAACATATAAAATATATTCGCGAAAGCCCCTTATGTTACACGTTACAATATTTTCTCGATAAGTTTTCTGTCCGGACGAGCGATGACCGTGGCGTCGAGAAGCATTCCGCTTTCGGACACAACCGATTTCGCCCTCTCCACCGCAGCCTGAACCGCGGCGACTTCGCCCGTAAACGTAACGTAAGATTTTCCGCACATTCCCTTCGCGAGCCTTATTTCTATCAACGCCACTTCCGAAGTTTTAACCGCGTTATCCGCGGCGACGATTATCTGCGCGGCGTCGAACGTTTCGATAACGCCGAGCGCGTTCACAGTTTCGGGAGCGACGTTAGTCGTTCCGATTATCGCGGGGAAAATCGACGGATCGGGGTTGCCGAGCACAAAACTGTCGATGCTCTTTTCTCCGTCCGAATTGTTCGCGGCTTCCACCGCGGCTTTGACGGCGCTGAGATCGCCCGTGACTATCGCTATATATTTTCCCGGGCAAACGGTCTGCGCTTCGATTATGTCCACTTCCGAAGTTTTGACCATTATATCCGTGGCGGTGATGCCCGCGCACACCGTTTTAAATTCTATCATTCCGATTGCTCTGCTCATCAGTCTACCTTCTTAACCGTTATACATTTCGGCGTGACGCCGGTAACAAGTCCGCTTATCGAAGCGTGGATATTGACGGAAAGCCCTTCCGCCGCCTTTGCGACAAGTTGACCGCGTTCTACCTTATCGCCGACCTTCACGACCGGCACGGCAGGCGCGCCGATATGTTGACCGCAAAGTATATTAACTTCCGAAAACCCGTCTATAAGTCGATTATCGAGCGGTGCGTCCGCCTGATACTTCTTCACGCCGAGCCTCGAAACAAGCCTTTCGAGAGGTACTCTTCTGAAATCTCTCATCGGATTCACCTTGCCCGCCTGCGCGTCCTTCGGCGGTTTCACGCCGTTGGCTCTGAGCGCGTTTTTGACCGTCTGAACGAGTTTGCGCGGAGAAAGCCCTTGCGGACAGGCGTATAATTCGCACACTCCGCAACCCGAACAATAGAACGTGTTCAGAAACGCGGAAACGTCGCTGAAATCGTTGCACGCCGCTGCGCGCATTATCTTATGCGGCTCGATCGGATGCCCGACGTTATATCTCGGACACATTTCGGTGCATGTTCTGCACTGGCAGCAACTCGCCGCCGCTCTGCCGAGTTCTATCTTCACGTCCGACCTGAGTTTGTTCACGACGAACGAATCCGACGGAAGCACGAAAACCGAGTTCGTCGTTTTCGTGACGGGATCGGACGGCAAAGCGATTCTGCCCATCATAGGCCCGCCGATCCAGTAAACGTAATCCTTTATCGTTTCGCCTCCCGCGAGTTTAACCGCTTCGGAGAGTTTCGCGCCGAGCGGAAGCCTGAGCGTTTTCGGTGTTTTGACTTCGCCCGCGATCGTTACGAGTTTGGAAACGAGCGGTTCGCCTTTCAGAGCGTGATACGCGTTATACATCGTCTCGACGTTGAACACCGCCACTCCGCATTCGATCGGAAGCCCGCCGGGG
Organism: Subdoligranulum sp. APC924/74; assembly: GCA_963650905.1. GTDB lineage: Bacteria > Bacillota > Clostridia > Christensenellales > Borkfalkiaceae > UBA10281. Next base: position 1,664 of record CAVJNC010000012.1, read on the forward strand.
CGGACGACCTTACCCGTCGCGTCGTAAATAAGCATAACTTCGTCGCCGGCGGGATAAACCTTTCTCAGAACTTTGAGTTTCAACGCCGGATATTCGGGAAGAAGCGCGGTAACCGCTTCGATCGCGCCTTTATAATGTTCCTTTATGCAAACGATACCTTCTTCCGCGCCCACGCTCTTTCTCGTTTCGTCGAACGCCGAAACGATTTCGGGGGCGTGAAACTTAAGAAGTTGTCTGTGCAACCTCAGAAGAGGCTCGCATTCCGCGCAGTTAAGCAGCACCGTCCGTGCGTCGTTATTAAGTTTTGCGTAGGTGGGGAAGCCCGCGCCGCCCGCGCCGACAATTCCCGCTTCCCTGTATATTTTGCTTAAAGCGCTTAATTCCATATTATTCTAAATTTTGTCCTTCGTCGATGATGCCGACGATTGCCGCGTCTACGGGCGATTTTTCCATATCGCACCCTATTCTCGCCGCGCTGCCCTGCGCGATGAGGACGAGTTCGCCGATACCCGCGCCCACTTTATCCACGGCAACGATTCTGTTTTCCACCTTAAGGCTCGGGATCGGTTCCACGATCATGAACTTGCTGCCTATAAGGTTATCGCATTTTCTCGTGGAAACGACCGAACCGACAACTTTTCCTATAATCATTTTTTAGTCCTCTTTTAAAGAAAATGCAGGTTTAGTCCTTAACGATTTCCGCCTTCATGCCGGTACGGATTTCCGCGGCGTTCGCCTCGTCCGTGTCGATGTGCATTTCAAGCGTAAACGAAGGATCTACTCTTATGAGAACGTTATTGAAAGTGGTCGCTCTTTCGTTGTCCACCTTGACCGAAACGATATCGCCGTTTTTGACTCCGGCTCTTTCGGCGTCGGCGGGCGACATATGTATGTGACGCTTCGCAACGATGCAACCTTCTTTCAGATAAAGGACTCCGCAAGGTCCTACGACCGCTATCGGCGCGGACCCCGCTATATTTCCGGACTCCCTTACGGGGGCTTTTATTCCGAGTTTAACAGCGTCCGTCGCGGAAATTTCCACTTGCGACGCTTTTCTGACAGGCCCTAAAATTCTCACGTTTTCGATCGCGCGAAGTTTAAGCCCGACGATCGTTACGAGTTCGTTCGAAGCGAACTGACCGCCCATCAGATCTTTCTTTTTGGTGAGTTGATATCCCTTTCCGAAAAGGGTTTCGACGTCTGCCTGAGTTAAATGAATATGTCTTGCAGAAACGCCCACGGGCACCATAAACCCTGTGGACTTATCGTCCTTTTTAAGGCTCTCGATGACGAGCCGCGTGATTTTTTCGATATCGCAGGTTTCCATATGTAATTCCTTTTTGCGATTTATTTTTGCGTATGCTTAAAATATACGAGCCGATTTTCTGCCCGAAAAATGCTCGAAAACTATTGCGGCATACCCGCGTTTACTTCGGTTACGATTCACTTCCGCCCGTTTCCGATTTCCGTCCGGTTTATATCCGTTTTCCGGTTTCGGTTCGGGCTTTTTATCCGTTTTTATGTCCGGCTTTGTTCCCGTCATCCGATTGTCCGGTTCCGGCGCGGATTTTCCGTCCGGTTTAAGTCCGGTTTTATGTCCGGTCAGGGCTTTCCGTTCCGGTTCCGCCGCCGCGACGCGTTTCTTCGCGTCGCGGCGGCTAAAAACAGAATCGGATCTTAAACGAATCTGATCTTAAACGAATCTTAAGAATTCTTCTTTTGTTTTAAAATTACTTTAAAACGGGAAGAATCTTCTCAACGTCCTGATGAGGTCTGGGAATTACGTGAGTAGCGACGAGTTCGCCGAGTCTGGAAGCGTTTGCAGCGCCCGCTTCGACTGCGGATTTAACCGCACCGACGTCGCCTCTTACCATAACGGTAACGAGTCCGCTACCGATCTTCTCGGTTCCGATCAAAACGACGTTAGCCGCTTTAACCATAGAATCCGCGGCTTCGATTGCCGCCGTAAGTCCTCTGGTCTCAACCATTCCTAATGCTTCGAGTGCCATAATATTGTTTCTCCTTATGTTTGTTTTTTATTTTTTTAAACTTCTTTTATGAAATTTTCGCTTTCTTTGTCCGGCTGAGAATCCCAACCTTTGGACTTCGCAAGTCTCTCCGCGCTCTTTTTCACGATTTTCTCGATTTCTTCGTGCGGATTGGCGATAATCGCCTTGTTGACGGGTTTTTTTATTCCGTTCTGTGTTGCGGCGTCGATTGCTTCGGTCACCGCCGAAACGTCGCCGCGAATAATCACGGTCACAAGTCTGCCGCCGAGTTTTTTCTCCCAACTGACGAACTCCACGTCTGCGGTTTTACACATTATATCGAGAGCGTCCACAGCCGCGACAACGCCGGATATTTCAAAAAAACCAAGGGCTTTTCCCATATGTAACGCTACCTTTTATATCTTATCCGTCGCAAAAATTATTTGCCGAATCCGGGTAAAATCTTTTCAACGTCCTGATGAGGTCTGGGGATCACGTGAGTAGCAACGAGTTCGCCGAGTTTTGCGGCGTTAGCGGCGCCCGCTTCAACGGCTGCCTTAACCGCGCCTACGTCGCCTCTTACCATAACGGTAACGAGTCCGCTGCCGATCTTTTCCGTTCCGATCAGAGTGACCTGAGCGGCTTTAACCATAGAATCCGCCGCTTCGATTGCCGCGGTAAGACCTCTTGTTTCAACCATTCCCAATGCTTCCATTGACATAATATTTATCCTCCGATATTATTTAAATTTATAAAATTTGTTTTTTATTTTTTATCCATTCCGCTGAGTCTGAGCATTTTCTCGGTATCCTCGGCGGGGTTAGGAATCACGTATTCGGCAACTACTCCCGTCATTGCTTCCGCGGTTTCGCGCGCCGCTTTAAGTCCGGCTTCCACCGCCGCGACTTCGCCTCTGATTTTTATCGTCACGAGAAGCGGTACGGGAAGTTTGTCTGCGTTTGCCGGTTTGTTTTTGTCGAAATTTTCCAGCGTAACGTCGGCCGCTTTGCACGCCGCGTCGGCGGCGCAGAACGCCGTCGAAAGACCGTAAACTTCTAATATACCCACTGCTTTCGACATAAGTTAGTTCCTCTTACTTGTTGATTACGGCGATTTTAAGACCTTTCATCGAAAGATTCGTCTTAAGCGCTTCGTTGATCTCTTCGAGCGGGAATCTGTGAGTGATGAGTTCCTTAAGCGGAAGCCCTATCGCCTGCGCTCTCTTCAGAAAATCGAACGTCGTGGCGTAATCTCTGAGCGTATAAACCCAACTTCCGACCAGAGTGATCTCCTTCGAGCAAAGGTCGAAGTGGGGGTTGATCGTGGCGTCGCCGCCGTTGATGAAGAAGCCGAGTTCGCAAAGTCCGCCGCCGTTTCTTATCATCTTGTAGATATTCGCGTGAGCGACCGGATTGCCGGTGCATTGGAACGCGAAGTCCGCGTAATGTCCGCCGAACGTTTCGTAAACGGCTTTGCCGAGAGCCTCCGCGCCTTTGTAGTTTCTGAAATCGACCGACTTATCCGCGCCCATACGCTTGGCGAACGCAAGTCTCTGTTCGTTTCCGTCCACGGCTACGATGTTTTCCACGCCCATCGTCCTTAAAACGGCGATGCAGATAAGACCGATAGGTCCGCAGCCCTGAACAACCACTCTCGAATTGAAGCGAAGAATACCCGTCGTTTTGGCTCTTTCAACCGCGTGAACGAGAACCGCGCACGGCTCGATGAGAACTCTCGAATCGAGGTCGAGGTCGGACACGTTGAAAACGGTCGAGCCTTTCTTGATGACTATGTAGTCCGCGAACCAACCGGTGAAATAATCGTCTCCGATAGGTTTGATAAGACCGTACACGTCGGCTTTTCCGACGTTCTGTTTGTTGAGGTCGTACATGGTGATTTCGGGATCGTCCGCGAAGATCATGCAGGTTACGACTTTATCGCCCAACGCGAGAGGTTTACCCGCGCTGTCCTTGACGACGTTTTTTCCCATTTTTACGATTTCGCCCGTACCCTCGTGACCTAAAACGACGGGAATAAGACCGAACGGATCGTTTTTGAACTCGTGAGCGTCGGTGCCGCAAACGCCGCAACCTTCCACTTTTACGAGAATGTCGTCGTCTCCGATTTCGGGAATTTTGTATTCCTTAAGTTCGAATCTCTCTTTTTCGACAAGCATCGCGACTCTTGCTTTTTCAGGAATCGGGCCCGCCGCCTTTGGAGCGGACGCGTTGCCCGTTTTCATTCCGGCAAGCACCTGTCTTACGATCGCTTCGATACTGCTGTTATCCATATTATATATAATCTCCTTTTAAGCGAGAATTGCCTTTTGAATTCCGTTATCTGATGCAGAGGCTTTCGACCATAACGCATCTTCTCGACTTGGTGAAACTGTGCGCCGCGGTAAGCCCTTCGCCCGTGCGACTTGCGATCGTGAACGTGCAGTAGCCTTCTCCGCCAAAGCCGAGCGCCGCGTAAGACGGACCGTTTTTAACGAGAATCGCCGTGTCGATCGCTTTCGCGTATTCCGTGATATGATCCACGTTCTTGGAATGAATGTGAGCGGAATGTCTGTTTCCGTGTTCGAGCCACACCGCTTTTTCCACGGCGTCCTTGAAGTCCCTGGCTCTGACCACTCCGAGAATGGGCATCATGAGTTCGGTCGCGATGAGCGGATGCTCTTTTTCGCCCTCGAACGTTATGCATCTGATATTATCGGGAACGTCCACGCCGACCATTTTAAGAAGAACTTTCGCGCTTCTGCCGACGCATTTTCTGTTAAGCCCCTTGGGCGTAAGCACGGTGGCGACGAGTTTGTCCTGAACTTCCTTGGAAGCGAGGTAGCAACCCTGTTCCTCCACCATATAACGCATGAGTTCGTCGCAAACGCTGTCCACGGCGACGATTTCCTTTTCCGCTATGCAGGGAAGGTTGTTGTCGAACGTGCAACCGTTCACGATGTCTTCCGCCGCCTTTCTCACGTCCGCGGTTTCGTCCACGAGAGCGGGGGGATTGCCCGCGCCCGCGCCTATTCCTCTCTTGCCGGAGGAAAGAACCGCCGTTACGACCCCGGGACCGCCCGTTGCCACGAGCAACTGAATGTCCTTATGATGCATCATGACTCCGCTCGATTCGAGCGTGGGATGATGAAGCGAACAACAGATATTCGCGGGGCCGCCCGCCTCTACGCTCGCTTCGTTTATCATATTCACCGCGTAATTGGACGTTTTGATTGCCGCCGGATGCGGATTGAACACAACGGTGTTGCCCGCGGCGAACATTCCGATCGTGTTGCAGATTATCGTTTCGCTGGGGTTGGTGCAAGGCGTTATCGCGCCGATCACTCCGAACGGGCCCATTTCGATAAGCGTAAGCCCTTTATCTCCCGACCATGCGGTGGTTTTGATGTCTTCCGTCCCCGGAGTCATCTCCGCCGTGAGCCTGTGCTTCATTATCTTGTGTCCGACGTTGCCCATACCCGTTTCTTCCACGCCCATGCGAGCGAGAATTTCGGCGTTTTCGATCGTCTTTTTTCTTATGTTGGAGATAACTTTCTCCCTCGCGTCGAGAGGCATTTTCTTAACGATTGCCTGAGCCTCCTTGGCGGCGGCTATGGCTTCGTTCATATCGTCGAAAATTCCGAGCGACGCTTTCGGCTCGGCAAGTTGAAGTTTCGCAACTACTTCCTTGACGATCGCCGACACTTCGTTATCGGTTATATTCATTTCTGTTTCTCCTGTTTCCCGACGGAGAAAACCGCTCCGCCGGAATATCGGCGCGTTTTATTTGTTGAGTCCGAGTTGCTCGATAACTTTCTTGGTTATTTCGGCGATCTTGTCCTCGTCGCTTCCGCAGGATCCGGCATCCATTCCGCAGGATTCGCAGTTGTGGCAACTGAATTCGCCCTTCTTGTTGTTGAGGCAGATATTTGCCGGATGTTTGCCCTTCATTCCGAACTGACGACGGATTTCGTAAAGACGAAGAACCTGTTCTTTGGAAAGTTCCTTCGGACCGCCGAGAAGTCTCGAATTGAAGAGGAGTTTCGCGTAGAATTCCACGGACTCCATCTTATGATAAGCGTTGAGAAGACTGTCCGAATAAGTGAGCGCGCCGTGGTTTGCGAGAAGAACGGCGTCGAAATACTGAAGGTATTTGGAAACCGCGTCCGGAATTTCTTCGGTAGAAGGCGTGCCGTATTCCGCAATGGGAACGCATCCCAAAGCGATAACCGCTTCGGGCATGATCGGCTGAGTTAAAGGAATGCCCGCGATAGCGAAAGAAGTAGCGTAAATCGGGTGAGCGTGAACTACCGACTTAACGTCCGGTCTTTCCTTATAAACCCTCATATGCATCTTGATTTCGGAAGAAGGCTTGAATCCTTCGTTCGCCTGAAGCACTTTGCCGTTTTCGTCGACTTTGCAGATATACTCGGGAGTCATGAATCCCTTCGAAACGCCCGTGGGCGTGCAAAGAAATTCGTGATCGTTGAGTTTGACGGAAATATTTCCGTCGTTCGCGGCGACCATTCCCTGATTGTAGATCCTTTTGCCGATGTCGCAAATCTGTTTTTTGATTTCAAATTCGTTTACCATATCTGTCTCCTTAAAGTTTTTTGGTATGTATTTTTATTTTGTTTTTATCTTGGTTTTTGTTGTTTTCGTCTTTTTGTTTTCCGACTCGTTCTTTTTGTTTTCCGGTTCGTCTTCTTCGTTCCAGCCGAGATAGTTTATCAACTTGTCCAGCCCCTCTCTCGTCACCGAATCGACGAAGAAAACCTTTTCGCACCCCGCGATTTCGAGCCATTCTTTCGCGAGAGCGGGATCCGCGCCTTCGGAATTGATCTGAGTGACTATTCCGATGACTTCGCGCGTGGCCGTAGCCGTGCTTGCCGGAGAATAAAGGGAGAACGGTTCGTTCGCCGCAAGGATGAAGCCTATCACGTCCACCTCGTAAGAATAAAGCGCGAGAGCGAAACCGAATTGCTTATCCTCTATATATTCCCCCGGGGGATCGATAATATACTTGCTGTAATTTACGTACTGAGTTTTGTGATACTCTATATCCTCGCCGTAAAGGGCTTGCGTGAGAGTGGTTTTGCCCGCTCCGCTTCGCCCCATGAACATAATCTTTTTTTTCATTACGTCTTGGTGAGGTTGCACACGGTGAACTTAAGCGTTCCTTCCGCGTAAGCGAGGACGGCGGTTATCGATTCCGAAACTTCGGAAACCGTTCCGAGAAGAATGAGCGTGCCGCTGAACCTGTCCACGAATCCGATTTCCGCTCCGCTCGCTTTCAGCGCGATGTCCGCCATGACTATCGCCGATTCCGCCGGAGTCATGCAGACTATGCCGATCGCGTTTTTGGAATAATCCACCGCGGGGTTAAGCCCGAGTTTTCTGTACATGATCGCGTCCGGATTGGCTATCACGTGAGCGAGAGTTATCTGCTTGCCGGGAACGAGTTCCTGAACTATTCTCATTTTTCCGTCGCTTTCGGCCAAATCTTTGAAATCCATTTTACCTCTTATGCGAATCCCACAAAAATCCACATATCCTCATTTCGCCTTTATTATATATCATTGTTTCGCCCATGTCAACACAAAACAACATAATTTTTGAAAATTTTCATAAAAAATGTTGTTTTATGTTGTTTTCGATAAAATTTTTCAGCAAAGAGTGTTAAATTTGTTGTTTTTTCGTTTCAAATATTATATAATCGCGTTATGAAGATTTTAATCGACTTCCACACGCACACCATCGCGAGCGGTCACCACACAACGGACACGCTCACAACGATGGCGGAAGAAGCGTCCGAAAGACAACTTTTATACCTCGGGATAACCGACCACGCGCCGAAAATGCAGGGCTCGGCTTCGGAGAGTTACTTCAGAAATCTGAAATACTGCGACAAACGGCTTTACGGAGTGAATATGCTCTACGGCGCGGAACTCAACGTTTTAAACGCGAAAGGCGCGGTCGATCTGCCGGCGGATATCCTCGGAGAACTCGACTACGCGATAGCGAGCCTGCACGAAAAGATAATCAGGCCCGCCTCGGAGAGCGCGAACACCGCCGCCCTCGCCGCCGCCGCTGAAAATCCGTTCGTCGATATTATAGGTCACCCCGACGATCCGACTTTCCCGATAAACGCGGAAACGCTTACGGACGCGGCGAAAGCCACGGGAACGATAATCGAATTCAACGCTGTGGGCGTTTCGCCCGACGGCTACAGAAAGAAAAATATCGGAAAGACCATGGAAATTCTGCTTCTGTGCAAAAAGAAAGGCGTTTTCGTCTCGCTCGGGAGCGACAGTCACGGAAAGGATAAAATAGCCGATTTCGGCAACTGCCTCGCCGTTCTGAAGGACGTAAACTTCCCCGAAGAACTCGTTCTCAACGACAAGCCCGAACTTTTCCGGCAGATCGTCGCCGCGAAAAGAAAGTCCGCCGGCAACGGCAGATAAAAGTCCGTTCATAAGGCGGATAAGCCCGTTTATAAGCGGATAAAATCCATTTATAAGGCGGATAAAGGTGTGTTCATAAGGGGCGGATAAAGCCCCCTTTATAATCCGTTATTACCGTTATTACCGTTATCATAGTTATTACCGTTATATAATCGCATATATAATATCGCATATATAATCGCGAATTTTACGCCAACCCGTACAGAACCGCCGTTTTTGTACGGTTTAATTTTTTGATTTCCGCTTGACAAATCTTTTTTGTCTGCTATAATTTTATTACCAAATCACAGAGGTGAACAAATGAAAGCAAAAAAAGCAAGATCCTTAAGCAAAATTCTCTCGTTCGTCAGCGCGATTTTAGCGGTCGTCGCCGTCGTGATGATTTTCCTCCCGCAGGTTCACGAATCCAACTTCGATACGGACCTTAACGGTTTGAAAGTCGCGTTCGGCAGCAACGAACTGAAAATCGGCTCGTTCAAAGTGGACGTGTTGTTTTCCGCGCTTAACCTTCTCGCCTACGTCTTCGTCGTTGCGGGGCTTCTGATTTCCGCTTTGCAACTCGCGGGCATCTTCAAAGGCAAACTCATGTCGCTTATCGCGGCTCTCGCTCTCATCGCGGGCGGCGTTATGTTCTTCTTCTCCGTCAACTTCTCGTCTTACGCTTACGGACTCGGAAGCAGCAAAGCGACCTACAAATTCACCGAAAGTCTGCTTTTCTCTTTCGAACTCGCTTACGGCGCGATCGTCGGCGGAATAACGGCTATTCTTTCGGGCTTGTGCATGCTCGGCAGAACAGCCTTAAGCAAATAACACCGATAAAGACTTTCCGTTCAACACGGATTTATGACTGAAATAAAACTTTGTCTTAGCCGCGGGCGGTTGCGTTTAAACCCGGTCCTGCCGTGTCGGCGACCGAAACGCAATCGTCCGCGGCGACGGGGGAAAAAGATGACAAAGACATTCGCTGAAAAACCTTTAACCAAGGTCGTTTTACTTTTTTACGTTGTTTTAACCATATTCTGCGCGGCTTCCTGTTCTGCGGGAGCATCGGGAAAATTAAAACAAATTTCTTCCGACGTCGATTACGATTTCGTGATTTTCAACAGGGATAATCTCGTCATCAACGGCGTCCATTACGACATCAACGAACTCGCCCGCAAAATTTCCGGCAAGAAAAACCGGAACTACATAAAATTTTCCGTTCTTATCGGGGATTTTCTGTATTACAGTTACGAATACGGAAGCAGACGCGGTATTTTCGGAAACGGCGACGACAACACGTTCAAAGAGGACGTGGCGTTGTTTAAAACGAATCTGAAAACAGCGGAAACCAAACTGCTCTATGATTTTAAAAAGGCTGTTCCGCGCGGGCGTTACAGTAGCGACACCGATATTTGCCGCTACGCCGACGACAAGACGTTCGTTTTCGTTTACAACGGAGATCTGCTTGTATTCGACCTCGAAACCGAATCTGTAACGCAGACGTTGCAATTTTACGATAAGGACGTTTTCAAAAACTTAAAATACAAGAACGTGTACCGCAACGAATACGGCGACTATTACTATATGCTCGGCGACGGCGTTTTAAGATATGCCGAATATCGCGACGGGAAACTTATCGACCATTCCTTTACGGTTGACGAAAAAAGCGGGTACGTGAAAAGATTCGGCGATTACGTCTACACTTCCCGCTACATCAAAGATTTAACTTACGATTATTATAATTGCTACAACTTAAAAACAGAAGAAGCAACCGACCGCGACGCTCTTCTCGATATCGTTAAACAACACGAGGAACAGATACGGAAAAATCTCGAACAGGAAAAAGAGGAAGAAGAGCGGGAAAAAGACGAAAAAGAGTATTTTACCGTCGGAGATAAAACCTATTATTGCGAACGCGACGATAATTACGGCTACAACCGCGGTCGCATAATAATAAAAAACGAAAACGACGAAACGCTTTACGAGATAGACGGCGAATACGCCGCCGCAAACAACCCCAAATACTCCGGACTTTTCAACGCCTATCGCGAAAACTGCGACGGAACGGGAGCGTATGTCGGCGCGGAAACATACAAGAACAGGCTTTTTATCTCTTTCTCGTATGATTTCGGTTTGTACGGAGGTCATACCGCCGACATGATTTTCGAGTTTAATCCCGAAAACGGAAATCTGTCATATGTAACTTATATTTACGGCGGATGCCGCTTTTTCAGCATAACCGAAAAAAGCGACTCCGACAACCTCGGTGACCTCGGCAACCCCGACAACTCTGGCGAAACCGCGCCCGCGTAAAGCGATAATCGATAAGCAGGTTGTTGTTCCAAGATGAAAATTCTGTTAATCCCTTGACATTTTTTTTAACGCGTGTTATCATATAACCACTGAAAGGGAGTAAAAACGCGGTCGCCCGCGCCGGACGGAAAACGTTCGACGAAGGCTCGGCTGTGTTACGGTATCGTCAGGACGAAAAATAAGTTTTCCGGTATCGTAAAACTGAACAACGGTTTTTTGAGACTTTTACGGAACGCATGCCGTAAAAGTCTTTTTTTAATCGTCGGACCGCACGCCGGATTGCCGCGAAAAGTAATATAACGCAGAAAGTAATATAACAAACTCCCCCGAAGTAAAATACTAGAGGCAGAACAAGTCGCAGGAGGTAAAAAGTTATGCCGTCATGGTTAATCACAACGTTAGTCGTTATCGCAGCAGTAATCGTCCTCTTTTTGATAGCGGGTTATCTCAAAGCCCCGCCGGACACCGCTTACATAATTTCGGGGCCGTTCAAAAAGAGAATTCTTATAGGCAAAGCCGGCTGGAGAATGCCGTTTTTTGAAAGAGTGGATAAAATGTCGCTAAGAGTTATGCAGGTGGACGTTAAAACGAGCGAAGCCGTACCCACGAACGAATTCATAAACGTGAACGTGGACGGCGTTGCGAACGTGAAAATTTCGTCCAACCCCGAACTCCTCAAAAAAGCGGCGGAATCGCTCCTCGGAATGAATCAGAACGAACTCGTGAGCCTCGTAACTCAGGTTCTCGAGGGTAACATGCGTGAAATCGTAGGTTCGGTCGGGCTTAAAGAAATGGTTCAGGACAGACAGGGCGTCGCCAAAAAAATTACCGAAAACGTCGTTCCCGACATGGAGAAACTCGGCATAGAGGTCGTGAACTTCAACATTCAGAACTTCAAGGACAACGCCGGAACGATCGAAAACATGGGTATCGACAACGTGGAGCAAATCCGCAAAAACGCCCAGATCGCAAAGGCGAACGCGCAGAGAGATATCGCCATAGCGACCTCCCACGCGCAGGAAGAAGCGAACGCCGTCAAGGTTGAAGCGGAAAAGAAGATAGCCGAACAGAACACCGCCCTTTCCGTGCAGCAAGCCGAACTCAAAGTTCAGGCGGACACCAAAAAGGCGGCGGCGGACGCGGCTTATTCCATTCAGCAGGAGAACCAGAGAAAGACGATCGAAATCGCCAGAACGGAAGCCGACATCGCCAAAAAGGATAAGGAATCCGAACTTGCGGATAAGGCCATCGTCCTGAAAGAAAAGCAACTCGACGCCGAAATCAGAAAGCAGGCGGACGCCAACAACTACCGCATCGCGAAAGAAGCGGAAGCCGAACTCATCAAACGGCAGAAGGACGCCGAAGCGGAAAGATTCGCAACCGAACAGGAAGCCGCCGCGAAGAAATATCAGGCGATGATGGAAGCGGAAGCGAAACGCGCGGAAGCCGAAGCCCTCAGATACGCGATGGAACAGGAAGCCGAAGGTATCAGAGCGAAAGGTCTCGCGGAAGCCGAAGCCATCGAAAAGAAAGCCGAAGCGCAGAAGAAAATGGGCGAAGCCTCCGTTCTCGAAATGTATCTCGCCGCCCTGCCCGAAGTGGTTAAAAACGCCGCCGCGCCCCTTTCCCGCACCGACAAAATCGTTATGTACGGCGACGGAAACGCCACGAAAGTGGTCAAGGACGTTATGCAAAGCGCGAGCCAGATCATGGAAGGCGTAAAAGAATCCACCGGCATCGACGTGAACGCGCTCATCTCGGGCGTGATAGGCGGAAAAGTCGCCGCCGGGGCTACGAAAAAAGCCGCGGAAAAAAACGAAGAAGTCGCGGTTACGGAAACCGAAAACTCCGCCGACGAGGCTTAAACTCCGGATAATCCGAACTCATCAAACGGTCAATCCGAACGCGAAAAACGGATAATTGTATCGCAGAATTTTAACAATCAAGTTGCAAAAAGCGGTCTATAAGCCGATTAACGGCGGATTTTACAGAATAACGGAAGGCTCGGGCGCGCAACCCGAGCCTTTATCCCTGCGGAACGCTAAGACCTTTACCTGCGGAACGCTAAGACCTTTACTTTTTATAAAAAATTATAAATTTCGCTTGACTTTAAAATTCTTATGTGTTACAATCTGCTCAACGATAGGGAGTAGTAAGCGCATAGTCGCAGGCGATTGAGTTCGGACTCGGCTAAGGCGTAACAAGTCAACATCCCCGCTTGAACGGAAACGTAAGCATAACAACATACGTTGCGTTCGATCTGGCTTGTTTTAAATTACGAGACTTGAGTATAACAATCTTTTGCTATGCGTCGGTCTGCCCTTTTATTTTGTTTATTCACCCTCGCATGGCTTGCGAGGTTTTTTTATGTGGGACTTTTTATTCTTCTTCAACAGCGCGCTGCTCGGCGCGGGGCTTGCGATGGACGCCTTTTCGGTTTCGCTCGCCAACGGACTTGCCGAACCGGAGATGAAACGAGGCAAACGATTCCTCATTTCGGGAACGTTCGCGTTTTTCCAGTTTCTGATGCCGATGATAGGCTGGCTTCTGGTCAGTCTCGCCGCGGAAGCGTTTCAATCGTTTGAAAAAGCCATTCCGTTCGTCGCGCTCGGGCTTCTTCTCTTCATCGGCGGCAAAATGCTCTTCGAGGGCATTAAAAACCGCAATTCGGAAGAACCCGCGGTGAAAGTCACGCTGTGGCAACTGTTCGTTCAGGGCGTGGCGACTTCGATAGACGCGCTTTCCGTCGGTTTCACTCTCGCAGAATACGACGTAGCCCACGCGATCGTCGCTTCGGTCATAATCGCCGCGGTTACGCTCGGAATCTGCCTCGCGGGGCTTTTCCTCGGCAGAAAATTCGGCACGAAACTCGCCAACAAAGCCGGAATCGTCGGCGGCGTTATATTAATATTGATAGGACTTGAAATTTTTCTTAAAGGAATTTTGTAAAAATGGAAAAGATTAAGAATTTTGAAACTCTGACGAGCGAACAGATCGTCGAGCGGCTTAAAACCGACCGCAAACACGGGCTTACGGAAGAGGAAGCCGCGAAGAGGCTGGAAGCGAACGGCAAGAACAAACTCGCCGAAAAAGCGAAAGATCCCTGGTACAAAATTTTCTTCGCGCAGTTCAACGACGCGATGATTTTCGTGCTTTTCGCCGCGATACTCGTAACCGCCGCAATTTCGATTTACGAAACGGTGAAGTGGGTTCGCGCGGGCAACGCGTTCGACTTCTTCAAGGTGGGCGACTGGCCGGACGTTATAATCATCCTTTGCGTGGTGCTTATCAACGCCGTTCTCGGAACGGTTCAGGAAATAAAAGCGCGCTCCTCGCTGGACGCGCTCAAAAAACTTTCCAGCCCCGAAGCGACCGTCATCCGCGACGGAAAACGCCGCAAAATCAAATCGGAAGACTTAGTCGTCGGCGATATAGTCGTTCTCGAAGAGGGCGACACCGTATGCGCGGATATCAGACTTCTGGAATCCTACAACCTCAAAGCGAACGAATCAAGCCTTACGGGCGAATCGACGCAGGTCGAAAAGGACGCGTCCGTCACTCTTTCCGATCCTGTGGGCGTTGCGGACAGAGTGAACTGCGTTTATATGTCCGCTCCCGTCACTTACGGAAGAGGACTCGGCGTCGTCGCGGCGACGGGAATGGACACCGAAATCGGTAAAATCGCCACCGCTCTGGACGACGCCGAAGAAGAACTCACGCCGTTGCAGAAAGTTCTCGCAAAACTCTCCGGATCGCTCGGGCTTTTAACGCTCGCGGTCGTGGCGGCGGTGTTCATAGCCGACCTCGTGTGGATATTCATCGACGGCAGAGGCGGAGAACTCGAAGCCTACATAGAAACGGTTTTGTCGTCCATTTCGCTCGCCGTAGCGGCTATTCCCGAAGGGCTTCCCGCAGTGGTTACGATAGTTCTCGCGATAGGCGTTCAGAAGATGGTTAAAGCCAACACGATCGTAAGAAAACTCCCGTCCGTGGAAACGCTCGGCGCGGTTTCGGTCGTCTGCTCAGATAAAACGGGTACGCTCACTCAGAACAAAATGACCGTTGTCGAGGCTTACGCCGACGGCGAAATCGTTAAACGCGAAGAGTTTGCAAGCGTCGGTTTGCAGGACTTTCCGCTCCTTGCGGAAGGAATGTGCCTCTGCTCCAACGCGACCGTGGAAGAAGGCGTTTACGGCGATCCGACGGAAATCGCGCTCGTCAACTTCGCGATGGAAATCGGCAGGAAAAAATCGGAACTGGAAAATCTTTCGCCGCGTATCGACGAACTGCCGTTCGACAGCGAAAGAAAGATGATGACGACGGTGCATAACGGCAAAAACGGAAACGTCGGATTCACGAAAGGCGCGCTCGATTCCGTTTTAAAACATACTACGAAGATTCTCGAAAAGGGCGAAATCCGCCCGATAACCGAAGCCGACGTCAAGAAAATTTACGAAACCAACTCGTATTTTTCGGATAAGGCTCTCAGGGTTCTCGCCCTCGCGACCAAGGAAACGGACGTTCCCGACGAAAACGACCTCACGTTCGTCGGGCTTGTCGCCATGGTAGATCCCGCCCGCCCCGAAGCGAAAGGCGCGGTTGCAAAATTCAAACGCGCGGGAATCGTTACCGTCATGATAACGGGCGACCATAAGGACACGGCGTGCGCGATAGCGAAAGAACTCGGAATCTGCGACGATAAAAATCAATGCAAAACGGGCGCGGAAGTGGACGCGATGACGGAAGAAGAACTGCGCGAAACGTGCAAAACGGCAAGGGTTTTCGCAAGGGTTTCCCCCGAAAACAAAGTGCAGATCGTCAAGGCGTTCAAGGCTAACGGCAATATCTGCGCGATGACGGGCGACGGCGTAAACGACGCTCCGAGTTTAAAAGCCGCGGACATCGGAATCGCTATGGGCATCACCGGCACGGACGTCGCCAAAGGCGCGGCGGACATGGTTTTAACCGACGACAACTTCGCCTCGATCGAAAAAGCCGTGGAAGAAGGCAGAGGAATTTTCGCGAACATCAAAAAGACTATTCTGTTCCTTATTTCGAGCAACATAGCCGAAGTCCTCGCGATGTTCCTTATTATCTGCGTAGGTCTGCCCGCTCCGCTTATCGCAATTCACCTTTTGTGGATAAACCTCATCACCGACAGTCTGCCGGCTATCGCGCTCGGCATGGATAAAACCACGAGCGACGTTCTCGACGAAAAACCGCGCGATCCGAACGAAAGCGTTTTCGCCCACGGCGGAATGACGCTCGTTTTGGTAAGAGGCGCGATTCTCACCGTTTCGGTTCTTCTCGCTTATTTCTCGGCAGCATGGCTCAACGGAACGTTCGGACTTTCGGCGATCAAAACGCTTTATTCCGAGAACGCCGAAGTTCTCCATCAGGCTCAGACGATGGCGTTCACCACGCTCGCGTTCGGCGAACTTCTCCACATGTTCGGAATGCGCAACGCCAACAAATCTTCCCTCGCCGTGTTTAAAAGCGGCAATTGGATGATGGGCATAGCGTTCGCGTTCGGCGTAATTCTTCAACTCGCCGTAATCGAAATTCCCGCGGCGAGAATGGTATTCGACACCGAAAACCTTACGGCTTTCGAATGGCTCATAACCGCCGCCTGCTCGCTCGCGCCGCTCGTCTGGCACGAAATCGTAGTCGTCGTGAAGAAAATCCGCAACGCAAAACACGCTTGATAATATCGCTTTGCAAGCGATATTTTAAACAAAGAACGCCCCGGCATCGGTTAACCGATGCCGGGGCGTTTTATCGCGTTTATCGACTTATACGCTTTCGTTTTCGATTTCCGCTTTGGTTTTTCCGCACCATTGACAAACCTCTTCGCCGTCTCGCTCTATATATTCGTGACCGTGAGGGTCAATATCGCCAAGCCACACCATGTAATGGCATTGTTCACATTCGTTAAAGCGATACCCGCCTTCCGTGCAGAAAGGATTTCCCGGTTTTGTAATCTCTTTCATATAATGCGTTCCGTCGCCCCCCTCGCCGCAGCCGGGCTGCCCCATATGCTTATAAAATTCGAGTTCCGTTTCGTTCCAGTATGCAAAATCATACGCTATGCTTTTGTCGACGTTAAAACCTACGCCACCTTCCTCAGACGCTTCAATAACGAACGCCCAATTAAGGCTCGGACTTTCTTTGCGGTGTTTCCAGGTTATCTCCCACGCCTTGTTTTCAAGCACTTCGCCGATATCTTCCGTCTGCTTGTCGAGTTTAACCATTTCGAGTTTTGTGTCGTCGCCGACAGCCCAGTGGAATTTAAATTCAAACCACTCTATTTTGTTTTCCGCTTTTTGGCACGCCTCACAAACTCCGTTCACGATACTATGCCCCGTCGGCAAAACCTTATTGTATACTTTTTTGTAACCGCAGTTCTTTTTGCAGGTTTCAATCGTTCCGCCGACCGTAGTGCAGGTTTCGGCGACGATGGATCTTTGCAACTCGTGAACACATTCCTCGGTCTCGCCGGACGAACCCGTTTCGTCTTCGCTATCCTTCTTACTGCTCGATTCCCCCTTGCTTTCGCTCGCGGAAGAATCCTGCTCGTCCGACCCCGAATCTTCTCTTTCCGAACCGGAATTTCCGGTTTCCGAGGCAGAAGTTATCGGGTCGCCGCCGAGCGAATCGACAGGCGAACCGCCCGCAGAGCCTTCGAGACAAGAGAGACAAAGACAACATACCATTATCAGCGACGCGATTATCGCCGAGATTTTAATCGATTTCATAAAAATCACTCTCCTTTTTTTATATAATATCATAGTCGCGCCCGCTCTGTCAATAATTTCGCCCGAAAAACGCGGCGACGGCGTTCACCCGTTGACAATTCCGATCTTCGGTGATATAATCTATGCGTAAACTTGCATCCGGAGAAAAAAATGCTCGAATTACGAAATATATGCTATTCCGCCGAAAACGACGGCGTGAGAAAAGATATAATCAAAAACGTAAGCCTTGAACTCGACGAGAAATTCATCGCGTTCACCGGCCCCAACGGCGGAGGAAAATCCACCCTCGCCAAAATCATTATGGGGATAATAAAACCGACGAGCGGACGGATAATTTTCGACGGAAAAGACGTGACCGATTTATCCGTTACGGACAGGGCGAAAGCCGGAATCGCGTTCGCTTTTCAGCAACCCGTCAGGTTCAAGGGCATAACCGTGACCGACCTCATCGAAATCGCGAGCGGCAGAAAACTTTCCGTAAGCGAAATCTGCGGCTACCTTTCCGAAGTGGGGCTTTGCGCGAGGGAATACCTGGACAGAGAGATAAACGCGAGCCTTTCGGGCGGCGAACTGAAACGAATCGAAATCGCGGTAACGCTCGCCAGAAAGAGCAAATTCACCGTTTTCGACGAACCCGAAGCGGGCATCGACCTGTGGAGTTTCAACAGTCTTATCTGCGTGTTTGAAAATCTCGCGGCGAAAACGGCGGAATCCCTTCTCATAATTTCGCATCAGGAAAGAATCCTCTCGATAGCGGACAGAATAATCGTGATTTCGGACGGCGAAGTGACGAAAGACGGAAAAGGCAGCGACGTTCTGCCCGCGATTTTATCCGCGTCCTCCACGTGCAACGTCTTAAAAGAGAAAAACGAGGGGGCGGTTTTATGAATTTAGGCAACACCGAAAAAAATCTGCTCAAAGAAATAGCGGGGCTTGAAGCGATCCCCACGGGGGCTTATAACGTCCGCGAAAACGGTAAACTCGCGGGGAGAAACGTCACCGCGCACATAGACATAGTAACGAAAAAGGATAAGCCCGGCATAGACATATATATAAAATCGGAGACGAAAGGCGAAAGAGTCGATATCCCCGTGATTCTCACCGAAACGGGTTTAAACGACCTCGTATATAACGATTTTTACGTCGCCGACGGCGCGGACGTGACGATCGTCGCCGGTTGCGGAATACACAACGCGGGCGGACTGAAGAGCGAACACGACGGCATTCATTCCTTCCATATCGGCAAAAACGCCAAGGTGTTGTATATCGAAAAGCATTACGGCGAGGGCGATGGAACGGGCGAAAGAATTCTTAACCCCGCCACCCTCATCGAAATCGACGAAGGCGGCTCGATGACGATGGAAACGGCGCAGATTAAAGGCGTGGATTCCGCGATAAGAAAAACCGACGCCGTTTTAAAAGCCGGCGCAACGCTCGTCATTCACGAAAAGATAATGACGCACGGCAAGCAATACGCCGAAACGAATTTCCACGTCGCGTTAAACGGCGAAAACTCGGGCGCGCACGTCATTTCGAGGTCGATAGCCAAGGACGATTCGCATCAGAAATACATTTCCTGCGTGGACGGAAACGCGAAATGCTCGGGGCATACCGAATGCGACGCGATAATCATGGATCACGGCTCCGTTACGGCGAAGCCCGAACTCAACGCCAACAACATCGACGCAAGCCTT
>CAVJNC010000012.1:20865-25378 GCA_963650905.1 Subdoligranulum sp. APC924/74
GGTAAAATCGCGGGCGAACAACTCGTAAAACTTATGTCGCTCGGCTTGACGGAAAAGGAAGCCGAGGAAAAAATCGTCGACGGATTTCTGAAATAATTCTGAAATAAGCCGACAAAAAGTTATAAAACGGAATAAAAAAGGCGACGCCCGATAAAATCAAAAACGCGGCAACGATCGCCTGAAGGAGTTATAATATGGCAAAAGAAAAATCCCAAACAAAAGTTAAGAGAATCAAGTCGACCGAAGACAAGAATCTGCTTATCTCCGCGCTCGTCTACATCGTTCTCGGCGCAATGCTCTGCATTTTCAGAACGGAGATGCTCAACTGGGCAATGACGGTAGCCGGCATAATCGCGATCGTTATCGGCGTGCTCGCTATTTTAAAAGGCGACCTCGTTTACGGTATCGTCACGGCGGCTATCGGCGCGCTCATCATTCTCGGCGGTTGGCTCTTCCTCGAGATAGTTCTGCTCGTTCTCGGCGTGGTTCTCGTCGCGAAAGGCGTTCTCGAACTCGTCGCCTGCTTCAAATTTTCGAGGATCAACATCGTTGCGCTTCTCGCGGCGATTCTCACGATCGTCATCGGCGTTCTGCTCATCGTCAGCAAATGGGAAGTTACCGATACCTTCCTTATCGTTATCGGCGTGATCCTTATTCTCGACGGCGTGTTTATGTTCTTCGGCAAAAAACTCGTTTAATCCCGCCGAAGCAACGGCGACGAATAAAATTTTACGATATTATATTCGTCAGATATTCTCCGATTGTGTTTTGTTTGTAACCGTCAGGTTGCAATCTACGCAATCGGAGTTTTTTATGTCTATACCGACTTTTCCCCGCGTCCTTACGGCATATTTTTGACTAAAACGCCGTTACGCCCACGGTTTATACGCCGCATTAACCGGTTCGCACGTTAACTATCCGCCGCTACGGACGACTATCCGAGAAAAATATTTCCGATTGCAGAATTATTCCGCAAATAAACGGATAATCCGAAAGCGACCGCTTCGCGTTTTCGTAATTCATCGGGTATTTCGGGTTATGTCGATATCGCTCGATTTCAGGTTTTTATCGATATCGCCGTGCGACAGTCAGAGACGTCTGATTTCGTTTGATTATCGCAAAACGGGGACTTCGGCGTACTTTGAATAGTTTTTTAAGAATTTCTTATAGTTTTTCTCGTTCAGAGCGCCGCCGATATTCACATAATGATTGACAAACGTTTCGCCGCCGTCCGTCTTCACAAGCAGAATATAATATCTTTCTATGTTTTTTGAAATATCCACTTCGCGCAAAACAGAATTTTCGTTCGCTTCGGAAACGAACTCGCCGGCGGCGATCGTTTCTCCCGACAATCCGTCTAAAACCGTATATTCACCGCTATAGTTTTTATTACCGTCGTTTGCGAGAACAAGTTTACTCGTCCATCCGTCGGCCTCCGAGATGATGAGGCATAACGACTTCTGAGAATTCTTTATATAATAAAACGCAAGTTTTTTATCGTAATAATAATCGACGACGGCATCGCTAAACTGAGGCCAGCAATCTATGAGATTCCACCATATAATGCCCGTTTTCCGCCACTTATTGATTCTCGTAAACTCAATAAAAAACTTTAAAGCCTCGGCTTGAGATATTTGCGAGCAGACGGAAAACTCCTCTGTGTTTTCCGGCATTTTACCGAACAATTCCCTTACCTGATACGCCATCAGTTTTATTCTGTTCCACTTTTTTTCCCACTTTCCGTCCGGCGTCGACTGATGAAGCATCCACTCGTCGTTTTCCCAATAATCGAAATATTCTTCGGAAATAAATTTTCTTATACTCCCGACGGACGGGCAACCGTGATAGCCGATTTCACTGATAAACACGTTCTTGTTTTCCAGATAAAATCTGCTCTTGAAGTAATTTCTCGGCCCCCACAAGTGATTTTCGGCAAGATCGTTTTCCTCTCTCGAATCGAGATTTTTTTGCGTAAAATACGGCGAGGATGGCAAATACGGTCTGAACGGATCGACTTCAAATAAAACGGACGGTATGATTTTTCTTGAAATTGCGTAATCCGTAGCGTTGATTCCGTTAAAAAACATACCTAAATCATTTTCGTTATCGCCGCAATAACAAGCGAGAGAAGGGTGAACTCTGAGCCGTTTCGCAATCACGGTGACCTCCTCTTTCAAGTTTGAAATAAACTCTTCGTCGTTTGGATACACGCTGCAAGCCATGGCGAAATCCTGCCAGACCATTATGCCGTTTCTATCGCAAAAATCAAAAAACTCCTCGCTTTCATACACGTTGCCGCCCCAGCAACGCACCATATTGCAACCCGTTTCTTTAAGCAACGCGAGCGCATTGCCGAGCCTGTTTTTATCGTTTGAATGCAACGCGTCCAACGGTACCCAATTAGCGCCTTTCACCATCACGGGAACACCGTTCGCTTTAAATAAAAATTTCTTGTTTTCGCCGCTCCTGTCAAAATCCAAAGTAAGGGTTCTTATGCCGATTTTCATTTTTTTCTCAGCCAATAAACGCCCTTCTTCATCGGTTATCGCTATATTTACATCGTACAAATTTGCTTCGCCGTAACCCGTCGGGTTCCATAAAGCAAGTTCGCTCGCAGGGATAACGAAATCCGTCACCCCGTGTCTGAACGCAATGTTTTTGTTCAGAAAAAATGTTTTTCCGTTACAATTACCGCTAACGGATATCCTCGTTTTGTCATACAGTTTTGGATCGATGTCGACGTCGTAAATCATCTTGACGCGCGCTCCGTTATGATCCGTACAAAGAGTGTGAAAGAACACCCCCTCTATATCAGTTTTTTGCTTCCTCACAAGAAACACATTCTTATAAATACCGCCGAAAAATGCGCGCGGACAGATATCCCAACCAAACTCGTGGGGAGCTTTCCGTATGTAAACGCTCTCATAGTTATAGTCGGAAATCGACCAGAGTCCGGCGCCGTATTCCTTTTTTGAAGCGTATATCAACGGATTTTTTATGCGGACGAACAATATGTTTTCTCCGTCATTCAGATAATCGGTCGCTGCGAACGAATGAGGAATAAACATATTTTCGGACGAACCTATCCGACAGCCGTTTAAAAAGTATTCCGCAAGAGTATCCACTCCTTCAAAACAGAGTTCGTCGT
Organism: Subdoligranulum sp. APC924/74; assembly: GCA_963650905.1. Taxonomy (GTDB): domain Bacteria; phylum Bacillota; class Clostridia; order Christensenellales; family Borkfalkiaceae; genus UBA10281. The sequence goes on from CAVJNC010000012.1 coordinate 24,014, forward strand.
AAGATTTATCGGCAGAAAATCGTATTTCGTACCAGAAATCGCATAACTCGTACTTTCGGAGAGCCAGCATATTCATTCCGAAATATAAATCTTCTATACCTTCCTTTCTTGCGATAACGCTTTCAATATTCTCCGGAACGCCGCATAAATACCTTTCAACCCCGCGCAGATCGGCAGGGGAAATTACTTTTGAAGGTTCCTTTACAATATACAAATAACTTTCTTTAACGTTAATTTCAGTACGCATAACCCCTATTCAAACCTTATTTCGCCGATAGACGGTGCATTGTTGTTGTACTCTTCAAACACAACGTATCTTATATACCTGTACTTAACGGGCTTATCCAGTTCTTTTTCCCAAACGGAAAGATAATTGGACTTTTCAAAACATATTTCCTCATACTCGTCGCCCTTTACCGAGCCGAGAATGGAAAATTTAACGGGATAATGATCTTCGGCATAATCCTCCGGAACCTCTCCGCTGAATATTATTTCATCCAGAGAAGCGGCTACGTCCTGCCCCTCGTTCTGCTGTTTACGCACTATAAGAAGCGTATCTTTCACCTCGATTGTCTCTTCAAACTCTACGTTTATGATTTTATCCTCGTTGGATTCTTCTCTCTTCACGAGCGTATAGCCCGAAACGTCCGTACAGTTTTTATCATTATGTTCGGTTCCGGAAACATATAGTTCGAAGCTGACCGGAACGGAGTTGTTTATATCGTTGTTGAGTTCTATTTTTTTGACCGCAACGCTCTCTTCAAGTGAAATCCAAAGCCACTCGGGAGCCTCTTCCGTCGGAACGTTTTCCGTTTCCCATGATAACCCGTCGGCGGCTCCGCTCACCGCGTTGGAAACGGACGCGCCGGCTTTAATAGACGAAGTGTTGCCTGTCAGATAATTAACCGTTTTATTAAGATAAGCCGGCCTTTTGTTTGTGTAACCGGCGGAAAAACTGTCGTCTATGATTATTTTACCGAACTCTGTCTGCTTTCCGAGATCCACGTTGAATATCTGCATATTGGTTTCGCTTGCCTTCTTTTTGCAAATCCACCCTGTGGAAATATCCCCGTCAATCGCCTTTTCGGGAGTATATCCCGCCTTAAACGACATGGCGGAAACTTTCATTTCCCCTTCCCGTTCGGGTGTTTCCGTTTTGCCGCACCCGACGTAAAAGACAATCAAAAACAATACCGTCGCCAATGCAATAATCTTTTTCATTTTGTATGTAATAACTCCTATAATCGTCTTTTAATCAGATGTGTCTCAATGGCATTGACAAAAGCATAAATTTATGCTAAACTAAATGTATGAAAAAAGCAGTAAAGATAACAAGCGCAATATGTCCGATATGCGGAGCGAAGG
>CAVJNC010000013.1:0-23906 GCA_963650905.1 Subdoligranulum sp. APC924/74
AAAAGGCGCGGAAATTGCGGCGTTTTGGCGGGTTCTAACGCAATCGCCTGTGGCTGAAAGGAGAAAATCAATGCAACCGGAAAACGTTCTCGTTGCCGCGGGGCTTAAAAAAACGTTTAAACTGAGCAGAAAACAACAGAAAATCGAGCGTACCGACAAAGCGGTGAAAGTCGCGGTGGACAATTTGAGTTTCACGGCGAGAAGAGGCGAAATTTACGGGCTTTTAGGTCCTAACGGAGCGGGCAAAACAACCACGCTCAGAATGCTCGCCACGCTCATAAAACCCGACGCGGGCGACGCGGTTATCGATGGGGAGAGCATAGTGAAAAACCCCGAAAAGGTTCGCGGCAAAATCGGTTTTTTGACGAGCGAACTGAAACTGGAGGACTTTTTCACGCCGGAATATCTTTACGGCTATTTTTCCGAACTTCACGGAGTGGAAAAGTCGGCGGCGGAAAAGCGTAAAAACGCCCTTTTCAAAAAGTTCGGGATAGACAAATTCGCCGAGGTCAAGGTCGGCGACCTTTCCACGGGCATGAAACAGAAAGTTTCGCTCGTCATTTCCATAGTCCACGATCCCGATTTCATTATTTTCGACGAGCCGACCAACGGACTGGACGTCGTCACCGCGAAAACGGTCACGGACTTCCTCGTGGATTTGAAAAACGAGGGCAAAACGATCGTCATTTCCACGCATATTTTTTCGCTCGTTGAAAAACTCTGCGACCGCGTGGGGATAATCGTCAACGGCAGAATGGTTAAAGAGGGCGACCTGAAAGAACTTACGGCGGAGAAAGACCTCGAAACGACGTTCTTTGAAATTTATAGCGAGGAGGTCGGCGAAGATGCGTGAAATATTCGTTATAGTAAAAAAGGAACTCAAAAGATTTTTCACGGATAAAAGAATGATCATGAGCCTTATTCTCCCCGGCGTTCTCATATTCGTTCTTTATTCTTTAATGGGCAGATTCATCGGCAACGCGATAATTCCCGCCGACGATTACGAATATATAATTTGCGTGGAAAACGAGTCGTCAACGCTCGGGGAATATCTGTCCGCGCTCGGATTGAAGTATAAAAAAGAAAACATGACGCGCGAGGAAGCGGAGAAAAAACTCGCCGCGAAGGAAATAGACCTTTACGTTTCGTTCAGCGAGGGTTTCGACGACGCGAACGCGGATAAAACGACGGACACGGCGGAAAAAACGACGGATAAAACAACGGAAAAAACGGCGGACACGGCGGATAAAGCGGGCAAAAACGTGGTTCTCGAATACAATTCCGCGAAGAGCGAATCCGCGAAGATTTACTCGGCGTTGCAAACCGTTTACATGCAGAATTCGGTGGCGAGCGTGAACTATAAATACGCGGTCAACGCGGGCGTGGAAAAACCCGATCTGGCAACCGAAGAGGACGTGGTGAAAACGATGCTCACAATGTTCGCGCCGTTTATTCTCATTATGTTCCTCGTGACGGGCAGTATCGGCGTGGCGACCGAATCGATAGCGGGCGAAAAGGAAAGAGGCACGATAGCGACTTTGCTCGTAACGCCGGTGAAAAGGGAGTATATCGCTCTCGGGAAGGTAATCGCGCTCACGGTGACGTCGTTGTTCTCGTCGCTCGTTTCGTTCGTCGGGCTTATGGCGTCGCTGCCGAACCTTCTTCAACTCGAACAGATCGGCGACGTGACGACCATCGACCTGAGCGTTTACGGCGCGTCGGCTTTCGCCGGAATGCTCGGAATAATTCTCATAACGGTAATGATGTTCACGATGCTCATGTCGATACTTTCCGCGTTCGCGAAGAGCGTCAAGGAAGCGACGCAGTTCGTCACCCCCGCGATGATGGTCGTTATGATCGCGGGCGCGACCTCGATGATCGGCGGCGGAAAAGCCGCAACGAATCCCGCGCTGTATCTTATTCCCGTATATAATTGCGTTCAGTGCTTAACGATGCTTTTTTCGGGAGAGTTTTACGGTTTGTGCTATCTGCTCACCGCTTTAAGCGACGCTTTGTTCGTCGTTCTCGGCATAATCCTTCTCGCGAAGATGTTCAACAACGAGAAAATAATGCTCAACAAATAAAAATTCGCGGCAGAAAAATCGGCGACGGCGACCAACGAAACCCCGAAAATACAAAAAATTTCGCAAAACGCCCTCGAAACGGTTGACAAAACTTTTCGGGGGTGTTATCATTTACAGGCAAAGTAGAAGTTACCCTTCTCGCCGCAAGATATGTTGAAGCGGCGCATAGTTCTTTTTATCCGCCTCGGCGGGTAGTATGATTATGTCACGGGTTTGCTTTGCGAACCCGTTTTTTTCGGGAAATTTTTGAGGGAAAGAGGTAAACGATTATTAAAGACCAAGTTCAGATCAACGAAGACATCAGAGACGGCGAAGTTCGCCTTATCGGCAGCGACGGGGCGCAACTCGGAATCATGAGTTCGCGCGAGGCGTTGAGGCTCGCCGAAGAACAGAATCTCGATCTTGTCAAGATCGCCGCGGGAAACGGAGTGCCGGTCTGCAAAATAATGGATTACGGCAAATATCGCTTCGAAATGCTCAAAAAACAGAAAGAGGCGAGAAAGAACCAGAAGGTCGTGGAACTCAAAGAAGTCTGGCTTTCGATGACGATAGACGTGGGCGATCTCAACGTGAAAGCCCGTCAGACGCAGAAGTTTCTCACCGCGGGCAACAAAGTTAAGGTTTCAATAAGAATGAGAGGAAGACAGAACGCGCACTCGGCTCTCGGCGTGGACGTTATGAACAGGTTTTTCGACCTTGTGAAGGACGTTGCCGTGATGGAGAAAAAGCCGTTGCTCGAAGGCAGAAACATTCTGATGATTCTCGCCCCCTCGAAATCTAATTAAAATAAGTAAATAAAACGGAGGAATATATTATGCCAAAAATGAAATCGCATAGCGGCGCGAAGAAGCGTTTTAAACTCACCGCTACGGGAAAGGTTAAGAGATACAGCCAGAACAAGAGCCATATCCTTAGCAAAAAATCCACCAAGAGAAAGAGAAGACTCAGAACCGGAACTTACGTTTCGTCCACTCAGGAAAAGACCATCAAGGGGCTTATTCCTTATAAGGCTTAATAAAGGAGAGAAGGAATATGCGTATTAAAAGAGGAGTTAACGCCGCTAAAAAGCGTAGAAAAATAATGAAACTTTCCAAAGGTTACTTTGGAGCAAAGAGCAAACTTTACAGAGTCGCCCGTCAGGCGGTCATGAAGTCGCTTAACTACGCCTTCGTCGGAAGAAAACGTAAAAAGAGAGATTTCCGCAAACTCTGGATCGCGAGAATCAACGCCGCCTGCCGTCTTAACGGAATGTCTTACAGCACGTTCATGCACGGTCTTAAACTTGCGGACGTAAACCTTAACAGAAAGGTACTTGCGGATATCGCCGTAAACGACGCCGCGGGTTTCACGGCTCTCACCGAAACCGCAAAAGCAAAACTTGCAAAATAATCGAAACGTCGATCGAGCCGTAACGAAATACCGTTGCGGCTCTTATCGGTTTTTAAGCCGCGTTATTAAAATATGATAACTTCGAAAAACAACGCGCTCGTCAAGGACCTCGCTTCGCTCAAAGAGAAGAAGTTCCGCGACGAAAAAGGCGAATATCTCGTCGAGGGTTTCAAGATGGTCCGCGAGGCTTTTCTCGCGGGGAAAAACGTCGTCGCGCTCGTCGGAACTGAAAACGGCATAAACGAACTCGGAACGGAGAAAATCTGTCCGGAGTTTAAGAATATCGCCGTAGTTTCGGAGGACGTGTTGTCGCGGATAAGCGATTGCAAAACCCCGCAGGGCGTTGTCTGCGCGATAAAAAAGGAAATTTATCCGGCAGAAAAACCCCCGAAGGTCAGCATTCTGCTCGACGGGGTTTCAGATCCGGGCAATATGGGAACGATAATCCGTACCGCGGCGGCGGTCGGCGTGAAGGATTTGTATCTCGCGAACTGTTGCGATCCCTTTTCGCCTAAGGTCGTCCGTTCGTCAATGAGCGGAATTTATTCGGTAAAACTGCATTTTATCGAACGCGGCGAAATCGCCGAAGTTTTCTCTTCCGTCGAACTCATCGCCGCGGATATGGGCGGAGAAAACGTGTTCGGTTATAAGCCGCGGGGCGGGTTTTGCGTCGCCGTAGGCAACGAAGCCAACGGACTGAGCGAAGAAACGAAGCGAGCCGCCGATAAAATCGCGAGCATACCGATGACGAAAAACGCGGAAAGCCTCAACGTGGGCGTCGCGCTTTCGGTTATGCTTTACGAACTCGTCGCGGGGGCGGACGGAAAAATCATCGGTCGGTGAGGTCGGCGATAAGCGAAATCCCTAATTCAAATCATCGATTAATTCAAACAGGAGAATTTTATGTCAGGACATAGCAAATGGGCAAATATAAAGAATAAAAAGGCTAAAACGGACGCGGTTAAGGGTAAAATATTCACCAAAATCGGCAGAGAGATAGCCGTTGCGGCAAAGGGCAATCCCGATCCGTATACGAACAGCAAACTCGCGGACGTCATCGCCAAGGCGAAAGCGGCGAACATGCCTAACGACAACATCAAGAGAAGCATCGCGAAGGCGGCGGGCGAACTCAACAACGTAAACTACGAAAACCTTACTTACGAAGGTTACGGTATCGGCGGAAGCGCGGTCATCGTGGCGACGCTTACGGACAACAAGAACAGAACCGGCGGCGACGTGAGACATATTTTCTCAAAATACGGCGGCAATATGGGTACTACGGGTTCGGTTTCCTATATGTTTGCGAATAAGGGCGTTATCGTTGTCGAAAGAACGGTCGACCTCGACGAGGACACCATGATGGAAGTCGCTTTAGAGGCGGGTGCGGAGGACGTTATCACCTGCGACGATTCTTACGAAATAAGAACCGCCCCCGCGGATTTCTCCGCCGTGAGAAAATATCTCGAGGACAAAGGCTACGAATTCCTCGAAGCCGAAACGATGATGATTCCCAACGATAAGGTTACGTTGTCCGACGACCAACTCGAAACGTTCAGAAAAATGCTCGACGCGTTCGACGATCAGGACGACGTTCAGGACGTGTATCACAACGTCGACCTTCCCGAAGAAGAGGACGAAGATTGATATTAATATGAAAATTTTATGCCGGCGATCGAATTCGCCGGTTTTTTTACGCGTCGGGCGATTGCGGACGGAAAAACTAAACAAAAAATGTAAAAACTTAAAAAAAGTTGTAAAATCACCGCAAAACAGTTGATATTTTCATGATATAAATATATAATGGTTATTAAGAACTGAAATTGTAGCGGGAAAACGGTAAAATTTCGGTGAAGAATAAACAAATCGGCAGGGTATACCCTGTTTTCTTTGGCTTTGCCAAAGAAAACATCCCTTTAACGGGAAAAATACTTTCTGCCGGTGAGGCGGAGAGTGTGTATGGAATTTCAGGTTAAGTGTAAGTGCGGTTCTTCGATAAGCGTCCGCGAAGAGGACGTTTTCAACGAAGTGCGTTGTCCTTTCTGCGGAAAGAGTTATCTTCTTTCGGAACTCGACGAAGAGTTATATCGGTTGTATTACTCCCGCAGAAAAGCAGAATTCGAAATATCGAATCAATCGATAAAAAGATACGGCGGCGCGGGCGGTAAGGTAATTATCCCCAACGACGTTTTTTTTGTGTCCGATCGCGCTTTCGCGCGGAACGGCTCCGTGGAATACGTCGTCTGTCCTCCGTCGCTCAAAAACATCGGCAACGAGGCTTTCGCCAATTGCGCGGGGCTTAAAGACGTGGGCTTTGCCGAGGGGCTCGAGAGCATAGGCGCGAGCGCGTTCGGGGGTTGCCGCAGTATCGGGAAAATAAAGATTCCCGCAAGCGTCACTCTCATCGACGAGGAGGCTTTCGTGAACTGCAAAGGAATCACGACGCTGACTTTTGCCGGAGGCTCGAAAGCCGCTATAAGCAAAAGTTCGTTCGAGGGGTGCGAAAAACTTGCCGAAATCACCCTTCGCGAGGGGATGCGCGTAGGCGAGCGGGCTTTTGCCGATTGCAAAAATCTCGAAAAGGTCATACTCGACGGCAGCGTGAGCATCAAAGACGACGCGTTTTCCGGTTGCGGAAAACTTACCGTATACATAGCCTGCAAAAAAGGGCTTTTAACGCCGAAGTGGTTCAACCCGAAGGCGTTCGGCAAAAACGCGAAAATCGTTTGGAATTATAAAACAGAGGCGTAAAAAATGAAAGAGAAAAAAACAAGCGAGCAGATCGCGGCGGAAAGACAACAGAAAATCAACGACACGCTCAATTCTTTTCAGATTCAACTCGTAAAACTCGGCAAACAAAAATCGTATCTGCTGGGCAAAATGAGCGAAGCGAGAAGAAACGGGCTTAAAGCGCAGGAACAACAGGCGAGGGGGTTGCTCCGCAACTGTCTCGCGCACGAAAAACGCGTTCTCGGAATGCAGATGCAACTCGAACTCGCCGTACAGTCGCGCGATTTATCCAATCTTCAGCAGTCGTTTCTGGAGTGCGTGGGAACGATGGCTGACGAGATCGACGGAAACGTTTCGAAGAGCGCGGTTAAAAAGAGCAAAAAGAAATACGTCAAATCTCTTTTCAATCTCAGCAAGCAGAACGAGAGAATGGACGATTTTCTGCAGGAGGGCGATTACGCCATGGCTATTTCGTCCAACGCCGACAACGGTACCGAGTTCGACGACGAAATAGACGGAATGCTCGAAAATTACGACGCCGGAAATAAATACAGAAGCAGGTTTTAAATATGAATTTCAAAAGTTTTGAAAAGAACATAAAAAAGCAGCGCGAGCAACAGCGCGTTATCGACAGGCTCAACGGGCAGATCCGAACCCTCGAAAAACGCAGAGACGATTACGCCGAGAGGGCGAAACAGGAATTGAAAAAAGGCAACAAGCCGCAGTACGACGCTATGGTCGCGTTGCTTAAATATTCCATATTCAACCTTTCGCAGGCGCAGAACATGCTCGCCAATTTCACCATCGCCAAAGAGATGAGCGAAATGCAGAATCTGAACAAAAATTTCACCAAGGCTCTCAATTCCGTCATAAAGGACGTCATCAAAGTCAGCGAAAAGGTCGACGCGGGCAAAACGCAGAAGTTGTTCGACAAGGCGGTTTTCATGTCGAATCAGACTTCCGCGGAACTGCGCGACGTGCTTAAGAGCAACAACGCCACTTTCGTGGACGGCATGAACGATATTTCCGACGTCACCGACGCGGACATCGCGAGCGTGCTCGGAGAAAAAGCGAAAGAGGACGACGGAAGGATAGACGATATTCTCGGCGGCATCGAAAAAGAATTTTCGGTGGAAAAAGAGTAAAAAGGCGCAGATATGAATTTTTCGGAAAGTTATTTTATCGAGAACTACGAAAAGGCTCTCGAAGCCGCGCTTCGGGCAAAGGACGCGGGGAATTACGCGCTCGCGGGCGAGAGATTCGCTGAAAGCGCGAAATTTCTGAGCGGTCTTGCGGCGGTCGGCGACGCATCTAAAAGAGAAGAACGCAAAGCCCGCGCCGAAAGAATGAAAGCGATCGCGGAAACGATGAAGCGCGCCGCTTCTCCCAAGTCGTCGGGCGCGACTCCGCGCGGGGCTTCGGGCGGCGGATACGGCGGAGAATATTCCGGCGGCTATCCGGTCGGCGACGAGAGTTACGAAGGAATCGAAAGTTACGTGACGCTCATCGAGCCGCAGGATCTCGGCTCGGGCTTCGAAGGCGTTATGGGTATGGACGAGGCGAAAAGGGCGATAACCGAATACGTCGTGAACCCCGTGAAATATCCTCAGGCTTACAGTTACGATTTCATCGACAACAAGGCGATATTGCTTTACGGCCCCCCGGGGACGGGCAAAACGACTTTCGCCAAAGCCGTGGCGAAAGAAGTGAACGAGCCGTTTTTCCTCGTCAATATGGCGGGGCTTGTGAACTGCTACGTGGGCGAAACGGCGAAGAATATAGACAAAATCTTCGATTATATCCGCGATTACACCGAGCGTAACCGTCGCGACGTGATCGTGTTTTTCGACGAGATGGACGAAATCGCCAAAAAACGCGGCGGCGACGACAAAGCGAGCGAATCCGCGGTGCCGGCGCTGTTGCGCAATCTGGACGGCGTGAAGAAGAACAAAGGTTTTCTTATCATAGCGAACACGAATTACGCCGAACTTCTGGACGACGCGATTTTAAGCAGATTCCGCCGGCGCGTGTACATACCGCTTCCGGACAGGGACACGAGGATAAAACTTCTCAGGTTGCAACTTAAAGATCTCGAACCCGAGCGAGCCGAAAAAATAGACTTCGACGGATTCGGCGACGACTCGGAAGGATTGTCGGGGCGCGATATCGCCTATCTCGCGGACGACTTCAAACGTTCGGTCGCCGCGCAGAAAGCGGGAATCACGCAGGATCTCGAGTATAACAAAGAGTTGAAAAGACTTATAAAAATCAGACGTAACGGAGGTGACCGGATAAATGGCCGATAACGATAAACAAAGCGTGGCTATGCGATTGAAACTGTTAAGAACGGAAGAAGGACTTACTCAGAACGAAATAGCCGAAAAACTCGGCGTCAGTCAACAGACGTACAGTAAGTACGAAAAGGGAACGTCCAACATAGACAGCGTGATTTTAACGAAGATCTGTAACCTTTACGGCGTGACGGCGGATTATATTCTCGGCATCGCGCCGACCGGCGGAGACGATCTCGAAACATTGATCAAACGGGTTATAACCACGATAAAGGAGGATAAGTAAAAGCGGATATGGAAGGCAAAAAATCGATTTACTTAAAAACGGCGGATTTCATAGACGACGACGTTCTGTTCGAAACCGCCATGTGCAAACTCAACGGCATCGGAGTGAGAAAGGACGAAGAGGAAGCGTTCGAACTCCTCAAAATTCTCGCGGGCAGAGGTTTTGCTCCGGCAATGAGAAAACTCGCGGGCGAATATGAAAAACGCGGCGATAAAAAACTTGCGGACAAGTGGCTCGATCTCGGCGCGAGCAAAGGCGACGTCGCGTCCAAAATCGACCTGTATATGCAGAATCGCGTGAGGGAATCGGAAGTCAGAAACGATCCCATAGAAATCACGAGGTCGGACAGCGGCTTTACCCAACTCATTCAGAGGGCATTGCCGCACGTCGTCAAGGTCGCCGCCCCGTGCGACGAACCGGGGTGCATTTCGACGGGTTCGGGTTTCATTCTCGACGGCGGTTACATAATCACTAACGAACACGTCGTCTGCGACGGCCCGAACGACGTTGCCGTTTCTTTCGAGCCGTCGGTGGACCGCAAGGTTTACTCGGTGGAATGTCTTGCGATATGCCCCGACTACGACCTTGCCGTATATCGTTTCAAAGGTCTTATGCGCGACAAAATGGAAAGGACGAACCACCTCAGAATCAGAACGACCGACGTGAATTTCGGCGAACAGTTATACACGATAGGCGCGCCGATGGGCTTAGGACTCAGCATCTGCCACGGCATAGCATCCAATCCGCATTGCGTAACGAGTTATCGCGGACTTCCTTACGTCGTTCAGTCGGATATGAGCATAAACAGCGGCAACTCGGGCGGCGGTTTGCTCGATATGAACAATATGGTAACGGGCGTAACGACTTACACGATCAAAGGCGGCGAGGGCGGTTTGTCGCTCTGCGTGCCGGCAAAATGCGTGTTAGAGGTGCTTAACAGCATTTAAAATAACGGCGTTTAAAATAAACGGCGTTTAAAAAAAATAAAGAATATATTTCAGGAGAAAATTATGTTATTCAAAAAGTCTGATGTTATAAAAATCGAAAAGCAGGAAGGTCTTTTCGCGTGGGAAGTAAATCTTACGGGCGCGGAAAAAAAGCAGGAAGTTAAAATCGCGAACGGCGTTCAGTGCGTCAGATTCGTGGACGGAGTTAAGGTCGATTCGCTTTATTCTTCTTCGTCGAAAACGTTCGTGAACACCAAAGAGGGCGAAGTGAGGCTCGTCGCCGTCGATATAAGCACAAGCCATCCCATTCGTTGCGGATGCAGCGACGTTACGTTCACCGATTACGAAATAAATATGGACGGAGCGGTCGGAATGAACGCCAACATGAAAGTGAAAGTCATCAACGCCATGCGTTTCGTGGATAATTTCCCGCGCGTGAGCGAAGTGACCGAATCGGCGGCGGAAGAGTTTTTCAGAACGTCGCTCGTCAAGGCGATGACGTTCGCCCTTCGCGAAACGGTCAACCGCTTCGGCAGAGACGCGGAAAATCAGATTTACAATCTCGGCAATCAACTCAAATCCTATCTCGAACCAACCGTTCGCGACGCGGGGCTCGGAATCGAAGAATTTTCTATCAATTCCATTTATTTCAGTCCGGCTTACGAAAGGGCGAGAAAGGCTTATTTCGATAAGAAAGAAGAGGACAGACAGAAGAAGAAAGAACAGCGCGAAGAACAGGAAGAGCAGGACAGAGAACTCGAAGTGCTCGAACGTCTCTCCAGAATGAGAAGCGAGAAACAACCCGCCGCCGCGCCGGCGGCGGCCGACAACGAAGGCGTTTATTGCCCGATCTGCGGACACAAGAACAGAGTCGGCGTCGCTTTCTGCGAAAAGTGCGGAAATAAAATAAAGTAAAAAAGGCGGTATCGAAGATATGTTTAATCTTTTTAAAAATTATAAAAAAATCAACGAAAACAACAAACAGGAAATCATGGGGCTTATCGATAAGATTATGAATTTGCCCGCTTCGACGGCGTTCATAAACGAACTCAATTCGATGAAGAACAGTCTTATGGGGCAGGCTCCTTCCGAATCGAAAGAAATCGAGAAAATCGACGAGCAGATCATCGCGAGCCTTATGAAGGCGAATTCGCTTCTCACGTCCGGCAATTCTTCGCAGGCGAGAACTTACATATCCAACGCCGTCGAAAAAATCAATACGAGAGTTTCCACCGTTACGGTGAACGGGTTTAAAAAAGGCAAAGAACCCACCCTTTCGGACGAGCAACTTATGGAAATACTCTTAAACGAAGCGCAGGATAAAATCAAGGACGCGGCAGTCAAGTATAACGAACTCAAAGCCCGTTCGGACGCGGGCGACCTTGCGGCGAGAGCCCAACTCGTAACCGTATACCAGAAATACCAGATCGCTCAGCAGAATCTCACCGCGATAAGCAACAACCAGAACAGACAGGTTATCGCGAGCCTCGCGAAACAACTCACCGACGAGCAGAAGAACAGAATCGCTTCGAGAAAGTTCAGCGACGAAGAATTCACCGTCGTCATGCAACAGTACGCCGAAATTTCCGCTACGATCGCGGGTGAAGGAAACGACGTTTTAACGGCTACCAACACGATAGGGGCTGTTTCCGGCGCGCTCAATCAGAATCAGCAGGACATCGCCGACTCGATGAGCGTCGGAGCGCAGAATATGGCGTTCAACGCGGGTTCTCTTCCCGATAGTCTTGTCGTCCCCGGGACGGCTTCGGCGGTAGCGGGAGCAACCCGCGCGGCGACTCCTTCTTTCGGCTCGCCCGCTATGGGAGCGGCTCCTTCTTTCGGTTCGCCCGCTGCAAGCGCGGCTCCTTCGTTCGGCGGCTCCGCACCCTCGGATTTCAATCCGTTCGCCAAGCAGGACGAGAGCGAATTGTCGAAATATTCGAAAAATCAACTCAACGGAACGGTAAATCTTCTCACGAGACAGATAGAGGACAAAGAAGACCGCCTTGCGGAACTCAAGTCCGAACGCGCCGCTCTCGATAAAAAAATGACGAAACTTCTTACCGATTATCAGAATCTGCCGCCGGTGAAAGCGAAAGTTCTCGAACCCGAAATCCGCGCGGCGAAATCGCGTATCGACAGCAGTAATTTCCAACTCAACAACGTAAATCAGGAAATCATCCAACTCAACAACAACCTTTCGATGATTCAGAAGATGCTTTCGCTTAAAGAAAGAGAATTGTCCGGCAAGGCGATTGATCAGACGATGGGCGGAAGACTCGATCTTAAGGGCATGAGCGTGGACATCGCGAATCAGGTAAGCAAAAACAACGAAAAAGTAAAACTCAGCGAGGACGTGAACGTCGTTTCCAACGCGGACAATATCGAATTCGGTTCGAGTTCGATCGACCTCGGTTCGTTCGACAACGTAGAAAAGAGCAACGAGTTCGACGATCTTATAAAGATGTACGACATAGGCGAAAAGAAGAACGGGTGACGAGATGAAAACTTTCAGCGAACTGTTGGGAGAAAACAGAAAGAAAATGGCGGAATCTGCCGCGGAAAAGGGCAACGAGAAAGTCGCGAGATCGAATTTTAAACTCGCCGCAGACGCATACCGCGCCGCGGCGGGCGAAAACCCGCAGGAAAAAGGCAGATTGCTCACTCTTGCCGACGAGATGGATTCGCTTTCGGAGGGCGATCTCGGCAAGTATTACACGCCTCCGGCTTCGGCAAAACCTGCCGCTGCCGCGCCGAAAACGCAACAGGCGGCAAAGAGCGAAGCGACATCCGCCGGCAACGCGGATAAACCCGAAAAGAAAACGGAAGTGGACGAAACCGAACTCGGCGAAGCCCTTGCGGAACTCAACGGGCTTATAGGTCTTGCCGAAGTGAAAACGCGGATCAACGAGTGGGTGGATCAGATAAGGCTTTTCAAGGTCCGCGAGCAGAGAGGTCTGCCCGTGCCGCCGATAACTTATCATATGGTATTCACGGGTAACCCCGGGACGGGTAAAACCACCGTCGCGAGGCTCATCGCGAAGATTTATCACGCGCTCGGCATAATCCGCGAAAACAAATGCAAGGAAGTAGGCCGCGAGGACCTCGTCGCTCAGTACGTAGGTCAGACCGCGATTAAAACCAAAGAAGTTCTGGACGAAGCCCTCGGCGGAATACTTTTCATAGACGAAGCCTACACTTTGAAAAAAGAGGGCAACGACTTCGGTCAGGAAGCGATAGACACCCTCCTCAAAGTAATGGAAGACCAACGCGACGAAATATCGGTGATAGCGGCGGGCTACGAAGAGGATATGCAGAAGTTTATCAAGTCCAACGCCGGTTTGTCGTCGAGATTCAAAAACTTCATAAACTTCGCCGATTACGACGGCGCGGATTTGCTCAAAATCTTCGAGATGAACTGCAAAAAACGTAAATACGTTCTCACTCCCGAAAGCAAACAGATCTGCAAAAAATATTTCAACGACCTTTACGCGAACAGGGACGAAACTTTCGGCAACGCGAGAGACGTCCGCAACTTCTTCGAGGACGTTGTAACGAAACAGGCGGTGCGTTTGTCTCACGGCGGCAACCCGACGGACGAAGAATTATGCACGTTGTTGCCCGAAGACGTCTCGTCCGTTGCCGGAGGAAAGGCGGGTTGTCCGACGATAGCCGCAAAATCCGATCCCGTGAAAACGAAAGACGAATACGACCGTATTTCAAGAGACAATTCTGCGGGCGTGATTTCCGGCGAAATAAGAAAGGGTAATTTCGACGGCGCGGTCGTCGCGCTCTGCGTGAGGCTCGAGTCGATACTTAAATACAAATACAATCTCGAAGGCGATTTGTTCACGATGATAGACGAATTCATCGCAAGCAAGGGCGGCGACGAGAAATACAGAGTTTTACATAAACTCAGAATGAAGAGAAACACCCTCGTCCACAGCGACGGGCAGAACGTCGATTTTACGGAGGCGGACTTGTATTCCGCGCTCGCGATCGTGGAAGAAATGGACGGCAAAAGCGGCGCGATGCCGAAAGCCGAAGACGAAGCGGAAACGAATATTTTCGATTACGCGGGCGGAGCCTTTACAAATCCTTCCGCAGACCTTCTCGACGACGCGGAGGACGGCGCGCCCATCCGCGAAGCGAATAAACGCGATATAGACAGGATAATCGAAGTTCTCGTGGAAAAACTCGCCGATTTCGGAATAAAAGTCGCGGTGGAAGACTGTATAGTCGGGGCGGCGTATTCGAGAATAGAAATGAAACTGTTATCGAACACGCAACTCACGACGATAGCCAAATACGAACCCGATATCGCAATGGTTTTAAAGCGTAAAATCAGATTGCTTCTGCCTATCGAGGGCAAGGACCTTATCGGAATCGAAGTTCAGAACGCGCGTCGCGAAGTGCTTACGCTCAAAGCGATGCTCACGAGCGAAGAGGGCAGAAACCGCGGGGGCAAAATAAACACGGGTATCGGGTACGACATCGAGGGAAAACCCGTTTTCGTTCCGTTCGACGGTTTGCCGCACGCGCTTGTAGGCGGCAGTACGGGCAGCGGAAAGAGCGTGTTCCTTTCGAGCGTGATAACCGGCATAATTTTCAGATATCAGCCCAAGGACGTAAGGCTCGTGCTTATCGACTTCAAACGCGTTGAAATGAACGTTTATAACGGTCTGCCGTTCGTCGTCGGGGGCAAGGCTATAGACGACTTCGACGAAACTCAGGAAATGTTCGTTCGCCTGACGGACGAAATGGAGCGACGTTACGGGCTTTTGAGCGAGAGCAGAACGCGTAACTTCAAAGAATATAACGAAAAAGTCGGCGAAAAAGACAGATTGCCGTCCATCGTCATCATAATCGACGAGTATGCGGATATGGTTTCCAACAAGGGCTATAAGGAACTCGCGGCGAACATTCAGCGCATCGCGCAGAAAGCGAGGGCGGCGGGAATGTATATGATCATCGCCACGCAACGCCCGAGCGCGAAGGTAATCGACGGCGTTATAAAGGCTAACCTTCCGTCGAGAATAGCGTTTTCGGTCGCTTCGCATATCGACAGTATGAACATACTCGACGCGAGCGGCGCGGAAGACCTTATCGGCGCGGGAGATATGCTTTTCGAGCAGGGCGGTTATATCAGACGTCTGCAATCGCCGTATATAAGTACGGAAGAAATAGGCAGAGTCGCCGACGCAATCATTTGCGGAGCGGGTAAATAATACGATAATTTAATTTTCCGGTGTTTTTATGGAAGAGAGTAAAAAAACAGAACAAATCAAACAAATGGCGGAGGAGCGGAGCGAAAAGGATAATTCGAAGCCGATAGCCCTCAAAGACGAATTTGCGGAAGCAAAAAAATACTATATCGAAAAGAACGCCACGGCAAAAGCCAAGTCGGTTTTATCCAAAGACGGGTTCTTTTATGCGGACGACGACGAGGTTTATAAACTCAAACACGATTTCATCGTGGATCTCGTCGGCGCGGCAAACGAAAAAGAGGACTCCGAATTTCAGACGTACCTTAAAGATTTCGCAAAGAAATTCGACGAAAAACTGAACGGAAGTACCAACGACAGTCTGTTTCTCGGCTTGGTTTCGGCTTATCCCGAACTTTTATCGAAGTCGGATTTAAAGTGGATGGTCGACAGCGTCAAGGGCAAAAAAGAGAAATTCGTTCCTCTTTGCAACTTCATTTTGTCTTATATCGATCCCGAAAAAGAACCCAACGCCTGCGATAAAGATTCCATCACGGACGAAGACGTTCTCAAGCGTTTCAATTTTATCTGGGAAGTTTTCAAGGCGATAAAATCTTACGGCGAAAGTTGGTCGAAAATAGGCGAGATTTATCTCGACGGTTTATTCGGCGACGACTATGTTTCCTTCGGAATTTTCACCCCCCGTTTTTTCAAAAAACGCAGGGCGAAGAACTTTATTTCCGAGGTGAACAAATATTGCGCCAAATTCCTTAAAGGCAGTCGTTTCGACCTTCGCAGTACCGAAATTTACGAGCATTACCTTCAGACGAAAAAGACGGAGAAAAAACGCAACGTGATCATCGTCGTCGCTTCGGTCGTTCTCGTCGTCGGCGTCGGCGCGGGCTTGATCGCTTTCCTTAAGTCCGCCAACACAAGCACGATCGAATTTCACGGCGACCAGAGCAAGGTTATAAGTTACGTTTACGGAACTTCTCCGAATCTCGACGGCTGGTATATTACCTATAAAAATTACGGCGGCGCGAAAAACACCGTTAAGGTGGAAGAAAAAATGTTGTCCGGCATAGACGAAACCAAAATCGGCGTGCAGCAACAGGTGACGATAACTTACCGCGGAAAAACCTGCACGGGGCTTCAGATTCGTATAGATCCCGCAACGCTCGCAACTCCGTCGATAACCCGCGCGGGTACGGACGTTACGTGGGCGGCGATTCCGAACGCCACGGGTTATGAAATTTACATAACGGATAACGAAATAACGAGTCCGCAGGGCGAACCCGCGGCGACCGTCGAAGAAAACAAGACTTCGTTCGACGTTTCTGCGGTCTGCAAATCCGGCATGCATTACGTATACGTCCGCGCCGTTTATAACGGCAAGAGCGGCGAATCGGGCAACGCTTTCAAAAATTCCGCGCTTTCCGGCGGCGTGCAGGTCGAAAAACTCGGCGCGGTCTCCGGCGTGACATATTCCGGCGCAACGCTTGCCTGGAAAGCCGTTGAAAAGGCGGATAAATACGACGTTTCGATTGACGGCCGCGCCGTGGCGGAAGGAATAACTTCGCCTTCGTATTCCTACGAACTGAAAGGCGGCGAAAAAGTCGCAATCAGAGCAAAGAGCAATAACGAGGCGATTTATTCTTCGAGCGCGGAATTCACCGTGCTTGATTGCCCCGAGGTGACTTACGACGGCAGTGCTGTTTCGTGGAAGGGCGGCGCGCTTTATAACGTCGCGATAACCGATTCGGCGGGAAATGAAAAGGTTCGGATTAACGAAAAAACCGATATTAAAACCGAAATTTCCGCGTTCGACAAGGGCGTTTACACGGTAAGCGTTCAGGCGGTAGGGAGCGGAAGCAACATTTCCTCGCCGGAGAGCGTGGTTAAATTCGCCGTCGGTTACAACGTGACGATAAATAAGGACGGCGGAACGCAGAAAATTACGTGGGACGGCGATAATCTCGGCAAAAACTTCAAGATAATCGTAAACGGCAAGGAACAAGGAGAGACCATCGCAAACGAATACCCGATAGACAGAGGATTCGACGAAGCGGGGACTTATACCGTTTCCGTCGTAGCGACGGACGAAAACGTTTATTTCGCGTCGGTTACGCTCACCAAACTCGCCGCGCCCGAACTCGTGTTCGATAAAACGAAAAAAACCTGGTCGGATATTTCCGTCAAGGCGGGGCAAAGAGTGGTTTACACCGTCACCGTAAACGGAGATGAAAGCCGGTCGCTCCCGACAGAATTCGATGCGGGGAAAGCGTATGAAATTAAGGCTTATATCGAAACCGAAAATACGAGCGAAATAAATTCGAACGAAACGGTAGTTACCGTGTATAAATTCGTCGCGCCTGAAATATACGTCGATTACACGAACGGCGAAGAATTCAAATACAAAAACGCTGAAACGGGCGTAACGCTCAAATGTTATTATCTCGCCGGCAGCAATGAAATATCTTTCGATATAAACAATATCGAAGAAGCCGGAAAGACTTATTCGGTTTACGGCAGGCTCAGCGCGGAAACGTATAATAACTATACTTACGTTCTCGATTCCGATAACGGCAAAGCGATAAGCGTTAAGAAGTACGCCGCGCCGTCCGCCCCCACGCATAACAAAGACGATTCGTTAAGCGTAGACGGCAATAGTACGAATTATACTTTTTATTATAAAGCGAAAGACAGCGGCGGCGAATATAAGGTTTTGACGAACAAGAGCGTCAGCGGATTGTCTGCAGGTAATTATTACGTGTGCGCGGTACAAAACGGCAATTATAACGACACAACCTATTACGTTCGTTCGGATCAAAGCGAAGCGACGGAGATAGAAAAAGCGAATATTTTGTTCAAAGTTGATTTTTACAGCGGCAATGGCGTAATAATCACGTTCCTCGACGGGAGCGATGAGTTTGATTATTATATTACCGTAACTTATCTGGATGATACAGGTGAATACACCACTGCAAGGGCGCAACGCTATTGGGCAAGCCTTGACAACAGAAGAGATAAAGTGTTGAATGGACATAAAGGAATTAAATGGGTGTCCGTAACCATAGAAATGAACGGAGTAACGGCAACTAACTTTTGGGGAACTAAAGAATGAAAAAAACAGTAAGATCTATATTATCGATTATTTTCGCGTTTGCGATCGCGTTAAGCGCGGTCGCATGCGGACCAAACCTCGACGACAATACGGGAACGGACGTTGAAATCAGCGAACCCGATTACGGTTTCGTGGCACAGGAAAATTTCACGCCTAACAAGGAAAATCCGCTCGAAGGAACTAAAACCGAAAGCGAAGTTACGTTTTACGTGGGAACAACTTATTACCTTATAATCGTATTCACCCTCACGCCGCGGAGCGAGAACAGCGGACAATCTTATTTCAAAACGACCGCGAAGTTCGATAACCTCGACGTTCTCGACGCGACCATGCAACAGGCAAGCACGAGTTCCACGTCCGTAGAAGTGGAACACGATATGCTCGAGGATAAGGTTACGCGTAACGTTCAGGCTTCGTTCAAGATCGGCGCAAGTCCGGAAGATATTAAAAAATATACTATGATCGTCCGTATGGTTCCCAACAAAGTCAGCGGCAAAACAGGCGTTCAACTCAAAATAGAATTTTCGCTTGAAGAAAGTTATGAAGTAAAGGGAGCGGACGGCTTCACGAGAACTATCGATATCAAAAAGGGAACTCTTGCGGTTCCGCAGGCCAAGTACAATTCGTTTGAAGGTTCGCTTTCGTGGAAACACGTTAAAAACGCAAGTTATTACGTAGTTTACGATGCGACAACCAAGACTCCGCTTCAATTCGAAATGCAAGGCGGTGAAAAAAGCGAAAAAATCATGGTCACAAACGATATTAACGTGGGCGATAACATGGACGTTTTGCTTTTTAACGCTTGGCTCAACGGCGAAAGACTGACCGGCTATCACGAACTGAAAGTCAAAGCGTTCGGTAAGGACGGCGTAGACGACGAAAGTTTTTATTCGTCCGGAGATTCGGAATCTGTGGAAATAAACATTATTTAGGAGGCTATCATGGAGATATTCAGAAAGAATCTTAAAACGATAATAACGTCGGTAATACTCATCGCGGCTATAATCGCGGTCGGTATTTATAACGTCTTGTACGTAAAAGCGATCGAGGCAGAGCGCAGCAGTTATACGCGCACGGAATTCGATTACATAATCGAACTGCCGACGGAAGACAAACTTGCCGAAATCGAAAAAGGCGACGGCGTGGAAAGCGTTTATCCTTTTCATCTTTACACCAACTTATTCGTGAAAAGCAAGGGCGTTAAAGCCTTTGTTTCCACGGAAAAATACGAAGCGAACGAAAAGATCGGCTTTTTAGGCGACGGAACGCTTATCGAGGGCAGTTTCAAAGGCGAAGGCGCGGTTCTCGACGAGAAAGCGGCGGACTTACTCGACGCGGGCGTCGGCGATACCGTTTCGTTCTATTGGGGAACGGGTTCGGGAAGAAAAACCGTAACTCAGAAGGTCAAGGCGATTTGCCTTTCGTGTTCGTATAAACTTTATACCGACGGCGTAGTCCTGCTCGACTATACCGACGAGATGTTGAAAATTTACGACATAAAGAAGGAAGAATACGTATTCACGGGCGCGTTTGTAAAAGCCGACGGCGACGGTTGTCTTGCGACGCTTAAATCCGTTATGGGGCAGAACAAAAACGTGGAATCGAAAGCCGACCTTTACGAAGTCAACGCGAAGAGCAAAACCGACAGAGCGGAGAAAAGGGTTAACACGATAAATATCGGCGTCGCCCTCGCTATAGCGATTTTCTATTCCGCCCTGAGCGCGATGTTTATAGTTATAAATCGTCGTAGCGACGAAACCGAAAGGGACAGCGGCGTTACGCAACAAAAAATGTTTTCGGGCTATATGATCGGCGGCAGCGTGTGCGCCGCGGCGGTTACCGCGGTCACGTTCGTCGTTCTGCTCGTCGCGGGGATTTTAACTCATTTTATCGACGCGGCTATAGGCACGGTTCTTGCGTTGTCGCTTCCCGCGCTCGTCGCGATTCCCGTAACGTGGCTTGTAAGCAAGGGGTATACCGACAAACTTTATGCCAACCGCTCCAGACAGAACGAGAGCGAATCTTTTCGCGATTGACGGTAGCGGCATATGGATAAAACGTCGGAATTTATACCGGGCGTGTTTTTCAGACGATACGCGCTTCACGTGATAATTTTTGCGGCGTCGCTCGCGGTTTATATTTTCGTGTTCGCGTTTTTTGCGAAGGAAACCGCCGCGGCGTGCGCCGAAATATACAGATATAATCACACGACCTGCCGCGAGACGGTTGTTTCCGCGTCCGATCCGAAACCGGACGGCGATTCGTTTTATAACCTTAACGGTATCGTATCGTTACACGGCAACGGCAAAAGAGTTTTTTGCGACGCGTATATGACGAAAGACGGCGTGACTTACGGCGACAACGCGATACTTTTCGAGGGCAGGTTAAACGCGGGCGAATGCCTGATCAGTAAAAACTCGGCGAGCGAAGCGGGGCTTGAAACGGGCGACGAAATCGTCGTAAAGGACAAAAACGTAACCTATCGGATCGTCGGCTATCTCCTTCCGCAGGCGGGGCTTGACGGAAGATACGGCTACGACGGAGTGATGGTTCTCGCTTATAACGGCGAACTTGCCGCGGGCGCGAAATATTCGAATTTGTCCGACGAGTGCGACGTGTATTACGGCAGAGAAAGCAGTACGTTTTTAATAAATTTAAAAAATGCGGCAACGCGAACGATAACAGCCGCGGCAATTTTTGCCGCGGCCGCGTTCGTCGTTTGCTTTTTCGTGTGCGAATATTTTATGTTTTCTCCGAGATATTCGGATTATTTTCTGATGAACAACGAGGGCTTGCCCGCGCGGAAATTATCCGCGAGAATAACCCTCGACACGTTTATAAAATACCTTTTACCGTTGTTGCCGACGATCGCGATTTTCTTCGCGTCGCTTCGGTATTACGGTAAATTTTATTTATTGCCCGCCGCGATTTATTTTGTATTCGCGGCTCTTTTCGGCGGGGTTTATTCGCTGATTTTACGCAGGAGGCTTACGAAATGCTACAGGATAAGACGGTAGTCGAAGTGAAAAATCTGAAAATAGGCGTTCTCGCCGAAAACGCGCAGGACGGCAAAAAATACCGTTTCACGATAGATTACGGCTCGTTTAACATAAACGAGGGCGATTTTTTGCTCGTGAAAGGGCGTAACGGTTACGGAAAAACCACATTTTTAAAACTTTTTCATCTGCAGGGCGTGAATTATTTCCGCGTTACGTCGGGCGACGTTTATTTCCGCGATTCCGCTTTTGCCGCGGATAAAAGCGTCATCGATTTCAACAACGACGAACTCACGAAACTCAATCGTTACGTTTCTTTCGTCGGGCAGGAGGAAATTTTCAAAACGGGCGCGACCGCCTACACTACGATTTACGACTATTGCAAAACCGCGATAAACGAATCGGAAACCCTTGGCAAAGACGAGAAAAAACGAAAACTTGCTTCGGTTGCGGACGTTATAAAAGACTATTTCGATAAATATCTGCAAAAGAGTTTCGAGTGTCCGTCGTTCAGGGTTTTCAAAACGAAAGGCGTGAAAACATGGAGCGGCGGTCAGCAAAAAATGATTAACGTGCTTGCGGGGGTTATAAAGGCTAAGGTGTGCGGCCTCAGGCTCATCGTTATGGACGAGCCGCTCAACAATCTCGACGGCAGGAATAAAGATATCCTCAACACGCTCGTTAAAGAACTTCGTGAAGACGGAGTTGCCGTCATCGCCATAACCCATTGTCAGATTTTCGACAGGATAAATAAGGTTCTGACAATCGTCGAGAGCGCGGAAGGCGAAAGGCGCACGATATACGAAGAAAAAGAAGAACCTTCGCACGCAGAATGTCTGGAAGTGTTCCGTTAATCGACTTATAGACCGATATTTAAGGGGTGATTTATGAAAAAGCCTATAATTTTAACCGATATTATCAAGATTGCGGTCGTCGCCGTAGTGGCGGTTTTAATACTCGTCAGGGTTGTGAAATTCGCCGTCTCGACGAGCGTTTCAGTCGGCACGGACGATAGCGAAACAGCCGTGGAAACGATGATTGAAACGGGGAGCGAAACGACGGAAGAGTCCGAAGAATCCGAAGAGTCCGAAGAGCCTGAAGATATATTTCTCGAAGCGCCTTACGTAAGCGATTTTACGTGCGCTTATTATAATGCGGACGGTAAAAAAATCAAATATCAATCCACGGTTTTCGAGCCGAGCGACGTAGTCCGTGTAAAAGCGGGTTTCACGCTTCTGCCCGACGCTTACGCCGTCGGCAAAAGTAAGTTTACGGTGAAATTTATTCTTTCGGCAGATTTCGACGGTAAAATCGTTGCCGCCAACACTTCCGTTGCGAATGATTTTACCGCCACGTTCGCCACGGAGGACAGAAATCTGAAAAAATGCGAAATCGAAATGCGTATTAATATTAATTACTGTACCGGAAATTTCAAAATCGCCTATGCCTACGATGGCGAAGATTATACGGAAGCGTGCGAACTTCCGCTCAACAACGGTAAAACATTGCTTTATACTTATGATGAAGCGACAACCGGATATATCGTGTCGAGAGATCCTGACAACGACTGGTGGATAGAATCGGTTGCCGAAGCGCGTATTCCCGATTCGTATGACGGTAAGCCTATAACCGCAATCGCAGAAAACCTTTTCAATAATTGCGGCAGTTTAACGAGCGTAACGATTCCGGATAGCGTGACGAGTATAGGTGAATATGCGTTTGTTTAACCTCGCACGAACACCTTTTAGTATTAAAAAACATAGTTTTATCCTCTAATTTCAATTAAAACGGGCATTTTTTGAGTTTCCTTGAACGTTGGTTCGAGGATTTTTTTATTCATACTCTTAAAGATATCGTTATCGACAAAGATTTTAGTCGTATAAATAAGAGAACCCCGAAGGCTTTCACCTTCAGGGCTCTTGTCTTTATCGTATTCAATCGGTTTAGGGGTAATGGGCGTGTCTACGTAGTGTAGCATAATTTCAATACGGTCGTCGCTATACACATACACTTTTTCGACAAGCAATTCAATCATCATTTCAGGCTCTTGTTCGACGGCTTTCTTCAGATAGTGTTCAATAGTCTTTTTCTCTAAAACCGTTTTTTCTTGCATACGCTCAAAAATGAGTTTTTCTTGTAAGTCTTTGCGAGTGGATTCGAGTTCTTGCAAACGGTCTTTTGTCGTGTCGGTTATAATGCCTTGTTCGATGGCGTTCATAATGTTGTTTATGGATTTGTTTATCCGCAACAACTCTTTTTCAAGAGTTTTGACGGGGTTATCTCCTAACAGTTTTGCGTTATGCTGTTTGTATATCTCGTCAACGATTACGGATAAGTTTTTACCCGTCAACGTTTCTTGCAAG
Source organism: Subdoligranulum sp. APC924/74 (assembly GCA_963650905.1). Classification (GTDB taxonomy): domain Bacteria; phylum Bacillota; class Clostridia; order Christensenellales; family Borkfalkiaceae; genus UBA10281. The sequence continues at coordinate 23,412 of CAVJNC010000013.1, forward strand.
GCTTTTAGGACAATACTTTCAAGCAAGTCCTTTTTCATAAATTTGGCTTTGCAGTTCTTTCTGTTTGCGGCGTTCCAACATTTATAATACTTTGACACTTTACCGGATTTTGAAGTTCCGCTGTATGAAGTCATTCTTGTGCCGCATTCTCCGCAATAAACTCTTTTTCGGAGTAGGTAAGGTAGGAATAGTCCGGAATATGATTGCCGTATCGGTTAGCGTCTATCTTTGCTTTGCAACGCTCATATAATTCCTTGTCTATGATTTTCGGATAAATATTATCATAAACTTCGCCGTGTATTTCATACCTGCCTGTGTATTTTTCACTGTGAAGAATGACGTAAATATTTGCGGCGCTGAAAGGCTTGCCGCGATAGAGGATGCCGCGTTCTGCAAAACTTATGGCGATTTCGTTGCCGCGTTCACCGGCGGCATATCTCTCGAAGATTTCTTTTACGACAGGACCTTCTTCGCTGTGGATAAAGACTTTTTTCT
>CAVJNC010000014.1:0-23389 GCA_963650905.1 Subdoligranulum sp. APC924/74
CGCCGATCGACACCGACGGCGTTCCTTCCGTGACGACGTCGCCGTCACCGTCGATTTCCGTTTCGGTCGCGATCGTCTTGTCGTAAGTGACGTAATCGCCTTCGTAACCGGCGGGAATCACCGAAACTTCCGCATAGCGTACCACGCCTTTATAGGAAACTCCTATTTCGTAAACGCCCGCAACCGTCGTATCGATTCTGCCGCTAACCATATCGAGCGTGACTTTCACGGCTTTGCCGCCGTCGTACACCCTGAACAGGTCGGGAACGTAAAGTTCTTCGCCCGAATATATCGTAACGCTGTCGGCATAAACGGATATTCCGCTCTTCACGACGATTTTATACTCCGCCGTTATCGGCTCGTAGTCCGCGCCGTAAACGTAAAGGTCGACGGCGACCGTCTGTTCGCCGACCGCGAGCGGATCGATATCGGTTTTTACGTTATAATAAGTCGTGAGCGGATTCGCGCCGCCCGCGTTCTTCGTAAAAGTCTGTTTATATCCGTCGATATAAAGAACGATATTATCGAGAACGTTATAATTTTTCGCTTCGCTTCCGAGTTCGACCACGTCTTCGGCGTAACCGAGTTCGTAAACGCGCGGAACGACGTTATAAGTTATCTTTGCCGACTTCGCCGCGGCAAACGCGAGACTTCCGCGCCCTACGTCGACGTCGTTATAAAGGATATTCATCGTAACTTCATAACTTCCGACGGTATCGAAATCGACGGAACTTATATCCGCGTAAGCCCTGATTCCGTAAAATCTTATGCCGTTGACATAAACCTCGAAATCGCCCGCGAAATCGTATTTGTTCGCGTCCGTGCCTTTCTTCACGGAAACGGCGTCGCCGTGAGCGTATTTTATAAGCACGCCGGTGATTTTTTTAACGGTTGCCGTCTTTACGCGGTTTGCGTATCTCAACGTTATTTCGCACGCGTCGCCCGCCGAGAAATCGATCTCGCCGCTTATCATATCGGGCGTTACTTCGATTTGTTTTCCGTTGTCGGTTATCTCGAAAAGGTCGGTCGGGGTTATCTCGCCGCTTTCGAAAACTTCGGCGTTTTTAACCTTGATCAGAACCGAGCCTTCTTCTTTTACGTTGACTTTTATCGTCTTCGTTCCGCTGCCTTTTCCGTCCGCCGAAACATAATCGAGTTTCACCTCGCGACTATCGCCTATGGTCGCGCCCGCAAGCGCGGATTTATCCAGCGTTACGCCCGAAGAACTAAGGTCTACGTGCTTTCCGTCCTCATAGACGTAAAAATCGGACAAAAAGTCGTGATCTGCCAGTTCGTCGGGACTGAGATCTATTTCGGCGTATGCCGAGCCGATCGTTATTATGTGCCTGTCGACGACGTGAACGGTGGTTTTCGCCCTTCTCGAGCCTATGAGAAGGTTTATTTCGTAATCGCCGACGACGGGAGAAACCTCGCCCGTTATCATATCGTCGGTTATTTCGACTTCTTCGTTGTTAAGAGTCACGCCGAAAAGCGCGGCGAGATTCAGTTCCTCCGCGCAACCGACGTAAACGTAAACGTCCGATTCGAGAGCCGCGGCTACGTAAGGCGTTTCGGTTACTTCAACCCAGAGTTTCGCCGACGAACCGCTGTAAGAACAGGTTATGACGTAAGTTCCGGAGTCGGGTTTAAGCGCGGACAAATCGAGATATTCGGGCTTGACTTCGGCTTCGGCGCCGTCGACGGTGACCGAAAAATGCTTCGTGTAATCGTATTTTAATATTTCGGAATCTTTTACCGTTATTTTCGTAGTCAAAGCCTGAACGTAAACGTCTTTCGCTTCGACGACGTTGATCGTTACGGACGCGGTTTCGCCGCCGAAAGAACAGGTCACGACATATCTGCCGAGTTCTTTTTTGACCGCGGATTTATCGATATATTCGCTTTTTACCGCTCTTTTGACGCCGCCCGCGTAAATTTCGAAAAGGGTTTCGTAACCGAACGACTCAACCTCTTCCAACGCTACGTTCGCTTCTGCTTTTTTCGCTTTTACTTCCACGTTTCCGAGCGGCGTAACGGACGAAACGGAATCCGGAGATTCCGTTTCGTTTTTACCGCAGGACGCAGCCGCAAAAGTGAGAAATACCGCCATTATCGCGGCAACAGCCGCAAGGTATTTTTTCACGTGGCAATCCTCCTTTTTCGTTTGAACGGAGACTTAATCCCTTAATCGGGACGTTTCCGATTATTTGGACGGAGTCCAGTCTCCCATGGCGTAAATGTAGACGTAGAACGTCTTATAACCGATATTCTGAATTCTTATCACGATGCCGCGGTCGCCGGCGTTTTCGTTGATATAGCACTTCTGACGGGTTTTGCTGTACGTACCTTCTTTATCGGTGATGTTGCCCGCTTCGTAATCGGTGAATCCGTATTTTTCCATCTCCTCGTTAAGTTTGCCGATTATCTCGTTATACTTTCTGAGCGTGAGACCGCGGTTGGAATCGAGATCGATATCGTCCACCCACACGTTGAAACTGACTTCGGGTTTAACCTCGTCGCCTTTCGACGTTTTATTGCCCGTTTTGAAATAATCGTGGAACACTTTGACCGAGAAGTTATCCGCGAATATGCTCGAGAACACCATGGGCGAAGGCATCGCTTCGGACGCGGGTTTTTTCGTCCCGGCGTTCGTTCCGAACACTTTGTCGAAAAGATCTCCGGCTTTTGTTTTTTCCGCTTCCGCATTTTCCGCCGCGCGATATTCGGCTTCGAAATAATTCCACGAAGTCGGGAATTCCTTTGTCACGTAGTTTTCCTCAGAGAACAGGTCGTCCGGAAGAGTCGCCGTTCCGAAATCGTTGAAACTCGTCTGATAATAACCGGTGTAAGTGCTATAGTTGATGTCGTAAGCGAAAGTTACGCCGAGAAGTTGAACTTTCTGCGTTGTTTTGTTATAGGCAACGTTGATGAGGAACGCCTGTTTCGCGTCGCTCGTGGCGTAGTTTGCGTAATCCTTCATGCAGAATTCGTTCGCCACGTCCCTGATGATGACCGCGTCGATAAGCGAGAAAGAATAAATTCTTATATCCGTATTATCTTCGTCGATCGTCATAGTGGCATATTTGAAGATATACGGCGAAACGTCGAATCCGGGAAGCCTGTCGGCAACCTTGCCGGTTTTTCTGCTCTTGCCGGTGAGTTTACCGTCCGAATATTCGAACTGCTCGTAAGTGCCGTCGTCGTTCTGTTTGAAACCGCTGACGTCGGTTCTGTAGCCGCCGTTGCTGTATTCGGTAGTCCTGTTGAGAAGCATTCCTTCTTCGGCGACTATACCCATATATCCGACTTCGCCATCGGTCGAAGTGTAAGGTCTGGTGTGAACTTTGCCGTCCCACGTTCCCGTCGCGCTCGTGGTGGGAGCGGACGTTCCTTCGCTTCCGGAAATCTCGTAATCGGAAGAATCGTAAGAAGGAGCGTAAGTCGAAGTGTCTTTTACTTTGAAGGTATAATTGGACTTATCCTTCTTTGCGAGATCGCCGAGCGCCGTTTTAAGATAACCGAAAGCAACCTTGTCTTCCGCGTCCGTAGGTTCTGCGTAAGGCGTTATTTCGGGAGCGGACACTTCGTCGCCGTAAGCGTCGACGGTCATCGTAACGGTGGTGTAATAGGAGCCGGAAACGCTGCTGTTTCCTTCATCGTCGTAACTGTAAAGGTTATTTTCGTAAGTGGAACCTATAATTTGCGAAACGTCTCCGTTTTCGTCGAGCCTTAAACCGAACTTATAGAACTGCTCGTCGAGAACGGGCGTGAGCGACCAGGCGAGATACATCATGAGGTACTCGTCCTCGGAGGGGGTGTAAGTCGTGTTGCCGATGAAATCGCTTTCGATCGTGCCGTAATCCATTTCGTAAGTGTAAAGGTTTTCATCGTCGGGATCCTGCTCGAACAAAGAAAGATCGAGATAACCGAGATGGTTCCAGTAACGCTGACTTGCCCAGGTGAGTTCGTTGCTGTAAGAATCCGTTACCACTTCGGTAGCGACCTGATTATTCTTGTTTATGAATTTCTTCAGGGTAAGTCCGTCGTCGCCTCTTACGTAGGTATTGGAAAGAACGTTCTTGCTGTTTTGGATGTTCCATTCGCTCGTCCACGTCGCCTCGGAGAACACGTAATCGTCGAACATTCCCTGCTCGTTCGTCTGCTTTGTCGCGGAGGCGTTGAGATAGGTTTTGAATTCATAGACGGTTTCGCTCGTCTTTCCGTTTTTGGTCTCAACGTCGCTGAGCGTGCCGGAAACGGCAAGTTTAAGGTTGCCGAGTTTATCGAGCGTGGCCTGAGTGAGGTTGCCCACCGCGCCCGCCGTTTTGGGAGGTTTGACGGTTATCTGGAAAGACTTCGTAACCGCGGGATTGGCGTTGGAGGTGACGGTTATCGTAACTTTCTTGTTTTCGGTTACGTCGCCGTTGACGGTGATCTTGTTGTCCTCGCCGACCGTCACGAGACCGTCCATACCTGCGGGGTTTTCAACGCTGACAGAGTAACTCTTGTCTTTTTCCGTGGTGGAAAGATCGACTTTGAGTTCGACCTCGTCGCCCTTTCTCACATAGGTTTTTCTTGCCGAATTCTTCGACGAAATCATCGACGCGTCTATCTTCGTGGTACCGGAAACGTTCGCTTTGATCGTGAGATTCGCGGTTTTCACAAGGGTGGGATCGGCGTTGGGATAGCCTTCGATCACGACCTGCTTCTCCTCGGCGACGTTGTTGTTCACGCTGATTTTATAAAGCGAGCCGTTCTGGACGATATCGAGATAAGACGCGCCGTCCGATCCGTCGACGTTTCTAATGATTATTTCGTAAGAAGTGTCTTCCGAACCCGTTACGGAGCCGAACACGCTTACGTCGGCGCCTTTGGTTATTTCCGAAGACGAAATCTGCATGTCGAACGTAACCGTCGTTCCGCTCTTCTTGCCGCAGGAAACGAAACTCATTACCATCGTGAAGCAGATGAGCATCGCTATCAGACTGCGCGTTGCTTTTGAAAACTTTTTCATAATATTCTCCTTTTTATTTTCCGTTTCCGCCCTTTTTCCGGCGCGGAACGAATCGTTTTCCTTTTACTTGCCGTTGTAAGTCGCTTCGTCGCTGTATTCGGACGTTTTGTATTTATCCGCTTTCGCGACGATCGTTATTTTGTGTTCGGTCCCGTCCGCGTAAGCCGACGAGAGAGTAAACTCGTTTTTATCTACGGTTTTTACGTAATATCCGTCGACGTAAACCGCGTATTGCGTGGCGTTTTCAACGGCGTTCCACGTTACCTTTTTGCCGTCGATTTTAACGTTCTCGGGTTTGGCGAGTTGCTCTTCCGTCCAGATATAAATATGAAGGTCGAGCGAACTGTCCACCGCTTTTATGCAAAGATTGCCTTTTCTGTAAACGCTGTCCGTTCCCTTGACGAAACCTTTATCGACAAGGAATTTATAAACCTTTTCGAGCGAGGTCGTTATGGTATCGTCAAGATCCAGCGGAACGTCGTAAAACAAATCCATCGCTTCCTGCTTATAACCGTTGCCGGTCGTATCGGTAGCGGTGAAATAGGACTCGCTCCCGACTCCGAACGTGTCTCCGAGGCAATCTTTATCGCCGAAGAAAGGAATTTCCGCGCCGCGAATGGCGAAAAGTTTAGTTCCGAAATATCCTTCCGCGCCGTTGCCGCCGATCATAAAGTCGCCCGCGGGGGTATATATATCTTTGGTTTTGCCGCTTTCTTCGTCTGTTACCGTAGTGACGATTTGTACGTCGTTCCACTCCTTCGGAAGTTCTCTCGTGCCTGCGGCGTCGATTGCGGCTTTCGTCGCGTCGTCTATCGTCGCGGCGTTATAATCGCCGTATTCGATCTGAACAAGCCCCTGCATCAATCCCATGTCGTAATAGAACGCCGCGTATTCGATATACCATTTCCCGTCGTCGCCTTTTTTAACGACGATGTACGGCGGAATCGTCTGCCCGCTCGTGTTCTGAGCGACTTTCGCGAATATACCGTATAACTGATAGTCCGTACCGAGACTCTTATATAAAGTTGTCGCAACCTGAGTCATCGTGCCGTCGACGTAGAAATAATATTCGTCGTACCCTTCCTGATCGGTATGAGCGGTCGTCGTGAAAATCTCGGGAGAAAACGCGAACGACGGTTTGGAGTCGTCGAAAGATCCCGTAAAGGCTCTCGTCGTTTTGAAAAGAAGATTTTCGTCGGCTTTTTCGCGCGCGTCGGTGAACGAATTGTATATATCCTTGTCTTTTATTTTCTTATAACCGTACATTCCCGTGGAAGCGTAATTCCTTACCGTCCGGTTGTTCTCGGTCGTAAGAGTACACTTCGTAAAATATCTGTAATCTTCGGTGATTATTTCGTCGTAACCCTCTCTCGTCGTCCACTGAACGCCGAGGTTCGTCACCTGCTCGTTGGAAAATTCGGTTTTGTAGGACTTGAGCGATTGCATATTCCCGATCGCCTCGTTTAAAATCGACAATCTTTCATACATCGTCTGCCCGTCTTCCGTTCCGTCGTTTTTATACTCTTCGAGAGTTTTGAATTTTCCGATCGTGGTAACTTTCACGTTATCGCCGACGTTGAAAACCGCGCGGAGCGTCTGAACGGATACATATCCCGCGACTATGGAATAAGAATCTTCCGAAACGGAAGAAATACCTATAATTTCGCCGTCGTCGATGATGAGTTCGAAATTTGTCGGCTCGAACTCGTAAGGGTTTGCCGAAGCGATCATCTTTTTAACCTTATCGAAACCGTTCTTTTCGGTATCGTAAGCGTAACGCCAGGTTTCTTCGTCGAGATAGAAATCGTCGACGGAAAGCCCGACGAAATTGTTATAATAACCCGATTCTTCCCACGTGATTTTGTTGCCGTCTTCGTCTTCGATGGGATAAAGTTGCTCTTCGTTCATGAAACTCACGCCGATTTCGCAAGCCACGCCGTCCGCGCGCTTTCTGCAATAAACCTGCTGGGTTATGCCGAGACTGCTGCTGAGATATTCCGCCGACCACGTGTTTCTCGTCTTTTCGTCCGCGTCGTTATCTCCGCTCATGCTCGTTTTTATCGTGGATACCTGCGAGGTGTAAAGTTTGCCTTTCTTGCCCTGCACTCTCGTGTATACGTCTATGTTGACGTAGCCTTCGAAGCCGATTTTGTCGGACGAAGCGGCTTTGTCGAGCATCGCCTGCGTGAGCGTAGGCCTGGAAACGACTTCAACGGATTTGCTTGCCGAAACTTTCGGATAGGCGACCGACGTCGCCGAGACCATTATATCCCTGTCTCCCGTGACGCCGCTTTTTGCGGTGATCGTGAATTCGTTGCCGTTTGCGGACGAACTTTCGACCGAATCCTCGCCGGAAACTATCGTCCACTCAACGGACGTGTCCGCGCCTTTTTCGGCGTTGTTCACCGTCGCTCTGAACGTGACGGAGTTTCTCCCCTCGCCCGTCGCGCCGCTTTTTATAACCGTTTTGTCGGCGGTTATCGCGATTTTTACGACGGACGAATCGAACGGCTCAACGTAAGGCTCGTATTCTATCTCCGCGCTTTTTTCCGTGGAAACGTTGCCGTTAGAGGTTTTTACCACGGCCTGAACGCTGACCGTACATTTTTTATCGGGTTCGGGAAGCGTAAACGTTTCGGTCTGAACGAACTCCTGCTTATCGCCGTAATAAACGTAATACATAACGGCGTTTTCAACTTTGTCCCACGTCACGACGCCGCGCTCGTCCACCGAAAGATTGGCGGGAGCGGCGAAATTTTCGCTTTCGGGCTTGTCGCCGCAGGAAACGAATACGGACAACGTCATCGCAACGGCGAGCAATAAACTTAATATTTTCTTTATTTTCATAGCCGTTCCTCCTTATCTGCCGTAAGAATACGCAATCGTAAGCGAAGCGGTAAGCCCCGTTTCCGTTTTGTAAGAGCAGGTTATTCCGGAAATTTTGCCGCCTTTGAAAACCGCTTCCACGTCTACGTCTCCGTCGACGTTCACCGAGCCCTCGGGGAAGAACTTGTTTGCATTTTTGGCGGAAACTTTGCCTTTGAAAACGTTCCCTTTATAGGAATAATCGCTTTCGAAAACGTTTGTTCCGAGGTTAAGCGCAACGAGCGAACCCCTGTCGATTTCTCCGCTCGTCGTAGAGGTCGATTCCTGCATTTCGGCGGTGAATTCGTTGATTTTCGTTACCGCGGTTACGATTTCCGCTTCGTCGCCCTTTGAAAACGTTATCGTTTCCACGCGTTTTTCGACGGACGTTTCGCCGTCCTTTATCTCGGTGGTTTTCACGACCGAAGTAACGGATTTCATCGAACTTTTATATCTGCTTTCCATTTTCGCCGCCGAACCGCCGAGCGTGAACACGAGCGTTAAAACTATCGCCGTTATCACCGCCGCGGCGACTGCCGAAACGATGACGACGTTTTTCTTGTTCCAATTGATCTTTAAATTGAATTTCATACGCTTTCACCTCAGAAGAATCTCTTTACGAGCGCGATCGCCGCAAACCCCGAAATCAGACCGAAGAAGGACAGGGGGAAAGCGACTTCCGCCGTACCGCCGTTCGATGCGGTGTCCGCCGCCTCTTCGTCCTGATTTTCTTTGAATTTATATCCCGTTGCCGCGGATATCGCGTCGGCTTCCTTTTCGGCTGTTCTTATATAATCGTTAAAGGAAGAATAGAACGCGTAATACTTGGTCATATTGAGAATCAGTTTATTCTCGGGAGTGAGTCCGGAAATCTTCGCCGCAAGCGAGCGGAATTCTTCGAGATTCGCCATATCGAACTTCTCGGGAAGATCTGTTATGTCGCTTTCGATCGCCTTGAGCGTTTCGGAAGCCTTGCCGATTTTGATAAGCCTGATCTGCTCTTTCGCTTCGTTCACGGTGTTTTCGTAAGCGGTCCACTGCTCTTCGGTTATGCCGAATTCGAGACAATCGGATTTCTGCCCCGAAGCGTTCATCGCCGCGACCGCAGCGTTTATCATCGTTTCGTCGTCGAGCGTAACATTTCCGCTCTTCATTATTTCGTCGAGTTGTTTCGCGTTTTCGATAAACGTCGCGGTGTTTGTGTTCATCGCGATCTTACCGCTCGTATCGGCGTTTTCAACGTCGAAATAAGTCTGATAAACGAGCGAATCGTAACCTTCGAGGTCGTCGTTTTCCGGAAGAACTATTCCTATCTTGTCGTACTTGCCGAGAACGCCGATGAAGTTGCAATAACAGAGTTCCGTGCCGAATATATCGGGGAACGCGTGCAACGCTCCGTAACCCTTCGCGTTTTCGTCGAGCGAAATATTGGAATTGTAATTGTTTTCAAGCACCGGCGCCTTATAGGACGAGAAATACACGGTGAGTTCTTCTTTGAGTTTTTCGTTCGTTCCGAGGTTGTAATAGAACGCGTAATTGCCGATATACGCAAGCGATTCGGGAAGAATTATGTTTTCGAAATTCTTGTTGCCCGCCGCCGCGAACGCGTCTATTCTGTAAGTTCCGTCCATAACTTCGAGTTGGACGACCTTTTCGCGACTGCCGTCGGAGAGTACTTCGGAAAGTTTTGCCGGCGTGCAGGAAAGTTGCCACTTTCCGTTGTCCATCTTCGTATAGAGCGAACCCTTGTCGATGACGACTTTATCGTTTACGTGAACAGTTTCGTTAAAGCCGTCGTTTCCGGCGATATCGGTGAATCTTTCGAGATATTTACATCCGAAGAACGCCGCGCTGCCCGCTTTTCTGAGATTTTTCGTGACGACGAATTTATCGAAAGAGGCGTTTTCTATTCCGGCGAACGCATATTCGCCGATTTCTTCGAGAGCGGGAGCGTAGAACTCCGAAAGATTCGTGCTTTCGAACGCGTACTTGCCCACTTTTATAAGTTTTGCAGCGTACATCTTCTGATCGAGCGCGTAGCAGTTGATGAACGCCCCTTCGCCGATTTCTATCGCCGAAGAAAGATCTGCCGACTTAAGAACCGATTCGACTTCTCTCGACGCATAAACCGTCTGCGAGAACGCGTAATCGCCGATATATTCGACGTTTCCGAGGTTAATCGTCTGTAACGAATCGCATCTGCCGAACATATATTTTCCGACGTTCTTCATCGATTCGGGAAGAACGACTTTTTTAAGCGAAGCGCAGGCGAAAAACACGTAATTGCCGGTTGCGTGAACTTTATCGACGGGATCGTCGTCTTTGCTTTCCGCAGTCGAATCGAATTTGACGTTCTCAGGAATGGTTATTTTCGTAAGCCCCGCGCCGAGAAACGCGCCCTCGCCTATTTCGCAAAGCGATTCGGGAAGGTCGATCGTCGTGAACTGCGGAGCGTTTTTGATCGCGGATCCGACGGGAATGCCTGCGAACGCGCCGTCGCCTATGGTTTCGAGTACGCCCGTTTCGCCGTCTTTCGTAAGTTCGACGGAAACGAGAGAGCCGCAACCCATAAACGCCTGATTACCTATTTCCTTAACGCCGTAAAGTTCGACGGATTTAAGTTCCGTGCAACCGTAGAACGCCTGAACGGGAATTTTTTCGACTACGTTGTCGAACGTTACGCTCGTGAGCGACGCAGACTGCGCGAACGCCGTTACGCCGATATCGAGAATGCCGTCCGTTCCGTCGATTCTTGAGAAGGTCAATCCGGAAAGATACGTACATTGTCTGAGCGCGCCCGCGCCTATCGTACCGGCAACCTTCGCCGATCCTCCGTCGAGCGTTGTTTTTTCAACGCCGTCGCCGACGAGAATCGTAAGGCTTTCGAGCGTAGAGCCGTAGAACGCGCCCTCGCCGACAGTCGCGCCTTTTTCGAGTTTAAGCGTGAGCGATTTTATGCCGGAAATACCGAACGCGTAATCGCCGAGCGACGCTATCGACTCGGAATTTTCAACTTCAAGCGTTGAAAATACGTTGGATCTGTTGCCCGTCGTCGGATCTTGTTTAATCGTTACGGCGGTATCCGCGAAAGCGTAATTGCCGACTACGATTTTGCCGTTTTCGGGAAGAATTATTTTTTCGAGAACTTCGCAGTTTTCGAACGCGTAATCGCCGATTTTAAGTTCGGCGTTTTCGATCGTGAGGGTTTTCACGTTCGTCCCGCTGAACGCGCCCGAAGCGATTTCGTTTACTCCGCTTCCTATCGTGAGCGTTTCAAAATCCGCCCCGATCGCCGCGAGGTAATATATCTTTCCGTCTTCGGACGTAAGAATTTTTCCGTTTTCCGCGGTGCTGTAATAGTTATTGCCGTTGACTTCGAAAGTCGATAATTTCGTGCCGTCGAACGCCGAACCGCCGACGCTTTCGAGTTTGGTGGTCTTGCCGAAAACGAGCGTTGTCAATTTGCTCTTAAGTTTTTCGGGAGCCTTCGTGCCGAAGCGGTTGATAAGCGTGGTATCCGTTTCGTCCATGCCGAAGCAGGAGATTCCGAGCGACGTTTTACCTTCCGGCAAAGTGAACTTCACAAGCCCTGTCGCGTTAAGGAACGCGCCGCCGCCGAACTTACCGACGGTTACGCCCTCGCCGTAAGTGAAATCGGTGAGCGAAACGCATCTGGAGAACGCGCCGTCGCCAATCGAAAGAATAGAATTCGCTATTTTTACGCTTTCAAGTTCGTAACAGTTCGCGAAGCAGTTCTTGGGAATTTCCGTCTTTTCGTAAATCGTGACCGAAGTCAGGCCCGAATTTACGAACATCGCCTCGGAAAGTTTGGTATGCCCTTCCTCGTTCATCTGAACGCTTTCGAGTTTAGTACAATTCTGGAACGCGTTTATACCCGTGTTGCGGAGGTTTTTAAGGTTCGCCGTTTTAAGCGAAGAACAACCCTCGAACACGTAATCGCCTATCGCGTAAATATTCGTCAAATCGATAACGCCGAGGTTTTCGCACTTTCTGAACGCCTGCGCGCCGATTACGATAGCCTTTTCGTCGAGTTTCCCCGCGATCGCGTTGCCGTCCGCGTCGGCGATTCCGATATTTTTCAGGCTCTTATCGAGCGCGAAAGAAAATTCTCTTATATACTTGACCGTGGACGGAAGAACCACTTCTTCGAGCGACGAACAGTTATAGAAAGCGTATTTGCGGATTTCCTCCACGCCTTCGGGAATGATTACCTTGGTTATTTTGTCGTTATAAGACGGAACTTTGTTTGAATCGTAATCGTCCTCGTCAAGAATCACGCTTCTGTCGGTGGTGTAAAGGCAGAACGCGAAAGAATCGATATATATGATGCCTTCGTCGTCCGGAATTTCAACCACGCCCTCTTGACCGTTTATGGTTTCGCCGAAGCCTTTATAAGCGATAAGAGTTCTGTTTTCGATAACGAACGGACTCTTGACCGTCACTACGACGGAAGCGTTTATCGGGGATTCTTTGCCCGTTTGTTTGTCTGTCGCCCTGAGCCTTATCGTCGCCGTGCCTTCTTTTATCGCGGTGACTTTGCCGTCCGCGTCGACGGTGACGTTGTTTTTGTTCGTGGACGAATAAACGAGTTCGTATCTGTCGGAGACGTACCACGGTTTCAACTGTTCGAAAAGTTGAATCTGTTCGCCGGGGTACATTTTTATTCCGCTGCCGGCGTTGACGTAATTCACGTCGCCCGTGGAGCCGATATCGCTCGTCTGCGCCGCCCTCGAAAACGCGAAAAGCGTTTTGAATCGAGAGAATTTAAGCGATTGAAGTTTTTCGCTCGCAGCCGACTTCACTCCCGCTTCCGAAAGAGCCGCGCTTACCGCTTCGCTTTCGGACGCCGCTTTCGCGTTTATCAGGATAACGGCTTGCTTGCCTTCCCACTTTTCGGTGACGGTAACGGTCGCTCTGCCCTGTTTTTTAACGTAGATTATTCCCTGTTGAACTTCCACGATATCCTCGTTGGACGAAGTCCACGTGAGATGATCGAGATATTCGGCGTATTCTCTGTTTTCGCCGACCGTTTCGTCGGCGGTGTAAAGATACTGAACGAGGTCTGCGACTTCGCCTTCCGTCGCGGGAAGAACGAGAAGTTCCGAACTGTCCTTTTCGCCCGTTCTCGTGAACTTGAAGTCTCCTCTCGTGCCGGGGAGTTGGCAGATATATATATTGGAATTGAGCGCGTAATCGTCGACGGAGAAAGCGAACGCGTTGGGAATGAGCGCATCGTTCAATATATCGTCGAGCATATCCGTGATTTCGAAACTGACTTTCGTGTCGCCGCCCTTCGTTGCGTCGACGACGGGAATCGGGTTTTCGGTTATGAACGTGTAGGACGAACTCGAAGTGAACGCTATCGGCGTTACGGACATCGCGTAATGGTTATCGTAAATGACCATATCGACGTAATATCTGTCCTTTTTGTCGACCGAGTCGTATTCCTTTCTGTAACTTACTTCTCTTATCACCGGCGCTTCGTTATCGAACGTGAAATCGAAAGAATAACTGTTGCGTTTGTTGTTCGCCGCGCCGCCGTCGCCGTAATCGAGTTCGCCGACCATTTTAAGTTCGTATTGACGGTTGTTGACAAGCCCTAACGCGGCGGAATCGAGTTTCAGATAATCGTAATAAGGAAGCGGACTGCCGCCCTGCGAATAGGACTTCAGCGCGTTGTGATCGGTATAGGTCCAGAGTTCCTCGCCCGTGACCTTATCCGTAAGCGTGAAATTCATATGCTTCGCGCCGCGGAGAAGCCCCGCAAGGACGACGGATATGCCGTCTATCGCGCCGAGCGTGTCCGAAATCGCGATTTTTTCTTCGGTCGCGGGAATTTCGCCGTACTTCGAGGAATCGATATCGTAAAGATACGTTCCGAGCGGAATCATATAATTGTAATAATATTTTCCGTAAGGCGTGGTCGCGTAATAATCGGCTTTGACCTTATCGTCGTCGCTTATCGCGGGATCGTGAGCCGTCGTTTCGACTTCGTAATAAGTTTTGTCGAATATCGGCGCTTCCGTCCAGTCGCCGTAAAACGCGAGGAAAGGAGCGTTGAGGCTCACGCCCTGAGAATCGGCGTTCGTAAGTTTTATGAATCCTTCGACGTACATTCCGTAAGGGAAACGATCGTCGATATACTTTTTATCTTCGGCGGAAAGAGTGTAAGTCACCTTGACTTTCACCTTGTTCCAGTCGTTAGCGTTCGTTCCCGCGGCGTTGCCGCTGACGGTTATTTTGTTACCGTTCACGCTGCCGTCGCCGCCCTCGAACTCGACTTTGAACGAGGTACCGAGGATGTGCGGGGTTTCCGCTACGAATTTATCGTCCGACGTGGAAACGCTTTCGGTCATTCCGATAAGCGAGAAATCGTAAACGAGATCGCTTTCGCCCATGTTCACCACGTTGAAAACCATCGTGTATACGCCCGATCTCGTCGGATCGTCGCCGAGTTCGAGTTTCGTTCTGTCGGATTCCACGATTTTTCCGTCCTCGTTCTTTTTATCGACGGTTATATAACCTTTCGTGGTGGTGGTTCTGCCGATATCCGCAAGCCCCGCGCCCTGTTTTCTCGGCGAATAGGGGTTGTTTTCCTCGTTTATCGCTATGCCCGCGGTGGACATCATCAACTGATTCGTGAGGTTTTTTATCTGCTTTGCGGTGAGTTCGTCGCCGTAATTGTCTTTAAGGTACTGGCGGATAAGAACGACTATTCCGCAGAGGTTGGGACAAGCCATCGAAGTTCCCGAAAGTTTGTCGTATCCCCCGCCCGGGACGGCAGATTTGATGTTTCCGCCGTGAGCGGTGATTTCGGGCTTGATGCCGAGCGAGGGCGTGGGGCCCCAACTCGAGAAGTCCGACATAAACGGACCGGCGAGGAAATCCTCGGAAATAAAGAGCGAACCCTCCGATTTTTTCGCGAGTTCTCTTCCGTCGTCTCTCGAAATAGATATCGTGGGAATATGCCGCGTGTTACCCATCGACATCGAAATATCGCCGTCGATGTTATTGTAAATTATGCAGGCGATCGCGCCGTACTCCTCCGCGATATGCGCCTTTTCCTCGAAACTGTTAGTTCCTCTTTCGACGAGGACGATTTTGCCTTTGAGAACCTGCTTTTTGACTTCCGGATCGGACGTGTCCGCGCCGGGATTTTCCGCCTTGTAAGCGTTCACGAAATCCCTGTAACAAACGTCGTCGCCGGAGCCGGAAACGTGAACGTAAGTAAATTCGTTTTCTCCCTCCGTAAACGGAATATCGAGTTCTTTGAGATAAGCGGTGAATTCTTCGAAGAAATCGTTCTGCTCGATTTTCTGAAGGTCGCTCGATTCGTTATAGAAGAACATTTTTCCGTCGCTCGTTTTAATATAACGCGAACGCTCGCCGCTGATGGAGGCGACGGACAAAGCCGCGTCGTAAGTAGAGGGCGAACCGACCGTTCCCGAATCGGGGTTGGTGACCATGTTCGTGTTGCCCTGCGCGCCGCCGAAGCCCGCGCTGTAACTGTTGCTCGCCGCGGTGATGAGGCTTATTCCGCTTTCGTTGATATCGTCGTAAACCTTTGCCACGTTCGGCTTATCGGGATCGTCGTCGCATTCTCTCGAAAATCCGCAGGAAGAGCCGAGCGACATATTGATCGCGTCGACGTTGAATTTCACCGCGTCCTCGAGAGCGGCGATTATGTCTTCGGTTTTTCCGCCGCTGTCGAGATCGGGGAAAACCTTCATGAGAACGAGTTGAGTATCGGGAGCGATGCCCTGAATGACGTCGTCCTCGCCCGCGATGATGCCCGCGACGTGCGTTCCGTGTTCGCTGTCGTAGGGGAAAACGTCGGGATCTTTATCCGCGTAATCGTAAGCGAAAGGAATTTTTTGACTGTAATATACGTCCTTTACCTGAAGCCCATCGGTCGTCTGCCCCGCGTTGAGATCGGCGAGTTTAACCGAACCGCCGTTGACGGAGAGTTCGCTCGTCGTTTCGTTTTTGCCGATAACGAGTTTATCCTCTTTTTCGCTGTAATCGCGGGCGAAAACGCTGTGGCTCATATCGAAGCCGGAATCGAGAACGGCGGTTACCGTTCCGAGCCCCGTATAATCGCTGGTGTTTTTATAAATACCGGTGTCTTCGTAGATATCGACCACGTTGAGCGGAGTCGCCGAAGAATCGGTCATCTGAACTTCTACGCGGTTGTAGGTATCGGAAAGCGAAACCGACTTCACGCCCGCGGTCTTTTCGATTTTTTCAAGATTGCCGTAAACGGTATTCACGGCGAACGCGTTTAAAACGGTCGTATATTTATACTCCACGCCCGTTATCAGTCCGCTTTTTTCGAGCGTTGAAATAACTTCGTTCTGTTTTTTGGTAATTTCGGCTTCCTGAACTACGCCGGCGAACGATCCGGCGTATTCCGAAACAGACTTCGCCTCGGTTTTTCCGCCGTTGAACGTTTCGATGAGAGATTCGCCGTCGACGGCTACCATTACGACGACTTCGTCGGTGTCCTTATATCCGCCGTTTTCGATGAGGTATTGCGCTTTGATCTGCGACATAACCTGATCCTGCGTGAGCGTGTCGCCGTATTTAATCACGTTGAGCGTCGTGGAAGAGGACGCGTTCTCCGTCGTCGCCGTCTGCGATTGCGACGGTACGACTACGTTTCCTTTTCCGTTCGCCGTGAGCGCGACGCCGACTACGGTTGCCGCCATGCACAATGCGGTGATTGCAGAAATAATCTTGATTCGCATTTTAACTCCTTTTGCTTTTGCTTTCCTTTGCCTTATATCTTTTCTGCCCGATGTCCCTTCGTCCGATATCCGCTTTGACCGATACCTTCGTTCGATATCCGCTTTATCCGATAATCGTTTTATCCTATATCCGTTTTATCCGATATTTGCTTTATCCGATATTTGCTTTATCCGATATTCGTTTATTCGTTTTTGTCTGGAAAAAGCGTCCGTTCGGGCTTGTAACCGTGAAGTATACAATCGGTTCTGCATAAAAAACCATATTACATTATACCACAAATATTAAGAACTGTCAAACGACGAGCCGTAACAGGAATTTTGCGAATACTTATAGCCGTAATAAGAATTATTTATATATTATTTCGGCTATCGTTCACGTATTATTCCGGTTATCGTTTCGGCTTGCCGTTCTCGGACGGTCGTTTTTCGATAATGCATAATCTTACAGAAAATCTGTATTTTATTCGTTTTTATTGTATTTTATTTGCGGTTTTTTCACGAATAGACATATGCGCAACTATGCAGACGTCTCGTTTCACCGGGAATATCCGCATTTTTTCGCAATTATTCATCGGGAGTTGATAAAAAAATTTTTTCGTGCTATAATGTTTACGGTTGCGGAGTTTCAGGCAACCGATACGGATAAAAACAGGGAGCAAAAAAATGACTGAAAAAACAAACGACGGAACGCCCACGCCGCATATCGGGGCGAAAAAAGGCGATTTTGCAAAGACGGTGCTTATGCCCGGCGACCCGATGAGAACGAAATTCATAGCCGAAAACTATCTGGAAAACGCTGTTCCGGTCAACAAAGTGCGCGGCGCTTACGGCTACACGGGGTTTTATAAAGGCAAACCCGTTTCGGTGATGACCTCGGGCATGGGGCAACCGTCGATGGGAATATATTCCTACGAACTTTTTAAATTTTACGGCGTGGAAAACATAATCAGAATCGGCTCGTGCGGGTGTTTCGACAAAGACCTTCACCTGAAAGATCTCGTCGTCGCGCTCGGCGTTTGCTCGAGCGGAAATTATGCGAAGCAATACGGTCTGCAGGGCGAATTCGCGCCGATCGCGGACTTCGGATTGGCGAAACTCGCGACGGAAGAATGCGAAAAACGCGGCGTGAATTATAAAATCGGCAACGTTCTCTGCTCCGAATATTTTTACGACGACGGTAACCGACAACTCGAATGGAGGAAAATGGGCGTGCTTGGCGTTGAAATGGAATCCGCCGCGCTCTACTGCAACGCCGCGAGGCTCGGAAAAAAGGCTCTTTGCATATGCGCCGTGAGCGACTCGTTCGTTTATCCGGAGGAAAACCTCACCGCCGACGAACGCGAAAAATCTTTCGACGCGCTTATCGGAACCGCCCTGGAAGTCGCCGCGAAAATCTCCTGATTTCATTCTATCGTATCTCTGCGACGGGAAACGGCGGAAAAAGTCGATTTATCGTATCGCAAAATTCGACGTAATATGTCGATTTATCGCGTCGCAAAATCCGACGTAATATGTCGATTTATCGCGTCGCAAAATCCGACGTTAATCGACTTATAGGCGTATATACACTCTTTAATCAAACTTTTAGGACGTACATACCGATGATGAATTTTATCAACTCTGCAGACCTTGCCGTTGCGGAATTCGCCGCAATGCTCGCGAAAAATTGCGGCTTTCTGACCGCGCCGCTGAAAGTTATCACGTTATCCGGAACGGCGGGCGCGATTTTTATCGCGACGACGGCAATACTGATCATATTTAAAAAAACGAGAACGACGGGAATAAAAGCGGGCGGAGCGTTGCTCGCCGGGTTTATCCTTACAAACCTGATTCTCAAAAACATTATCGCACGCCCGCGCCCTTATGCGGACGAAACCTCGAGATTTTTCGAGATATGGCAAAACGTCGGCGCGTTGACGGAATCGAGTTTTTCCTTTCCGTCCGGCCACGCGACGGCGGCGACCGCTTTCGGCGTTTCGCTTTTTCTTTCGATGAACAAAAAATACTCGTGGGCGTTTTTGCTTATCCCGCTCGTTATGGGGTTCACGAGAATTTACTTCTGCGTTCACTACGCTTCCGACGTTGTCGGCGGGATAATCGTCGGAACGACGGCGGCGATACTTTCATATATAGTATTCGATTTCGTCTCTAAAAAAATATCGATCAACGCAAAAAAACGCGATTAATCGACTTATAGCAATATATAATAACAGAAAAAAGTCTTGGAAAACAAAAATTTTCCAAGACTTTTTTGGTGCGGGTAACAGGGGTTGAACCTGCACAACCTTGCGGTTATAAGAACCTGAATCTTACGCGTCTGCCAATTCCGCCATACCCGCATTACTATACTAATATACCAATTTATTTTGCTTTTGTCAAGTTTTTTATGCCACAAAATGCCGTAAAATTGTTATTTATCGATTTTACGCCGCAACAAAAAAACGACGACCGCTTCGGCGATATTCCGTATAATCCGACGTATTCCGACGGCGTAATAAGACTATTTCCGACGGCAAAATCCGACGTATTCCGACAACGAAAACCAGCCTTTCCCGCCTGCAAAAAATCACATAATCCGACGGCGTTATTCGTCTTTTCCCGACAATCGAAAAATAAACGGAGATACGTTTCCGCATCTCCGCATAATTCTGAAATTTTCCGAAAAACTCCGATAAAACCCGACAGATTATCTCTTCGAGAACTGAGGAGCCTTTCTTGCTTTCTTCAAGCCGTACTTCTTTCTTTCTTTCATTCTCGGATCTCTCGTAAGGAATCCCGCCGCTTTAAGCGCGCCGCGAAGTTCCGGCTGAGCCTCGATTAAGGCCCTCGAAATACCGTGACGGATAGCGCCCGCCTGACCGGTGAAACCGCCGCCGATTACGTTAACGTACACGTCGTAAGCCGATTCCGTACCCGTGAGGGCGAGAGGCTGACGAATGATGAGTTTCAAAGTGTCGAGATCGCAATACTCGTCTATGCTTCTGTCGTTGATGGTGATCGCGCCCGTGCCGCCGGGGATAAGTCTTACTCTCGCAATCGCGCTCTTTCTTCTTC
The DNA here is from genome assembly GCA_963650905.1 of Subdoligranulum sp. APC924/74. GTDB lineage: Bacteria > Bacillota > Clostridia > Christensenellales > Borkfalkiaceae > UBA10281. The sequence continues at coordinate 19,702 of CAVJNC010000014.1, forward strand.
CCGTTCCCCAGAACTGAACTTTCTTTTTAACTGATGCTTTTGCCATAATAACTTATATCCTCCGATTATCTCTCAATGTTGAGCGTTTTGGGTTGCTGAGCCTGATGATTATGCTCCGCTCCCTTATATACGCGGAGTTTGGTAAGCATTTGTCTGCCGAGACTGTTCTTGGGAAGCATACCCTTAACCGCTTCATAAACGGCAAGGTCGGACTTCTCCGCCATCATTCTCGAATAGGGAACCTGCTTCAATCCGCCGATATAACCCGTGTGATAAGTGTAGAACTTCTGCTCGAGTTTCTTACCCGTAAGGACGACCTTATCGCAATTGACTATGATAACGAAATCGCCGCAGTCTACGTTCGGAGTGAACGTGGGCTTGTTTTTTCCGCGAAGAACCGACGCAACCTGAGAAGCAAGTCTTCCGAGAGATACGCCTTCCGCGTCGACGATATACCATTCTCTTTCTACCGTCTGGCTTTTTGCCATATAACTTTTCATCTGAAAATCTCCAAATTTTATTTTTTATACAGGAAAAAAGCATTTCGGAGGGGCTAGTTCTTCCATGGTGATTTCCTTAGCCGCCGCGTTTTCCGGAATTTTTACCCGATTTTATCGGGTTTCATACGGAATAGCGACGTCCCGCCGCGCAAGGCATAATTATCCCTTGCACGATTACGCCATAATATTTTATGTTATTTCAATTCATTTGTCAAGCGTTTTTACGCTCGATACGCAAAAAAAGTTTTACGCTCGATACGCAAAAAAAGTTTACAATCGATACGCAAAAAAGTTTACGCTCGTTACGCAAAAAAATTTACAGTTTTCGACCATTAAAAATCAGCCGTCGTATTCCACCGATTTTAAAACGAGTCCTCGGGCGGGCATAGTTTTCCCCGCAAGACTCCTCTCGCCCTTTTCGAGCATTTCGTCCACGTCCGCGACCGAGATTTTACCTTCGCCCGCGGCGACGAGAGTTCCCGCCATAATCCTGACCATATTATAAAGAAAACCGTTGCCCGTCACCGAAAAGACGATTTCGTCGCCCCGCGTTGTCACTTCCGCGCGATAAATCGTTCTCACCGTCGTTTCCGCCGACGAATTGGCGGCGAGAAAACACCTGAAATCGTGTTCGCCGACAAAACGCGCCGCGACAGAGTTCATCGCTTCGATATTCAACTGATAACCCGTCTGCGCGGCATAACGCGATCTGAGCGGACGGGGAAAGGGCGAAACGTACATATGATATTCGTAAGTCTTTTTCTTGGCGGAAAAACGCGCATTGAAATTATCGTCCGCGCGCTCGCTCCTGACGATTTTTACATCGGCGGGCAGAACGGCGTTGAGAGCGTTTGAAAATTTATCGGCGGGCACGGCGGAATCCGTGTCGAAATGAGCGACCTGCCCGAGAGCATGCACGCCCGCGTCGGTTCTTCCGCTCCCGATAAGTTTTACGGTTTCGCCCGTGACTTTCTCTATCGCATCGGTAACGACCTGCTGAACGGACGTTCCGTTCGGTTGAATCTGCCAGCCGCAATAGTCCGTTCCGTCGTATTCTATTGTAAGTTTAACCCTCATAAAAGCCGCCTATAAGTCGATTATTTGCCGATTTTAAAAACCAACGGCAACAGTTTCAAATTTTATAGCCGCGATTTTAAAAACCAACGGCAACAATTTCAGATTTTTGTAGCCGCGATTTCAAAAAATAACGGCGACGATTTGCGCGTAATAAATATTAAGAAAAACAACGCCGGTGATGAGCGCGGCGACAAAAAGCGTCGCTATGACATCCCTGAACGTGAACGTGAGTTTTTTATACTTCGTTCTGTTTTTACTGCCGGTGTAACAACGCGCGTCCATCGCGTCGCCAAGTTCGTCCGCGCGGCGAAGCGCGCTGATAATGAGCGGAATAAGGACGGGAACGAGCGCTTTTATTCTCGAAAAAACGTTTCCGCTTTCGAAGTCCGCGCCCCTTGCCTTCTGCGCGCTTATTATTCTGTCCGTTTCGTTCGCGAGCGTAGGGATAAATCTCAACGCGATCGACATGACGAGCGCGAGGTCGTGAACGGGAAATTTAACGAGATTGAGCGGTTTCAATAAACTTTCTATTCCGTCCGTGAGGCTTACGGGCGTGGTGGTGAGCGTTAAAAGCGAACTGCCCGTTACGAGAAGGATAAGCCTTGCCGAGAGGAAGGACGCGGAAATTAAACCTTCCTTCGTCACAACCCAGAAATAAACCGTTTCGCCTTCGCTTTTTACGTGAAACAAAACGTTCAGAACGAACATAAACAATATAAGAAAGAAAATCGCTTTCACGCTTCTCAGAACCGAACCGAGCGGCACGGACGAAAAAATTATCGCCACGATCAGAAACGCCAGAATCGCCGCGAGCGACAAAAAGTTCTGTGCGAGAAACACGGCGACTATATACGCGATAAGCAGAAGTATTTTCGTGCGCGGATCGGTTTTATGAAGAAAAGACCGCGCGTTATAATACTGTCCGAAAGTTACGTCTCCTAACATAATTCTCCAAATTAAATCATAAAAGTAGGGCTATAAGCCGATTATCGGGCATTTTTATAAATTTCTGCCGCTCTTTTTGCAAACTTCCGCAACCTTTGAAACAAAGTCGTCCGTCGTAAAATCCGAATCGACGTCTACGCCGACTTCTTTAAGAGCCGCGGTGAGTTTCGCCGTTACAGGCACGTCCAGCCTGAGCGCGGCAAGTTCGTCCGCACGGGAAAACACTTCCCGCGGAGTACCCGTCATAACGATTTTGCCTTCCGAAAAAACGGCCACGTCGGTGCAGTTTTCCGCGACTTCGTCCATATCGTGCGAAACGATGACGACAGTTTTTACGTAATGCTCGTGAAGAGCGTGCAACAAAGACATAAGTTCTCTTTTGCCGACCGGATCTAACCCCGCGACGGGTTCGTCGAGAATGAGAATTTCGGGTTTGCTCACGATAACGCCGGCTATCGCCGCGCGTCTTTTCTGACCGCCGGAAAGTTCGAACGGCGATTTGTTCGCGAGTTCTTCGCCGAGCCCGACGAGCGAAAGCGCGCCGTAAACCGCGGCTTTCACCTGTTCGTCCGAAGCGTCCTTGTTGAAATTTTTATAGCCGAAAGCGACGTCCTGAAAAACAGTTTCGGCAAAAAGTTGATATTCGGGATACTGAAACACGATTCCCGTTTTGCTTCTCAGTTCTTTCAGTTTCTTTTTTTCCGTTTTTCTGCCGCGCGAAAGGTCGTATTCGCCGACGACGAGTTTACCCTCCTGAACGGGAATAAGCGCGTCTATATGTTGAATAAACGTGGATTTTCCGCTTCCGGTGTGACCGATTATTCCGAAAAAAGAACCTTCGGGAACGGTCAGAGTTACGTCCGACAAGGCGCGGACTTTGTTCCTTGATTTTTTATCGTAATAGAAATTCAGTTTTTCCGCAACGACTCGCATAACTCCTCCGCCAGTTTTTCCGTATCGAGGATTTCCGGCGAAAGCGGAACGCCCGCTCGCCTTAATTTTTCCGCGATGAGCGCCGCCCTCGGCAATTCGAGTCCGCAAGCGCGCAAAACCTCTTTTTTTCCGAATACCTCTTCGGGCGTTCCTCCGAGCCTTATTCTTCCGCCGTCCAGAACGTAAACGTAATCCGCCTCGGCGGCTTCGTCCATATAATGCGTTATGTCGAC
>CAVJNC010000015.1:0-22937 GCA_963650905.1 Subdoligranulum sp. APC924/74
CGGCAAAATCGTCGCGCTCGAAGTGGGCGGGGCTTACGATATCGAGGATTGCTGGCAACTCGTCCGCACCTACGAAGAAACGGGAACGCCGATAATGTTGCTCGAAAACTGTTGTTTCGACAGATTCGAACTGCTTTCCGAATCGCTCGCGCGCGCGGGCAAACTCGGCGAAGTGGTGAATTGCCACGGCGCGTATGCTCACGATCTCAGGGAACAGATTCTCGGCGGGTACGTGAACAGGCATTACCGCCTCGAAAATTACAGGCGCAGAAATTGCGAAAACTATCCCACGCACGAACTCGGACCTATCGCCAAAATTCTCGATATAAACCGCGGCAATCAGTTTTTGTCGCTCGTGTCGGTGGCTTCCAAGGCGGCGGGGCTCGACGAATACGCGCGTTCGGATAAAAATCCCGATCCGTCGCTTATCGGCGTTAAGTTTATGCAGGGCGACATCGTCAACACCATCATCACGTGCGCGAACGGCGAAACGATAACTTTGAGGCTCGATACCACGCTCCCGAGATATTATTCCCGCGAATTCACGGTGCACGGCACGAAAGGGCTTTGCGTTCAGGAAGCCAATATGGTTTTCCTCGAAGAATCGCTCGATCCGCACGAGTTTTCCGAGCCGGAAAAAACGGTCGGGAAATATCTCAACAACGCCGAACGATATTCCGAATATCTGCCTGCGGAGTGGAGAAACATATCCGACGCGGAAAGGGAACTCGGACACGGCGGAATGGACTATCTTATGTTCAAAGCGTTTTTCAAAGCGGTAATAAACGGCAAAGAAATGCCCGTGGACGTTTACGACGCTGCGGCGTGGATGAGCGTGACGGCTTTGTCGGCGGCTTCCGTGGCGGCGGGCGGCATGGTGCAGTTCTTCCCCGATTTCACCCGCGGCAAATGGGTAACGAGAAAGCCACATCCCGTATGCGATTTTCCTTGGTATAAAAAGTAATTTCAAAATGACAAACACATAAAATCGTAAAAACACAGCCCGATTATAAACAAAAAATTCAGCCCGATTACGGAAGCCTGCATAAGCGGGAATATTATCCCGCCGACGCGGAAACAGAGTATAAACAATGTACAGACGAAAGGCCTGACGTCGGGCCGTGCAGGCAACTGTTCACAGAAGTTCGGAAACTCCCGAGGGGCGAAATTTACGCTCGGACATATAGCGAAATCAACGATATAAAAACAATCGCCGTTTTCGATAAGCCGAGGAAAAGTCGGCGTATAAGTCGATTAACGAATGATTTTATGATTCAATAGCAATAAAAACGAAACTTGCGGAAGGCAAAGGAAATTAAAAATGAAACTTAACAGAGAAATTTACAAAGACAAAGTAAAAGCGTGCTGGATAGGCAAAAACATCGGCGGAACGATAGGCGGACCTTACGAGGGGAAAAGAGAAATTCTCGACGTGAAAGGTTTTATCACCGAATCGGGCGAACCTATGCCGAACGACGATCTCGATCTGCAACTCGTGTGGCTTTACGCCGTAGAAAAAGAGGGCGCGAAGAATATCAGGGCGGAAGTTCTCGGCGAATACTGGTTGTCGTTCATAGCCGCGGCTCCGTCGGAATACGGAATTTGTCAGGCTAACATGCGCGCGGGGCTTACTCCGCCGCTTTCGGGCGACGCGGACAACAATTTGTGGAAGCACTCCAATGGCGCGTGGATAAGGACGGAAATATGGGCTACGCTTTGTCCCGCCATGCCGGACGTCGCCGTCCGTTATTCTATAGAGGACGCGAAGGTGGACCACGGTATGGGCGAAGGAACTTACGCGGCGATGTTCGTCGCGGCGTTGGAAAGCGCGGCTTTCGCCGTAACCGATTTAAGAAAACTGATCGAAATCGGACTTTCCAAAATCCCTGCCGATTGCAGAGTTTATAAGACGATAAAACTTCTTTGCTCGCTTCACGACGAGGGCAAATCGCCTATAGAAGCGAGAAACGCCGTTCAGAAATTCAACGAGGACTTGGCGGACGGTTGGTTTCAGGCTCCGTCGAACGTCGCGTTCGCGGTACTCGGACTGTTATACGGCGAAAACGACTTTAAAAAATCTATGCTTCTCGCCGTAAACTGCGGCGACGATACCGACTGCACCGCCGCTACGGTGGGCTCGATATTCGGCATCATGCACGGCACGGAAGGCATTCCGAAGGATTGGGCGGAACATATCGGCGACCGCATAATAACGTGCTGCATAAAGCCGGGGATATGTTTCAGACAACCGAAAACGTGTACCGAACTTACCGAAAGGGTAGTTCGTCTCGCGCCCGCCGTAACGGAGCAAAGCAGAGCCGAAAGACAGATTACGTTTACCGAATTCACCGAAGGCGAGAGCGAAATCGAAGCCGATATTTACGAAAAATTCGCGCTTCCTTACGGAAAAAGCGAAGAATCCGACGAAATGCGCAGATCTCTCGCCGCTTTAAAACCGAATACGTTCACGGCGAAATGCGGCGCGTTCACGGCGGTTATTTCCTACGATAAATCCCCCGAAGTTACGGGCGGAGAAACCTGCGGTTTAACGCTTAAATTTATAAATAACGTAAAGGCGTTCGGAAATCAGCCGTTTTACGTAGACGCGGAAGTTATGTTGCCCGAGGGCGTTACGTGCGACAAGCCCGAGTTTAAGGTGTATCTGCCGCATTGGACTCCGTTCACCGAGAACTGTCAGACGGGCGATATCCGCCTGAGCGTTACCATGCCCGAAACTTTAGGCGCGGCGGCGACGCTTTATCTGCGGTTCAGGGCGGAAGGAAGATATTCCGTTCACACCGTTCCCGTGGTGTTTTTAACCAAAGTAAATTAAAAGGCTTCTATCCGATGATTACCGACAAAAAGAGTATTATAAAAATAAAAACAGATTTAAGCGGCAGTGGCGTCGTTTGCATAGAATGTGAAAAAACGATACTCGGCGCGACTTTTTCGGCAACCGAACCTTCCGGCGAAGTTTTTAACGTCCCTTTGCGGATTGAAAACAATAAAGCCGTCGGCGGGTTCGCCGTGAAAAAGCCGGAACTCTGGAATACGGAAAACCCCGTTTTATACGGTTTTTCGGCTAAAATATCGACCGAGGACGGAGATGAAAAGGCGGAAGGAAAATTCGCTTTCAGGTCGATTTCGACGAACGGGAAAAACATCTGCATAAACGGAAAGCCGATATTCGTCCGCGGATATATCCGAGGGGCGACGGCGCACGAACATTCGGACGACGAGCGTCTCGGCGAAAGGGAATTCTATCGAAAGAATATTTCCGAAGCGAAGAAATTCGGCTTCAATATGGTGAGATTTCATTCGGTAGTGCCGGACGAAACGTTTTTCGACGTCGCCGACGAACTCGGAATGCTCGTACATATAGAACTTCGTCCTCCGCACGATATTTACAACAATCTCGAAGAAATGGTCACTACGGGAACGGCGATTGTTCCCGACGATTTTCTCGAAGAGGTGATAAACAAAGGCTATAATCATCCCTCGCTGGCTGTATACTGTATCGGAAACGAAATAAAAAATGCGCCGAACGGAACGGTCAAGGAGATAAGAGAAAAAATCGACGCTCTCGACGGCACCCGTTTGTTTCTGGACACCTGCGCATGGGGCGAAAACGGCAGACCGGATATAGATATCGACGTTCAGCATTTAAGTTACTATTTCCCGTTCGGGAAACATGCGAAAATGTACGATGACACGGACAATCTTCTCGTTGTCGGAAGTACCGAGGATAAGCCGATGAGAACTATCGGCGAGAATGCGTCTCTGACGAGAACGCCGCATTTTTCCGTGCCGCTTCTCGCGCACGAAGTGTGTCATTACACGGCTTTAAGAGATTTCGTCGGGCTTAAAAAAAAGTTTATAAAATACGGAACGCCGCTTCCGTGGTGGGTGGAGCAGGAAATTCGGATTATCGAAGAAAAAGGATATTCCGAAAAGTACAGAGAAATGTATCTCGCGAGCAAGCATTTTCAAGCCGAGTGCTGGAAAACGGCTTTCGAGGCTATGCGTTCGAGCAAACTTCTGGGCGGCTTCCATTTTCTGCAATTCGCCGACACCGACGTGTATGAAAATTCAAACGGAGTGGTGGACTGTTTCGACGACGAAAATTACGTCACGCCCGAATTTTTCTTAAAATTCAACGGCGACAGAGTTTTGCTTTGCGACCTCGGTTACAGGCTTTTTTACGCGGGAGAGGAAGTAACTCTTCCGATAAACTTTTCCAACTGCGGCGAGGACGGCAAGAAAAACGCGGATTTTTCGTTTACGCTCAAACGCGGCGACGGAACTGTTTGTTCGGACGGAGAAATGCCGAGCGTAAACGTTTCGGACAAGGGTTTATACGAGATATGTAAAATAAAAATACGCCTTCCCGAAACGCTTAAATCGGAGAAATTGATTTTAAACGCAAAACTCTCCGCAGACGGCGAAACTTATTCCGAAAACGAGTGGAATATATGGGTTTATAAGAAAGAAAAGCCGTTTTCATACGGCGACTTCGTAAATTACGAAAAAGACGACGTAGTAGTTACGGACAACGTTGAAAAGGCTCTCGAAAAACTCGGTCAGGGCAAAAAGGTGTGCCTTGTTTATCGTAGCGAATGGACGAGACACGTCGCCGATAAAACGCAGAAAAACCCGAAATACGCTTTCAAAGCGACGTGGAATCGTTTCAAGCCCGTTATCTGGGACAGAGGAACGAACTACGGCGGTCTTTGCGACGATGAAATTCTTTGCAAATACGGCTTTGCGAGCGGAAAATATTACGATTTCAATTACTCGGTTATTTCGGAGGACTGCGACAAAATAATCCTCGACGATTTTCCCGTCGTTACGGAGACGATAGTTTCCGGCATCGACAAAAGTTGCCGCGACCGTTTCGACGCATACAAAGGCAGTTTCAATCTTCCCGACATAATGCCCGACAGAACGCTCAGAAACTTCGGTTATCTGTTCTCGCTCGGAGTCGGAACGGGAAAACTTCTCGTGTGCGGTTTCAATCTTAAAGGGCTTGACGAAAACGAACCGTCGAGTAGGCGTATGGCAGAGTTTATACTCGATTATATCGGAAGCGAGGATTTCGCTCCGAAAAACAGAATTTCTTTGGATGAGTTGAAAGAGTATATGAAAAAATGCGCCGAAAAACCCGTGAAAGAGCGGATGATGACGCAATTCTGGGAACTTGACGACGCGCCCGTGGAAAGTCCGTCGTTCTGGAAAGAATCGAGAGAATATCTGACGAAAGAAGCGAAAGATAATCATTAAAACGCCCGTTTTTCGGGGAAAACCGCCGAAAAAAACGCGCGTTGTCTTTTATCTCATTGTCTTGTATATCGTTATTTTTTGTATATCGTTATTTCGTGTCGCCGGCCTGCGGTATTATTTTGCGGCGTTTCTTGTCGCCGGCCTGCGGTATTATTTTGCGGCGTTTCTTGTCGCCGGCCTGCGGCGTTGTTTCGAGGCGTTATTTTGAGATATCGTTTCGCGGCGTTATTTCGAGTCGCCGAGTCTGTCCTGAAGGGGATAGATTCCTAAAATGGCTTTATACTGTCTGTAAAAGGTCGTGTAATTGTCGTAAGCGCAGATTTCGGCTGTTTTCGCAACGGGAACGCCGCGCATTATCAGCGACTGAGCGTACATTATCTTCTTTTTATTGATGTATTGCTTGCACGAAATGTTAAGTTCGGTCTGAAATTCGCGGTCGACGGACGAACGGCTTATGAAAAACGCGTCCGCGAGAATCTGCGCGGTGATCGGTTCTTCGAGATGTTCGTCGATATATTCTATCATTTTGCCGATGAGCGATGGTTCTACGACGAATTCGTTCGATTTCGGAAGGTATTTCATATCGAGAATCATCGAGTGAAGAGAAGTTTGTTTCAGTTTTTCGAAGTCGTCGCTATCGTAAACGGAATACACGTTGGTCAGATTCTCGAAAAGGTTTTTTATGATCGAACTTTTGCCGATATGATAAACGGGGTTCGCCGATTCGAGAAACGAGATTTCGTCCGCGTCGAGATTGCTCTTTTTAAAGTTGAAAACGTAACGCTCGTAAGGCACGTTGGAAAGGATGCAGAGTTTATGTCTCTGAGCGGGGCGGATGACGAGAAGGTCGTTCTTTTTTAAAGAATAAACCTTGTTTTCTATCGCAAAATCCGCATTTCCGCCTATAAAGAACAAAAATTCGTAATCGTTGTGAAAATGAAAGAAGAAATCTTCTCCCCATGGTTTGCGGTCGAAAAGGTAACCGAAGCGCAACGATTCCCGATGATTGACGGACGTAACTTCCATAATAAAACCCCGCGAAAAAAAGATCTTTTTTCTTATTATATAACAACTTGGCGAAAAATGCAATAAAAAGAGAATAAAATTGCCATTGACTTTTTTATTCGGTATGTTAAAATTAAAACGCGCAACGAAAAGTCCGATCGGGATATAAACCGAAGGAAAAACGAAAAATCCGGATAACCGGATCGATTCGGACGTTTATATTCCGCCGCCCACGGAAGAGGTACCTCTTCTTTGCTTACTCCGTAAGCAAAGAAATACCTTTAAATGCCGAATGCGGGCGCGCAGAACGGGATTTAAGTTGCGCGATGGAGGGAAATATGAAAAAATTTGTAAAACTGTTGATTGCCGCCGCGGTTTCGTGCGCGGTCATATCGGGCCTTGCGGCTTGCGGATCGCATACGCACGCTCCCGATGAAGCATGGCACGCCGACGAAACAAGCCATTGGCACGTGTGCGCCGCCGACGGCGAAGTCGTCGAAAGCACCAGAGCCGCGCATACGGACGAAGACGATTTGCTTTCCGACGGAACGAACCATTGGCATAAATGCGACGTCTGCGACGAAATTTACGGAACGACGGCCCACACCGCCGGCACCGAGTGGGAAACAGACGGAACGAACCACTGGCATGAATGTACCGTGTGCGGCGCGGTCGTAGAATCGACTAAGGCGGAAAACAAGAAAATTACATTGCCGACGTATTCAACAACCGCGGTTTACACGGGTAGCGCGCTCGGTTGCGGGCTTACTTCGTGCGAAGATTACACCGTGACATATACCGCCGGCGTCGAAGAAGCCACCCCGACGAACGTTGGAGAATATACCGTTACGGTTTCGCTCACGGATAAAGAAGTGACGAAATGGGCGGACGGAACGATGGAAGATAAAACGTTCACGTTCGAAATCACCGCTAAAAGCGTAACCGCTCCCGCAACGACTGAAACAACTTATAAATGCAATGAGGACAGAAAAATCGATCTGCTTGCAACAGGCGACGATTACACTCTCGCGAACGTTAAAAATAACGGAACGCTTACGATAACGGCTACCCTTAAAGATAAGGTAAACACCAAGTGGGCGGACGGAACGACGGAAGATAAAACGTATCCGTTTACGGTCGAGCATACTTACGAATGGACTACCGAAGGCGGCGTTGCAACCGGCAAGTGCGTAGAAAACGACGGCGAAACCAAAACGCTTAAATTAGCCGTTGAAAACAGACAGGACGTCGTTCTTAATATAAACGACAGCGGCGTTTCCGCCAACGCGCCCACTCTCGACGTTTCTTCGATAGGAAAATACGCTTCCGTTGAGAAAATCGTTTTCGACGGAACGACTTTGGCAGAAGGCACTCTCACGATTCCCGCAGGAAAGGCGATTACCACGTTCGGCGAACAAAATATGGTCGTTACGGTTAAAACCGAGGACGGCGCTTCTCACGAAATAACCGTTCCCGTTCTTCTCATAACGGAAGAAATCAACGATTTCGCTCGTCTTAAGGCGCTTGTTCAGATCACGGATGTTAATTGCGGAGAATATCAGAAAGGCAATTATTACACTCTCGGCAACAATATAACAATTACCGACGATGCCGGTTATAACACCACGGGAATCAACTTCGGACAGGTAAAATATGCAAACGGCTTTGCGGGTACGCTCGACGGTAAAGGCAAATCGATTATCGGCGGAAAAATGTCCGCAGGCGGACTTTTCGGCGCGCTTAAGAACGCAACCGTAAAGAACGTTCATTTCAATGGCGTTAAGCCCAATAATTCAGATAGGGTTTCGGTTATATCCGCCTCTATATTCAATTCCACACTCGATAACGTTACCATTACTATAACGGGAACTGCCGATCTCACGTCCGATATGCAGGGTATTATTTCGTCTGACGCGGTTGTAGGCGTAACTCTTAACAAAGTTACGGTAAACGCCGAAAATTGTTCGTTCAAATCGATATTCGGAAAGGGCTGGGATAACGCCAATGTAAAAAATTCAAAAATTAAATGCACGGACGTTGTTATAAACGTAAAATCGTTGCAGTATATCACGTTGGACAGTAACTCTAAAAACGAAAAGAAGGAGATTTCAATCGGCGAGGTGACGGGAATTACCGGCAGTATGAAGGCTGCGGTTACTCCCGCCGAAAAATTCACGGTTACGGATAAAGGAGCATTTACTCTTACTCTCGGCGATTATTACGCGGACGCAACAGAGGTTAAATCGGCAACTTACGGCGAAAAAACGCTTTCGAACCTGACGATTAAAGACGGCGTTTTAAGCGGAACTACCGACGAATTCGGACTTACGCTTGAAAACGTCGGCACCATTTCGTTCGTTATCAATATAACGAGTCACGGATTCGATTTCGCTCTCACGGTCAACGTCGTTGTGGAAAGCGGATATGACAAAGTTACGCTTGAAAACAGCGCGGACCTGATCCTTGCAAACGATGTTAAAGGCGAAAGCTTTGCAAACACCGAAATTACCATAAACCTCGGCGACGATTATGCAGGTTACGCGATAACCGGCGCGATCGTCGGAACGACAAAGCTTACCGTTTCGGGAGGCAAAATCGTTGTTGACGACGTGTTAAAGGGCGTTAAAGCGGGCGCGCAGACGCTTACGGTTCTGGCGGACAACGGCGTAAATTATTATGAAATAACGATGACCGGCGTTGTCGTTACCGAAAGTATCACCACGTTTGATCGTCTTAAGACGCTTGTTCAGATTTCGAGTACGACATGCGGAAAATTCAACGATGGTAAGTATTTCATTCTCGGTCAAGATATAGAACTTGAAGATACGACATCGTACAATACGAATCCGAACGGCAATGCCGGTGCAGCCATGGGAAACGGATTTGCGGGTACGCTCGACGGAAGAGATCATTCGATTATCGGCGGAAAAATGTCCGCAGGCGGATTGTTCGGCTCGCTTCAGAACGCAACCGTAAAGAACATTCATTTCAAGGACGTTCAGACTTATAACAATAGCACGATTTCGGTTATAACCGGTGCTATGTATAATTCCGTTCTCGATAACGTTACCGTTACGATAAAAGGATCGTATGATTTTACGGGTAATAAACAAGGTATTATTTCGTCTAATACAATTGAAGGTAACATAACTCTTAACAAAGTTACGGTAAATGCCGAAAGATGCTCGTTCAAATCGATGTTTGGAGAAGGTTGGAATAGTCCGGATGCGAAAATCTCCTGCACCGAAGTTGTTGTAAACGTTAAGTCGTTACAGTGTCTTGCAATAAACAGCAATACGGCTAGTGATAAAAAACAAACTATCGAAATCAGCGAAGTGACGGGAATTACCGTAAATCAAGCGACTCAGGAAACTCAGGCATAAAGGAAAACAAACGATTTGAAACACGCGTCTTCACTTTTGATTAAAAAAACGCGCGGGCGCGTGTTTCAAAAAACAATAAAAAGAGGTTCGATTAATGAAGAAAAAGACCAAAATAATGTCGGCAATCATGGCGGGCGTAATGTCGCTTTGCCTCATCGGTTGCGGAGGAAACGAAAACAGCGGAGCCGACGGAGACAACAAAAACAAAACGACGGTCAATCTCTGGCAGTACATAGGTTGTTCGGGCGAGGAATGGGCGAAAGCCGCTATCCAACGCTTCGAAGAAGCCAACAAGGACGTTGTTTACGAGGACGGCAAAAAAGGCGTTCATATCGAAAGAACTTACGATAAAGCGGCTCAACTCACCGACCTTACTTACGACGTTTATATTCTCGAAAGCATAGCGGATATCTATTCGCTCTCCGCGCAGGGGAAAATCCTTAACCTCGACGATCTGTTCGAGGGAACGAACGGTTACGAGGCGGTTGGCAAAAAGGTTAAAACCGAAATGCTCGACGGCTTAAAAGGCGTTGATTCCGACGGAAACGAGGGGTATTACGCTCTTCCTTGGTACGAATGGTATCCGGGGATAGCCTACGACGTGGATTATTTCGATAAAAACGACCTGTATTTCGCCTCTTCCAAGGAAGGCGCGACGCCTTATACCACCGATTACGGCACGGCTTATCTTCTCGGTTCGAACACGACTAAATCTGTAGGTCCCGACGGCGTAGCCGGCACTTATGACGACGGCTTGCCCTCTTCGGTTGAAGAATTTCTGCAACTTTGCGCGGTTATCGATGGCAAAAGCTTCGATCCGATCGTTATCGGCGGCGGCGTGAAGGATTATTCTTTTTACCTTGTCGAGGCTCTGTGGGCTTCGCTTTCGGGCGCGGACGAAATTCAGACTATTTACAGCATGGATTCCAAGGGCAAGGAGATAGAAGTCGTCAGACGCGACGCAAGCGGCAACTTCGTTTTCAAAAACGAGAGCCTTTATCCTGACGCGAAGAACGAAAAGGTTAAGGCGATAAAAGTCCCCGAAACAGAAAAAATAGTCATCACGAGCGCAAACGCAAACCGCGTTTACGATATGGTTTCGCGTTATTACGCGCTTTCCGTTCTCGAGGTCATCTGTCGTGAAGGTTGGTATAACGACGCCGTTTATAAGGATACGTCCTATATGAACACGCAGACTCAGCGGGCGTTCTACTTCGGAACAACGGGCAGGACCGCGGCTATGCTTTACGACGCGTCGTTCTGGTATTCCGAAGCGGTCCGCTCGGGAGCGGTCGGAAAATATCAGCAGCTTCACCGCGGAGCGGAGCGTAAGGTAAGTTTTATGCCCATGCCCACGCAACTGAGCGGTTCGGTCGCCGAAAATCAGGGCAAAAAGAACACCCTTCTCGACGTCGGCAACTCGCTTATGTTCATCAGCAGTAAAATAACTTCCGAAGGCGTTCGCAAAGCGGCGAAAGATTTCCTCGCCTTTCTTTACAGCGACGAAGAACTCAAAGCGTTCACCGAAAACGAAGGACTGCTGATTCCGATAAAGGGCGATTATTACGACAAGACGAAATTGTTCGCCCTCGGCGATTATTACAGCCGTATGGACACAATCCGCAACGCCTCGGATATAATCTATTATTCGACGACGAGCAATCTGGTCCGCGGACATAAGAACGATTACAACCTGTTGTGGTCGGGCCCGATCAATAACCCCGAAATCAACGGCAGCAAGCAGTATTATATGGTGGCGATAAATACTTACGGCGCCACCGCGGCCGAAATCTTCAACAAAACGAAAAAATAATCTCGCAAAGAGGCGCGTATGAGTTTTGCAGCAACAAAACGGAAACCGAAAAGAAGAGCAGATAAAAAACTACTCTTCTATTCGGTGTGCATTTCCGTTCCGGTTTTGCACTTTCTGGTGTTTTACGTTTATATCAACTTCAATTCGTTTCTGCTTGCGTTCAGAGAGTATGAATTTACCGCGCAGGGCGTGGTTTATACGAACGCGGCGTTTAAAAATTTCGTCACGGCGTGGCAGGATATCACCTCGCACGGCGTGCGCGTGTGGAACTCGTTTTTATATTTAATCATAAACTTCGGAGTTTCCACGCCGATAATTTTATTGATGTCGTTTTACATCTTCAAACGCCGGACGTTCGGCAACTTCTTCAAGGTCATGCTTTTTATGCCGCAGATTCTTTCCGCGGTCGTTTTCGGGCTTATCTATAAACGTCTTACGAACGACGTTTATCTCGCTCTGTTCCCCGACGCGGCGGCGAATCTGCTCGAGGACTTAAGCAAAGCGAAACGGGCGGTTATTCTGTTCAATCTGATAATGAACCTCGGCGTTAACATGCTTATGTATACGAGCGCGATGAGCGGGGTTAATCAGTCGATAGTGGAATCGGCGGAAATAGACGGCTGCACGCCTATGAAGGAATTCCGCCACATTATGCTTCCGATGATTTATCCCACGATTCTGACTCTCGGAATAGTCACGCTCGCGAGGGTTTTCACCGACCAGTATAACCTTTACACGTTATACGGGGAGCAGGCTCCCTCGAACGTTCCTTCGATAGGTTACTTTTTATACCTGCAGGCAAACCAGCCTGCGGATCAGGCTCTGATCGGTCAATCGACGTATCTCAGTTATCCCGTTTTGTCGGCTTACGGCATCATTCTTATGGTAATCGTCATGCCGACGACGCTTATTCTGAGATGGCTGTTGAACAAATTCGGGCCGAGCGCGGACTAAGGCGGGGGCGGAATATGAAAAAAATCATGAAAAATAAAAAAGGCGAAACCAACGCGGTTTTCATAATACTTTTCGTTATTTTCGTCCTGTATGCGTTTCTCATTCTGTTTTCGCTCGGATGGGCGCTTTTGACTTCGCTTAAAAGCGTGGACGATTTCGAGATAAATCAGAACATTCTCGGTTTTCCGTCCTTAAAATCCGACGACGCAGATCCGTTTAATAGCAGAAACGCCTTTTTACGTCTGGAAAACTACGTGAAGATAATCACAAACTTCAAAGTCGTGAAAAAGCAACCGTTCTATCAGGGCGACGTGCTCGTTACGCACACCTGCGAAGCGACTATCGGAACGATGCTCGCGAACACGTTGCTTTACGTCGGCGGCGGCGCGCTTATTTACGCGTTCATGCCCGCATTTACGGCTTATCTTTGCGCAAAATATAACTATAAACTCAGTTCGATAATCTTCGGCGTTTACACGTTTATGATGTGTATGCCGATCGTCGGCGCGTATCCTACGGAACTTACTTTTTTGCGTAATACGGGGCTTTACGACACGATCTGGGGCAACTATCTGCAGAAAATGACGGGCAGCGGAATGTATTTTTTCGTGTATCACGCTTATTTCAAGGGCGTTTCCGATACTTACCGCGAGGCGGCGGAAATCGACGGGGCAAGCGAATTTACGATAATGTTCCGCATATATTTCCCGCTTGCGATAAAAATCATGATGACGGTGTTTCTGATTCAGTTCGTCGCGCTATGGAACGATTATCAGACTCCGCTTCTGTATCTGCCCACTCATCCCACGCTTGCCTACGGAGTGTTTTATCTGTCGTATTTCCAACTTCACGAATGGTATCACACGTCGATAAAAATGGCGGGTTGCATAATGCTGGTGGTGCCTGTTCTTATCATATTCGTGATATTCAAGAACAAACTCATGGGAGACGTTTCGCTTGGCGGAATAAAGGAGTAATAACAAGTGAAAATCAGAAAATTCCGATTGATAATTTTTGCGCTTGCGTTTTGTCTTTGCGCTACAGCGGCGGGAATCTTTTTATCCGGCGGTCTCGTCGCCGAAGCGGACGCGGACGTGGAAGTCGAAATCGCCGAAAAATACTCGGTCGGCGATAAATTCGAAATTCCGGACGGTTTGAAAATGCAGGTCGATTCGAAAGAGTACGCCGTGACGAATACTTACGTGATTTTCCCCGACGGAACGGCGTATTCTTCGAAGTCCGTCGTTTTGTCCGAGGCGGGAAAATACGAAGCCGTGTTCGAAAGCGCGGTCGACGGGAAGAATGTTTCCGTCAGAAAGAATTTCCGCGCGATAAACGATATGTTTTCGTTCGAGAACGAAAAATCCGCCGTATCTTACGGCAAACTGAACGACAACTGGGCGGACGCCTATAAAAACGGTCTTAAGGTTTCGCTTGCGGAATCCGACACGATGAAATACGCGAAGCCGTTAAATCTTTACGAAAGCGACGTGACCGATATCATCGCGATGAACGTTATGCAAAAAGACGTAGTTGCGGACGTGGGGCAGGTGATTATCCGCCTTACCGACGTTTACGATCCGTCGGTGTATATCGAAATCGTTTATAAAAGCGATCCCTTAGCGAACGTCAACTTTCTGCGGGCTTCGGCGAACGGCGGAAGTTCGATCGGTCTCAACACGGGCACTGCAGGCGACGGCGTAACCGTCCGCGGACGCAATCTCGTTAAGGATCGTAACGGAACGTCCGTTGCGGCGAACTGGTACGAAGGGAAGGTCGAATACGCAAAAGAACATGGTCAGGCGTGGGATAATCTTAATCCGACGTGGAATAACTTTACCGTTTATTTCGACAATACCGTTCCCGAAAGGCCGTGTATTTCCGTTCGTCAGGGAAGGGAATACAATAAAACCGACGCCGCAATCGACAAATACGTCGCCGAATTCAATAATTCCGACCTGTTCTCTTACGAGTTCGGAGGATTCACGACGGGCGAGGTTCTGCTCACTATGTCCGCTTCCTCTTTCGGAAACGGCACGACTCTGGCCCCGATAGAAATCGGTTATATCGGCGGAGAATACGGCGAAAGCCTTGACGTCGTCGAGTACGAGGACGTTACGCCTCCGACGATTTCTCTCGATTTGCCCGAAAACGGCGTTAAAATTTATGCGGGTTGTCCGGTAATGGTGCCCGTTCCCGCCGTTTACGACGCGGGCGGAGTTAAAGGCGGAGCCGTCGATTACAGCGTTTGGTTCCGTAAAAATTCCAGCTCGCCGAAGCGCGTAAGCGTTAAAAACGGCGCGTTCACGCCCGAAAAAGTCGGGGATTATTCGATCGTTTACACGGCGACCGACTTAAGCGGCAACGTTTCCGAAAAGAGAATCGACTTATATGCCGCGAGCGTCGCGGAAGACGGAAAACTCGGCATAGACCTTGATTATACGAAGACTGGATCCCGCAACGCGGGCGACGCGTTGTCTTTCGGCGAAGTTTCCGCGGTTTCGTTGAACGGCGGGGCGAAAGTCGAGATCCTCATCACGACTCCCGCGGGCGAAACCGAAATCGCAAACCGCTCCGAAGATTACATTCTTCGCTCGGTCGGAAATTATAAAATAGAGTACGTTTGCTCTGATATAATATATCGATGCGTTTATACGGACGAATTCGTCGCGGCGGACGCGGGACAGTACGGCTTCGACGCGAAAAAAATAATAATGCCCGAATACGTTATCAAGGGCGCGAGTTATTCGTTCGATAACGTCAACCTCGTTAAATATACCGCGGGCGGAAATCTCGCGGCGGAATACGACGCGTATATGATAAGCGACGGCGGTTCGCCCGTTAAATGCGACGCGACCGAAGTCGTTATCACCGCGAGCAACACCGTTCGTTTCAGACTCGTCGCGAAAGACGATCCGGCTAAAATCATCGAATCGGACGAATTGAAGGTCGCAGACGTAAACTACACGGTTAAAAACAATCTGAACTTCGCGAAATATTTCGTCGGCGGATACGACGGCGAAAAAGCCGAAGGGAAAACGTACGCCGTTTTCAAGCGTAACGGAAAAGAAAATTCGTCGCTCGATTTTATCAATCCTTTGGTAACGCAATATTTCTCGTTCTCGTTCGAAATCCCGGGCGGAACGGCCAATTATTCGATTACGCTCAGACTCAGAGGATATAACGACCGCGAAAACGTCGTCGAACTAAAACTCGGCGAGGACGCGGACGGGTGCTATCTGGAAACGAGAGGAACCGTAACCCGCGTAAGCGGAAAACTTTCGGGGAGTTCCACCGAAGTGAGATATTCGACGGAAAACAACGAGACGTATTTATACGTCGTGAACCGCAACGGAGTGGACGAGAGAATAAAATCGGACGCCGTAACCGACGATTTGTGTCTGTTCGGCACGGAAACGAGCGGAGCGGACGAGTTTTACGTTTATCAGGTGTGCAATCAGTCTTTCTCGTCTGTCAACAACTTCGACGATAAAACCGATCCCTATCTCATTGTCGAAGAAGCCGAACCGGTTGCCGATTTCGGTTCGTCGTTCACCACGAGCGTTCCCGTTTACGGAGACGTACTCACGCCGACCGTAGCCAAAAATTGCGTTCTTTCGATATATTTCGGCGACGACGTTTACACCGCGAAGGACGGAACCGAATTTCTCAATGTCCGCGCGAATCGCGTTTACGAGATAACGTTCGACAAATACGGCGAATACGTCTTTATTTATTCTTATACGGACGGTAAAGGCAATTCCGTTACCGCGCCGTTCGCGATCAACGTTATAGACGACGTTCCTCCAGTCGTCGCGATCGACGGAAAGACGAATATCGAAGCGAAAGTCGGCGAAACGGTAAAGCCGCTCGCGTATACGATATCGGATAACTGCAGCGACAAAGAAAATATAACCGTGAGCGTTATCGTTTACAACGCGCGCGGAATGCTCGTCACGGCTTCGCGTATCGACGGCAGAACCGACGGTTCTTACACGTTTAACAAAGCCGGAAAATACACGGTATACCTTTATTGCCGCGACGAAGCGGGCAATAACGCTTTCGTGACGTATACGATAACCGTCAGATAAGGAGATTGACGATCATGAAAAAACATATCAAACGTTTTCTGTGTCTTTTGCTTGCGTTGTTGACCTTCTGCTGCGCCGCGGCGTGCGGTAAAAACGATTCTTCGACGGACGCTTCCGATTCCGGCGCGAATCCGGACGACGACGCTGCTGCGATCGGCGTTCACGAATTTAATTATACCGAAACGGAATCGTATTTGTTTAAGAACGGGGCTACCGATTACGTGATAGTCACTCCCGAGACGACTTCTCTCGAGACGAATTACGCGAAAACCGAACTCGTCAATCTTTTCCGCGAAGCGACGGGCATAACGTTGTCCGCGATTACGGACAAAGATTTGTCTCACAACGCGGAAAACAAGTATATTTCTCTCGGAAAAACGACGCTTTTCGAAACTTCGGGGCTTGAAGACAAAGTGAACGCCGAAGAACTGAAAAGAGACGGCGTGCGTATTCTCACGAAAGACAAAACGATATTTTTTGTCGGCGGAACGTCCGATTACGGCGTTTTGTACGGCGTCTACGACTTCCTCGAAATGCATTTCGATTTCGACGTTTATTTCAAGAATAACTATTCCTTGAAAAAAGACGTGACGGAATTGAAATTATGCGATTACGACGTGAAGGATATCCCCGATATCGAATACCGATCGAGGGCTTCGGGCGCGCAGAACGAATCTACGTCCCTGTACGACGACAGAATGTTCAGTTACCGCACCCGCTCGCGCGATACGTACTGGTCGATGCTCCTTCCGATAAACGGCTACAGAGAGCATAACAGTATCCGCGGATTCTTCCCGAAAGAGGATTACGAGAAAGATAACCCCGAATTTTACGGCGGCGGGCAACTTTGTTACACCGCTCACGGCAATCAGAAGAAATACGATCTTATGGTGAGCATCGCGGCGGAAAAGATAGAAGAATCGCTTCGCGCGAACACGCCCGACCGTTATCCCGATATCTGCGGAGTTCAGATCGGTATCGAGGACAACAACAATATGTGCGCCTGCGACGCTTGCGGCGCGATGCAGAAAAAATACAACAATTCGGCAACGGCGGCCATCATAAAATTCGTTAAAGACGTAGGAAGAAAAGTCGACGCATGGATGGCTCTTCCCGAAAACGAGGCGTATCGCAGGGATAATTTCGCTTATATGTTCTTCGCTTATTGGGGAACGGAACATTCTCCGTATATTTACGACGACGCAAGCGGTAAATACACCGCCGCCGATAACGACGTTTTCCCCGAGGACGTGAATATAAAGCCGTTCGTGGCGATTCAGACTCTCGATCACGGCAAGCCCCTGTCGGCGCCGTCCAACGTCGCTTCCTGCGCGGATATGGTTTCGTGGATGAAAGTTTTTCCGGATTGCTGGTTGTGGTCTTACGGAAGCGCGTATAACGATTATTTCTGCTTCGTCGATAATTACAGTTTCTATTCCGATCTGTTCCCGCTCATGGCGACAAACAACGTTCAGATGTCGATTATTCAGCAACACAGCGGTCAACGCGGCTCGGATACCGGGTTTTTCAATCTGTCCGCTTACGTGGATTGCAAAATGCGCTGGAACGCTTCGCTTAAAATCGACGACCTTATAAACAAATATTTCGACGGAATGTATCGCGACGCGGCGGACGAAATGAAAGAATATTACACGTTGTGCAAACTCTGGTTTGCGGACGCTTTCAGAAACGAACGCGTATGGTCCAATTCTGTCACGGGGAAAACCGAATATTTCGACATAGGCACGATAAAAACCATGTTCGAAAAACTCGACGAGGCTTACGACGCGATCGGAATTTACAGTCGCGACGAGGAGGTTTACGATAAACTGAAAACGAACATAGACAGCGAATGGTTGTTCCCCGCAAAAACCGCCATAAGCAGCGGTTTCGAGGATTATTTCACGAGTTCGCAGATTTCCGCCATGAAAGCCGGATTCAAGAGCATCTGCGTAAATATCGGATTGACTAAAGCGGGCGAATCTTCGGATCTGTCGGGATTCCTCAGCGCGCTTTGACGGCGGGCGATCGGCAAAAGAAATCATGCTGAAATACACGTCGTTTTGGAGTGGATTATGAAGAAAAAATTAATTTGGATATTGATAGCGGCGGCGATAGCGATAGCCGTAACGACCGCGTGTATCTTTTTCTCGTGCAACGATCATTCGCAGTCCGGCGGCAGCGACGACTCGGAATCGGCGTCGGAAAGAGAGGTCGGGTTGTCGGTGAACAAATCGTCCGCGCAGATGATTTTCGGCGACACGCTCGAACTGATCGCGACTTATAGCCCGATCGAGGGAGAAACCGTGTCCTGGCGCAGCGAAAACGAGTCGGTTGCCGTCGTGAACGACGGAACCGTCACCGCGAAAGGCACGGGAAGCACGCGTATAGAAGTCTCTTATGCGGGCGTGAGCAAATATTGCAGCGTGGACGTCACTTACGGGGACGTCCGGCCCGTTCTGGAGATCGCCTCCGCGAGCGAAGGCATAAACCTTTATAAAGGAGATCGCTACGCGGTCGAAGGCGCGGTTCTGTTCAATTCGAAAACTTACCCCTGCGTTTTAAGCGTTACGATAGCGGACGACGACGTACTCGGTTTCGATTCTTCCTCGAACGAGTTGATCGCGAAAAACAAGGGAACTTCGCGCGTGACTTTCTCCGCCGAGTGGAACGGATTTTCGGGTTCGTTGCTGAGCGTGGAAACGGAAGTAACGGTAGTTCCGCCGTTATACGTGGAAACGAAAGTGACTTACGACAACGGAAATTCGGAATTCGCCGGCAGTATCGAACTGTGGACGAGCGATTATTGGCAGGGAGAGGATTACGTAACCGCGGCAACGCTCGGCATAGAGGCTTTCAGCGACGAAGTTAAACTCGATAATTCCGCGATCGTTTGCGAAGCGGAAGCGGATCAGGCGCTCGTTACTTACGACGCGAACACGGGTAAAATAACAGTAAATTCAAACGGAAAAACGGGCGAAACGGTTCTGAATATCACCGTTAAAGACGGAACGGAGACCTTGACTACGCCGATTTCCGTTTCCGTGAAATGCCCCGTGGTCGATTACGCGGAATTTATCGAATACAGCGCAACCGAAGGACTCGCGGATAAAGAGTGGAAGGACGTGTTCGGAAGCGGTTATACGATTACCGCCGCTTATCAGGGAGACAAATCCGTCACGGTTAATAAAAAGAACAAAGGGAAAGAACTTCTCGACGGTCTGAAAGTAAACGGAACCGATACGGAACCGTTTATCGTCGAAACTTTAAACGGCGGTTTCCGTTTTGTCAACGCAGACGCTTACACGGCTGTTTTAACAGAAGATAATATCGTGAGTACTCTTGCTCCCGCAACCAAACCGAGCGGATATTATATTATGAAAGGCGACGTCACGGCGGATTTCACGGGCAGGCTGAACGGATACTGGGCGGAATGTTTCGTCGGAACGTTCGACGGGCGCGGACATACTCTTAACGCGAAGGTAGGCGGCTACGGCGTGTTCGGCTCGCTCGGAAACGGAGCGATAGTGAAGAACGCTTGCTTTAAGTTCACTTTCGCCGGCAGCGGCGCAACACTCGAACAGTGGGGTATTTCGATACCGGACGCTTACTGCGGTCTGGCGGCGAATAACGACAACCGGATCGAAGGATATGCGACCGATAAAGGCGAATACCATATTACGCTCGATAATCTGCGTATCGAGACGACCAACTACAAAAAGAATTCGTTTGCCGTTATGGGAGTTAAGCCTTACTTCCTGCATATGAACGATATTCTCGTCGAACTTAACGGACTTGACGACGATTACGAATTTACCGACGCTTCCGCAGATATGAGCGCATTGTTCGGAGCGGACAGAACGGGTTACATGACGGGTTACGCGGATAGCGCGCTGACGAAAATAAAGGAAGGCGACCTTATCGCCGACGTTTATTTGGTAACTAAAAAATTCATGCCGATCGCCGCGATTACTTTAATGCCAACCCTATCCTCTCGTACTTGCGTCTGGTATGCCGGCAACGATCTTAAGGCTCTCGGCAAGTACAAAGATAACGGCTCGCTAAGGCTTACTTCCAATGAGGCCGCCGATTCGGATCACGCAAAATACTTCGGCTCGATCTGGGGTTCTAATTCGCTTACGATGTACAATCCGTATATCTTACGCTACGACACGGCGGAGGATTTAAAGAAGTCGGGCATAAGCAAAGTCGGCGCGTGGGCCTTGTGATACTCGCGCATAATTAACACTGAGCGGCGGAAAACGCCGCTCAAAGCATAACCGGAATAAGGAAAGAATCATGGAATATTTGTTGGCGGTGGATCTCGAGGGCGCGCACGGCGTTGTCGGCGAGCCTTACAAAGGTCTTACACCGGATATGGAAGAATACGCAAAAGCGGTGGAAAACGTTACGAAGGAAGTGAACGCGGCAACCGAAGCGTTGTTCGCCGTTGGCGCGACGAGGGTTTTCGTGTGGGATAATCACGGCAATCTCGATAATCTCGATTTTTCAAAAGTCGATTCCCGCGCCGAAAAAATCAGACCGGAAAGCAATTCGGTCGGTCGGCTCGATTTTTTGAGCGAACATAAAATCGAAGCGATGCTTTTTATCGGGTATCATTCGCGCGAAGGTTCGCTGAACGGCGTTCTGGCGCACACTTACAGTTCGCAGTCGATTCAGTATTATAAAATCGACGGGAAACAGGTCGGAGAATTCGATATCGACGGAATTATCGCCGAGTCGTTCGGCGTTCCGTCCGTATTCATTGCGAGCGACGACGTGTGCGTGGGGCAGTTTCTGGAAAATCGTCCTTACGCTTCGGCTGTCGTGACCAAGATAGGCAAAGGCAGAAACAAAGCCGAATTTTTGCCCGAGGAAGAAGTCCTCGGCGAAATACGGGAGAAAGTTGCCGAAGCGGTGAAAAAAGAACGCGCGGCGGCGAAAAAAGAATGCGTGTCGGCGAAAAAAGAATATGCGGCGATGAAAAAAGAACGCGGGACAGTCGCGAACCGTTTTCCGTGCGCGATCGAAATCCGTTACACAAGGACGGAATTCGCGGCGGATATGTTCGAAATACTGAACGCGGAAGGAATCCGCGCGGTTTACGGCGAGGACGCGCACGTTCTTATCGGCGTTGCGAAAAACGCAGACGAACTGAGGAAATATTTATAACCCGTCGTCAGCCGAGAGGGGTTCGAATCTCACTCGGCTAACCGCGGGCGGGTTTTAACGCTAAACGTTTCGGAAGGCGAAAGAAAAGCGATATGAAAAAAGAAATAATAAACGTTTTAATGACGGTGATTGCGTCGGCGGTGTCCGCGTTCGGATTACATATTTTCGTTTTCGGCAATTCGTTTGCGCCGAGCGGAATAGACGGCGTCGCCACGATGCTTCAGGAAATAACGAAAATAAACGCGGGCATATTCACGTTTTTGCTGAATCTGCCGCTCCTCATCGCGGCATGGTTCGTTCTGAAACGAAGATACGTTATATACACGATTTTATTCACCGTTCTGGCTTCTTTATGGGTTTATCTTCTCGGCGAAGCGCATTTTTATCAGTATATCGTCGAAACGGATAAAGTAATCGTCGCGATATTTTCGGGGCTTTTATTGGGCGCGAGAACGGGGATAATGCTCAGAATCGGCGCGTCGTCGGGCGGTATAGATATCATCGCCTGCATCGTGCAGAATAAATTCAATCGCGACGTGGAAAAGGTGATAAGTTTCGTTTGTTACATAATAATCGGCGTATCGTATTTTGTTTACCGCGATTTAACGTGTATTTTGTTGTCCGTCGTTCAGATGTTCGTGTTCGAAAAAACGATATCGTTCGTTCTGAAAGACAGCAGAAACGCCGTTAAATTCGAGATAATAACGAAAGAACCCGAAAAACTCAAAGAAGAAATCATCTACGAATTGAAGCACGGGGCGACGATCGTTAACAGCAAAGGAATGTTCACCGACGAGGACTCGACGATGGTCGTAACGATCGTAAACACTCGTCAGGTGCCGGAGTTTCTGAACTTTTTAAAAAAACGCCCCGATATTTTCGTTTATTATACGGACGTTACGGGGGTAAACGGCAATTTCCGTTGGCGCAGGGACGAAAAAGCGAAATGATGTTTTTCGATTTTGATTATAAAAAATGACGCTGAATCCATGAAACATACGTTTCAATGGTATGCCGAAAAAGACTGCATACCGCTTAATCACATAAAACAGATTCAGGGAATGACGGGCGGGAACATCATAAACATTTCAAGCATGAACGCGTTTCGTCCGCTCACCAAAATTCCCGCGTACTCCGCGGCGAAAGCGGGCGTGTCTAACTTCACCGAATGACTCGCCGTTTATATTGCCATCTCGACGAGAGGGCGATTAAGGAAGACAAAACCTTTTCGGATATCGG
>CAVJNC010000016.1:0-13468 GCA_963650905.1 Subdoligranulum sp. APC924/74
TTCTCCCGAAAGGATCGCTTGCAAACAGACTTGTCGCTTACGAAGATTATCCTTGCTATTACGACGCATGGGAGTTGAGAAATTATTATTCTCAGAAAGCCTATCCGGTAAATACTTATTCGCGCGTTGAAAAAATAGCAGACGGCGAAAGAAGCGGGTTTAAAATAATTCGTAAATTTGAAAATTCGGTAATAGAGCAAAATATTTGGCTTTACGAACATATCGACAGAATCGATTTTGAAACAAAACTCGATTGGCATACCGAACATACGCTTTTAAAGACTTATTTCCCGTCGGACGTAAATACGGATAAAGCGACGTTCGATACTCAATTCGGCAACGTCGAACGCCCCGCGCATACCAACACGAGTTGGGATAAGGCAAAATTTGAAGTGTGCGGACATAAATTCGCAGATTTATCCGATAGCGGTTACGGTATATCCGTCCTGAACGATTGTAAATACGGTTATTCGGTGGGAAACGGAGAAATAGGACTGACTCTTTTAAGATGTCCGACGTATCCCGATCCCGACTGCGATAAGGGCGTTCATAAATTCGTATATTCTTTATATCCGCATAGCGGCGACGTCAGAAACAGTGCGGTATATACGCAGGCGTATTTGTTAAACAACCCTTTTATCTCAACCGCTACGAGCGGAAAAGGGAAATTGCCGAGCGAATTTTCTTTCATATCGTCCGACAAGTCGAACGTTATAATAGACACTGTAAAGAAAGCGGAAGATTCCGAAGATACGATTGTCAGATTGTTTGAATGTTCAAATAAAACCACCGACGTAAAGATTAAATTGTCTTTACCCGTAAAGAAAGTCGTATTATGCGACCTTATGGAAAACGAAACGAAATCCGTGCCTTTGTCGGACGGAATAATTGCGTTAAGAGTTAAACCTTTTGAGATAATAACGCTGAAATTGCGTGTTTAATTAAACATAGGGATTCCATTCGTCATCACTAATTACCGAAAAGGCGTCTTTTTCGCCATTTTCCGCGACCGTTCGGGCGCAGTACGTCAAGTACAGCAACCCTCACGCTCGCAAAAAATCATCAAAAAATGCGCTCTTTTCGGTGCGAAGCATTTTTGCGGATGAGAAACCGACCGCATCGCGGCTCGTTTAGGCAAGGCAAACGCCCGAAGTTGTACTGGACGTACTACGAGCGGCGTTTAACGCCGCATAAATCGGTTTATCACCGCAAAAATAGTTAGTGATGACGAATGGAATCCCTAAAGGAATATTATATGAAAAAATTGCATTTAATTTGCAACGCGCATATAGATCCTGTGTGGCAATGGTCGTGGGATGAAGGTCTTTCCGCGGCTATTTCCACATTTAAGAGCGCGGCGGATCTTGCCGACGAATTCGATTATATTTTTTGTCATAACGAATCGCTTTTATATGAGGAAATAGAAGATAAAGCCCCCGCTTTGTTTGAAAGAATAGTGAAACTTGTCAAGCAGGGGAAATGGGTTATAACGGGCGGGTGGTATCTTCAACCCGATTGTATGCTTCCTTCGGGAGAAAGTATAATCAGACAAATAGAAGTCGGGAACGACTATTTTTATGAAAAATTCGGAGTAAAACCCACCGTTGCGACCAACTATGATTCTTTCGGATATAGCATAGGGTTAGTTCAGATTTTGAAAAGGTGCGGATATGAAGGAATGCTCGTGTGCAGACCTAACGCGCAAAAACAGTTTAAGTTTCCTTCGAGGTTTTTTGATTGGGTTGCTCCCGACGGCAGTAAAATAATCGTTTCTAATAGCGAATCGTATAGTTCGTTTCTCGGTAAAGCCGTTGATAAAATCAAGAAATATGCGTCGGGAATAACCGACGGAATGCTCGGGTCCGCTTCCGACGGAAAAGCGAAAAAGGAAATCGAGGACGTAGATTACGTTTTATGGGGAGTCGGCAATCACGGCGGCGGACCTTCGAGAAAAGACCTTCAAGATATAAAAGAACTAAAAATAGACGATATAGAAATTTGCCATTCGACGCCCGAAAGACTTTTTGCCGATAATATACGAGTCGGCGGAGAAGTGAGGACGTCGCTTGTTCCCTGTATGCCGGGATGCTATTCGACAATGGCGAAATTGAAAAGGGCGCACAGAGAAACGGAAAATCTGTTTTATTCGACCGAGAAAATTCTTTCGATTGCGAAACTTGCAGGTTATAAACCAGATCTTGCGAATTGGTTATACGCGGAAAAGAAACTTTTGCTTGCCGAGTTTCACGATATTTTGCCGGGAACGACAGTCGCTGACGGCGAACAGGAAGGCTTGGAATTGCTTTTGTCGGCAAAAAAAGTGGCAAAAGATTATCGGTCTAAGGCTTTTTTATATCTCGTTATGGGCGAAAAGCCTGCGGAAGTCGGAGAATATCCGATTTTTGTGTTTAACTATATGCCTTATGAGGTAAAAACTCAGATCGAAGCCGAATTTTCGCTCGCTGATCAGAATTGGAGCGAAGAATTTTGTTATAGTCCGCAAGTGTTTACCGAGAACGGCGAAGAGATCGAATGTCAACAGATAAAAGAAGCGTCCACGCTTAATCTCGATTGGCGAAAAAGAATAGTATTTACGGCAAAACTTAAACCGCTTGGTATAACCCGTTTTTCGGTCAGAACCGAAAAGACGCCGATTTTAAAGAAAAAACAGGAAAATCGTTCTATCGAAGAGTTGTTGGTCGGTAAAGATTTAAGTTCGCCCGTATCGTTCGAGAGTTTTGACGATACCGCAGATCCTTGGGGAATGAGCGACGAGGAACTGATCGAATTAGGAAAAAATCCTGTTCCGTTTGAAATGATGTCGAATAAGGAAACCGCAAGTTTTTGCGGCTTTACAGGCGAAATCGAGCCTGTTCATACGATAGAGGACGGGAAAATACTTACTTCTGTGGAAGCCGCCTATAAATCAGGTAAAACGAACGCTCTTGCTCGATATATTATTTATAAAAACGAAAGTTTCGTGGATCTTCACGTTACCGTTGAATATAACGATAAAAATAAACTGATAAGATTGAAAATTCCTGCTCCCGTCGGTAAAGTTATTGGCGACGGACCGTATGTTGTCGAAGAAAAGATGACTAAAAAAGAAATTGCTTTTCAAAAATGGGTAGGAGTTAAAGGCGATAACGGAAACGTATTCTCCGTCATTAACGACGGCGTTTATGGCGGTAAGTTTGAAAACGGCTATATATACATAACGTTGCTTCGCGGGGCGGGGTATTGTTTTCATCCTATTCCCGATAGAGAACTTTATCCTAAGGACAGATATCTGCCGAGAATAGAAAACGGAAGATACGAGTACAAATTCAGAATATATTGCGGAAACGTAAAATCGGTTTGCGAAGAAGCCGAACTGTTTAATCAACAACCTTATGCATTGAACGTATTTCCGATAGGCGGCGGGGTAAAACACTCTGAAATAAAAACAGATAGTCCCGTAGTTATGCCTATGATAAGAATAAAAGATAACGGCTATGAAATGAGAGCGTTTAACCCGTCCGAAAGCGAGGAAAAATTTACGCTTCATATAGACGGAAAAGAGAAAAGCGTTTCCATAAAGCCGTATGCAATCGCAACAATAAGATATAATGACGGCGTAATGTCGGAAAGCGAAGATTTGTTGTAAAAAGCAAACGCCTTTGGTTGGTTTAAATTATTAAGGAAAAAATGTATGGATAAAATTTCATTATATATCAAAGATAATTGGGTAAAGACGTTTCACCCCGCAAAAGATTTAACGGGTAACGTAAAAATAAATCATCCGTATGTATCTCCGTGCGCGACGGATTTTTACACGGAAATGTTTTATTGGGATACTTATTTTATAAACATAGGGCTTATGCTTGACGGCTATTCAGAGCAGGCGAAAAACAATATCGACAATATTTCGAGGTTTATAAACGAACTTGGGTTTATGCCTAACGCGAACTACATTTTAGACAGATCACAACCGCCGTTCTTTACGCGTATGGTATATGATTATTATGAAAGAACGGGCGATAGGTCGATTATCGACGATTATATCGGAACAATACTTAAAGAATATGAGTTTTGGCAGACAAGGCGTAAAAATCCGCTCGGCTTAAATTCTTACGGAACGCACGGCAGTGAAGCGGAGATTATGCAAAATTATAACTGTCATCACGGAAGAGTGTTGGAAAACGGAGAAACTACGGAAGAAAAACAGCAAATCGGACGTGATATTATGGCAATAGCCGAAAGCGGACTTGATTTCAATATGCGTTTTAAAACGCCGAAAAGTCGTATTGCCGCGCATGAGTTTTCACATCTCGACTTAGACTGTATCTTATATGATATGGAAATAAAGACTGCCGAGATGTTACGACTTTTAAAGCGTGAAAGCGAGGCGGAAATCTTTGAAAAGAATGCCGAGAGAAGAAAAGAATTGATTGATAAATATTATTTAACAAAAGACGGTATTTATCTTGACTATAACTTTTTGACGAACAAACATTCTGAAATTTTGTCGGCAATATCGCTTTATCCTTACGCGTTCGGTGTATCGTCGGATAAGGACGGAGCATTAAAAGTATTAAAGCGTCTTGAACTTCAATACGGGTTATCTGCTTGCGAATACCGAGATGACGACGTATTTTATCAATGGGACTATCCATGTATGTGGCCTGCGGCTACCTGCCTTGCATATATGGGGTTAAAGCGTATCGGGCTTTTGGGCGATGCTTTGCGAATTGCAGACAAATACATTTCCGTAGTAAGGAGTATTTTTGAAGAAACGGGCAGACTGTGGGAAAAATATGACGCCTTAACAGGTAAAATCGCTGTTACGAGCGAATATGCTACAATGCCTATGATGGGCTGGACTGCGGCGGTTTATAGATATTTCATAGAAAACGAAAAAATCTGACGGACAATAAAGTAAAAATGTTTTTGATAAATGGCGTAATGAGATGAAGATTGTATTGTTTGGCGATTCAATAACTGATATGGGGCGTGACAGAACGTCTGATATGGGAGCATTTTCGTTTGGACACGGTTATTCTAATATTATCGCAAGCCAACTGCTGAAATCGAATCCGCTCAGATATGAAATATATAATCGCGGAATATCAGGGGACAGAATCGTGGATTTATACGCAAGGATTAAGCGTGACGTGTGGAATGTTCAGCCGAATATATTAAGTATTTTAATAGGTGTAAACGATGTTTGGCACGATCTCGGAGAAAATCCGAACGGCGTGGATATCGTTCGGTATGAAAAGGTATATAGAATGATAATAGAGGAAACCAAAGAGCGGCTCGCCGACGTTAAATTTATTTTGTGCGAACCGTTTGTTTTAAAAGGTGCGGCAACGGAAGAACATTACGCTGATTTTTTGAAAGTGAAAGACTATGCGAAAGTTGTGAAGCGTCTTGCGGAAGAATATTCTTTATATTTTCTACCTTTGCAGAAAATTTTAGATGAAGCGGCGGAAAAATTCGGCGCGGATAAGTTTTTATACGACGGCGTGCATCCTTCGCTTGCCGGCGCGGGGCTGATAGCCGATGCGTGGTTAAACTTATTCAGAAACGAAATAGATAGTTAGAAATTTATAACGGAAAAACGAAATGATAAAATTGCAACCCGTATTGAAAGATTATCTTTGGGGCGGTGAAAAGTTAAAAACGATTTTCGGTAGACAAAAAGACGGAATAATCGCCGAAAGTTGGGAAATATCCGTACATAAAGATGGCGAAAGCACAATTTCGGGAACGAACAAAACTTTTGCCGAATATCTGAAAGAAAACAAGAACGCCGTGGACGAAAACGGCGGGGAATTTCCCGTGCTTATAAAATACATCGACGCCGCAAAAAATCTTTCCGTGCAAGTTCACCCGAACGATGAATACGCACAGAAATACGAACACGACAACGGCAAAACCGAGATGTGGTATATCATTTCGGCAGACGACGGCGCGGGAATTTACTGCGGCTTCAAACGCGATACGAACAAGGAAGAATTTCTTTCAAAAGTCAAGGACAGCACGGTAGAAGAACTGTTGAATTTCATTCCCGTAAAGGCGGGCGATTGCTACCTTATCAAAGCGGGAACGGTTCACGCTATCGGGGCAGGTTGCGTGATTTGCGAAATTCAGCAGAACAGCAATGTTACATACCGTGTTTACGATTATAACCGTCGTGGCTCGGACGGAAAACTTCGCCCGCTACACGTTGAAAAAGCGGTGGAAGTAATCAATTTCAAAGCGTTCAAAAACGAAACAAATAGCGGTGAATACGAAAAATTAGGCGGAAACAAAGGCGAAATTCGCAATCTTACGGCTTGCAAATATTTCCGTACTCGCGAATTGAAACTCAATGGAAAATACTCGGAAAAGAACAATAAACCGTTCACGGCAATCAATTTCGTTGCAGGTAGCGGCGAGATAAGCGGCGAAAAATTCGTTTCGGGCGACAGTTTCTTTATTCCTTGCGGCGAAGAATTTACCGTAAGCGGCAATGCTACGGCGATTTTAACAACCGAAAACACGCTGAAATATTATGCGGGAATCGACCTTGGCGGCACAGGTATCAAATGCGGAATCGTGGATGAAAACGGCAAGATTGCCGCAATTAAAAAATGCCCGACTAAAAAGGGCGTGGAAGCGAAAGAAATTCTTTTAGATATGGCGAATCTTGTTAAAGATCTGCAAAAAGAAACAGGATTGACGCTCGAAGGCATTGGCGTAGGTTGCCCCGGACTTATCGATACCGAGAAAGGAAACGTGGTTTACAGCAACAATCTCGCGTGGAAGAATGTTCCGCTTATAAAAACGCTGAAAGCAGAATTAAATTTGCCCGTATACGTTACGAACGACGCGAATGCGGCGGCACTCGGCGAATATTATTTCGGCGCAGGGAAAAAGTATAAATCGCTTGTAATGCTTACGCTTGGAACGGGTGTTGGAAGCGGGATCGTTTTTAACGGAAAACTGTTTGAAGGCAATCTCGGAGCGGGCGTTGAACTCGGACACGAAGTGATAAAAATCGGCGGCGAGAAATGCACTTGTGGAAGAAAAGGATGCTTTGAAGCCTATGCTTCGGCAACGGCTTTAATTAAACAGGCTCAAAAGGCTATGGAAAGCGATAAAGAAAGTCTGCTGTGGAAACTTTCGGACGGAAACAAAGAGAACGTAAACGGCAAGGTCGTGTTTGACGCACTGCGTGAAGGCGATAAAACTGCGGAAAAAGTCGTGAAGAAGTACACGGAATATCTTGCGGCAGGGGTAACGAATGTAATCAACGCTTTTCATCCGCAGGCAATCGTATTGGGAGGTGGAATTTGTGCCGCGGGCGATATGTTTTTAACGACTTTGAAGCGAAAAGTAAACCGTCAGATTTACGGCGGAACGAAATTCGCGCCCGTAGAAATTGTAGTGGCAAGTCTTGGTAACGACGCGGGGATTTACGGCGCGGCTGTGCTTGCATTTAATAAAGAATAAAAAATATGGTAGACGGCAATAAAATCAAACTTCTTATATTGTGGGATATTCTTCAAAAAAATACAGATGAAAATCACGCGTTGAATACGGACGAAATAATTGATTTGCTCGCCTTACGCGGAGTTGAGGTGTCGCGTAAAATTCTTGTTCAGGACATTGCGACTTTGTGCGATAACGGCTATGAAGTCCTTTCATACAAGAAGAAATATCATTACTATTATGTAGTCAATCGTTTGTTTGAAACGGCAGAAGTGGTGTTGCTTGCAGACGTAATCAATGCTTCAAAATTGTCCGTCGCGCAAAAGAAATCTCTTGTGAGCAGACTTGCCGACGCGCTTTGTTCTCATCAAGCGGAGAGTATCTCAAAGCACATTATTTCGCTTGATAAAGGCAGAAGAGGGAATAGTTCGTTTATTTATAACGTGGATACAATCGAACGCGCGATAAACGAAAATAAACAAATATCTTTTCTTTATTTTAACTACGACGAAAAGCATAAAAAGGTTTATCGCAAGAACGGTAACCGTTATACCGTAAGCCCTGCGTTTATGGTATGGGACAAAGATAACTATTATTTATTGTGTTTTTCGGTAGGACACGCCGATATTGTTACATATCGGCTCGACAGAATGGAAAACGTAGACATCGAAGAATTTGACCGCGAGCCGCACCGAGAATACGAGGTTTTTAATACGGAAGAATATCGAAAACAGGTATTTTCAATGTTCGGCGGGGAAAGCCAACGCGTTACGTTATTGTTTACGGCAGATATTTTGTCGGATATGTTCGATCGTTTTGGGGATGATATACGAATAAAGAATTTGACCGACGAAATATATTCGATTGATGTAACCATACAAATTTCAAAAACATTTTTTGCATGGGTCGTCGGGCCGCAGGGTAAAGTGAAAATTAAATCGCCGCAAAAAGTGATTGACGAGTTCAACGAATTTGTCGCTAAAATTAAAGAAGAATATTGAAATGCTCTTACTTCGGTAAGGGCATTATTTTTTTGCTAAAAAATGGAAAAAGTGTTTTCACTTCCCGATATTGGGAAGTGAAAATTTGAAATAGGTATTGTTTTATGGTAGGGGAGAATCTTTTGCAAAAGAAATCGAAAGCAGAATCGGACAGAAAGCAAACACGGAAGCAATCGATACCGAATTGAGAAATTACAAAAAGAAACTTATTGAAACGGAGACAAATAAGGCAAATCTGGAAGAAACAATAGATAACTTACCTCTCGATACGAAATATCGCGAACGAAAATTAAAAGATATGTCTGCGAGGTTAGATTCTTTATACGATACAATAAACGAATTGGAGGAATGTATAGAGGATGCCTCGTTAAGGCGGACTGCTATGGAAGAAGAGGTGCTGACGCTTGACAATGTATATAAATTATTGTTGTCTTTTGACAAAATCTATGATATAATGTCTGACAAAGAAAAGAAAGATTTAATTTCCTATCTGATAAAGGACATACAGATTTATTCAAATGAAGAAGAGGTTGAAATACCGTTAAAATCGATAACATTGAACTTTCCAATCTATACTGATAGCGGCGAAGTGAATAAATTGTTGTGGGAAAATCAAAACGGTGTCGAAACCCTCGTCGTGTTTGAGGCAAAACAAACAAAATAAAAACCTGTCGCAAAACGCTTGACAAAAGAAAATCGGCGGCGTTATAATAAAATCGTAAAACGAATGTTTCGGATAAAAAGGGAAGTAAATTCCTTTTTTATTTGAAAGTGAGTTAGCATATACTAACTAATAAAAAAGGAGAACGTAAAATGAAGAAAATTACGATGAAAATCGACGGAATGAAGTGCGGAATGTGCGAAACGCATATCAACAACTGCGTGAGAACCAATTTTGACGTGAAGAGCGTGAAGTCGTCGCATCTGAAAAACGAAACGGAAATCATAGCGGAAAACGACATAAGCGAGGCGGATTTTAAAAACGTCATCGAAAAAACGGGTTACAAAGTTCTTTCCGTTCAATCGGAGGACTACAAAAAGAAGGGTTTCTTGGGATTGTTCAAAAAAATAAAAAGGAGAGCGCAACTATGAGCGTATCTATGATAACGATCGCGATTTTTGTCGGAGCGGCCGTCGCGTGTTTCATCACCGCGGTCAAGCGTATATGCAACAACTATATACGCAGTCGCAATAATTTAAAAAGCAGTTATAAAAGGCTCAGAGCCAAAACGGGAGAATCGAAGTAAAAACAAGGAGAGAAAAATGGCAATAGTAGAATTTAAAAACGTAAGCCGCGTTTATTCGAGCGGCGATCACGAACTCAAGGCTCTCGACGGAGTCGACCTTACGCTGGAAGAGGGGAAATTCGTCGTCATCCTCGGACCTTCGGGAGCGGGGAAAAGTACCCTTCTGAATATGCTCGGCGGACTTGACAGTCCTTCGTCCGGAACGATTACCGTGTGCGGTAAGGATATATCCCGCCTTACCAAAAACGAACTCGCGGATTACCGCGCGGAAACGGTGGGATTCGTCTTTCAGTTTTATAATCTGATTCCGACGCTTACCGTACACGAAAACGTCGCTCTCGTCAAAGAAATTTCGAAAAATTCGCTTTCGGCGACGGCAATGCTTGCCGAAGTGGGGCTTTCCGACCACGCGAAAAACTTCCCGTCCGAACTTTCGGGCGGCGAACAACAACGCGTTTCGATAGCCCGCGCTCTCGCTAAGAACCCGAAAATTCTTCTTTGCGACGAGCCTACGGGCGCGCTCGATTCGGCAACAGGCGTAATGGTTCTGAAACTTCTTCTCAAAATGGCGCGGGAATACGGAAAGACGATCGTCATCGTCACGCATAATCAGAATATAGCGAAAATGGCGGATACGGTTATCCGCGTTAAAAACGGCAAGATAATTTCCGCCGAAGAGCAGGCAAACCCGATGTCGGCGGACGAAATAGACTGGTGAAAAGAGGAGCGGAATATGTTGTTCAGAAAAATGCTTCGCACCGCATGGCAGTATAAAGCGCAGTTTATTTCGATGATTCTGATGGTTATGCTCGGCGTTGGCATGTTTGTCGGGTTCAATACGGAATGGGCGAGTATCGAGCATAATATGTTCTCGTTTTTCAAAGACAGTCGTTTTGCCGATTACCGTCTTGTCGACGAAAAAGGATATACGGAAGAAGACCTGAAAAAGATAACGGAAATAAGCGGCGTGGATTCGGCGGCAAGATTTTTAACCGTAAACGCGGACGTGAAAGGCAAAGAGGGCGACAGCGTCGCTCTCGCCGTAACCACAAACCCCGAGGTGTCCCTGTTCGTCACGACAAGCGGCGACGACTACGATAAAAACAGCGCGGACGGCGTCTGGCTTTCGGACAGATACGCCGAAAAAAACGACGTGAAACCCGGCGACGAGATTTCGTTTATATATCGCAACGCCGAAATAAAAGGAACCGTAAAAGGCTTGATAAAAGCGGGGGAACAGATGATTTGCGTGCGCGATAAAACGCAGTTGATGCCCGATTTTTCCACGCACGGTTACGCTTACGTTTCGCCCGTGTTATACGAAAAAACGCTCGGATTCGCTTATTATCCGCAAATCAACGTGATTTCCGGACTCGATAAGAAGGAGTTCTCGGAAGAAGCGAACAAGGCCCTCGGAAAAACGACCGTCGTTCTTACGAAGGACGAAACGATCGCTTATTCGCAAGCCGAAGGCGAGGTCGACGAAGGTAAAATGATGGGAGGCATTCTTCCGTCGCTCTTCCTTCTGATAGGACTTTTAACGATGGTCACCACGATGCACCGTCTTACGGCGAAAGAAAAAACTCAGATAGGAACGCTCAAAGCGCTCGGTTTTCACGATAGCAAAATCTCGTTGCATTACGCGTCCTTCGCTCTGTTCGTCGCCTTAACGGGAACTCTTCTCGGCGTGGGACTGGGTTTCGGCATCGCGCGGATGATAATGAATCCTGACGGAATGATGGGGACGTATCTCGATTTGCCCGAGTGGAAGTTGGTTATGCCCGCGTTCTGCGTTCCGATTATCGTTCTGATTGTCGTCGCGCTCGCTTTTACAGGTTTCCGGTCGGTAAGAAAGATGCTCGCGGGTACGGCTTCGGACGCGTTGCGTCCTTATTCGCCGAAGAAAAAGAAGCCGATGAAGATAGAAAAAACGAAGTTTTTCCACAGGCTTCCTTTCGGCGCGCGCTGGAATATGAGAGATATCGTCCGCCACAAATCGAGAACGGCTATGAGCCTTATCGGTATCGTCGGTTGCACGATTCTCATTCTCGCTTCGTTGGGTATAAAAGATACGATGAATTCGTTTCTGAATCTGTATTACGATAACGGGCTTAATTATTCTTCGCGTATTTATCTTTCGGAAACCGCAACCGACGAAGAAAAGAAAGAAATAATCGCGAAATACGAAGGCGATTACGGCGGCTCGCTCAGCGTTCTGGTGAAAGAGAAAACCGTTTCGCTCGATATTTACGACGTAACGCATGATAAAATCCGCATTATCGACGAAAATAACGATAGGACGGATATCGCAAACGACGGCGCGTATATATGCGTTCGTTTGTCGGACGAGTTCGGTCTGAAACGCGGCGATTCCGTTTCGGTCAGTCCGTTCGGAACAAACGACGTTTACACTCTTAAAGTTGCGGGAATAATCCGCAGCGTTTCCGAAAATATCGTAATCTCGGACGATTACGCCGCCGCGGTCGGCATTCCTTACGCGATCGATTCGGTTTATACCGACGCGGAAAAGAGCGATATCGGGCAGAGCGACGCAATCAGAACGGTGCAGTCCAAACAGATGATCATGGATTCGTTCGAGGTGTTCTTGTCGATGATGGATATGATGATTTATCTTTTCGTCGGCGGGGCGTTGCTTCTCGGAATAATCGTCCTTTACAATCTCGGCACGATGAGTTACACCGAGCGTTATCGCGAAATGGCAACGCTTAAAGTCGTCGGCTTCCGCGATAAGAAAATCGGCAGGCTTCTTTCGGGACAGAACCTCGCGCTTTCGGTCGCGGGGATAATCGCGGGCATTCCGCTCGGCGCGCTCACGCTTTCATATATGATGAAAACGCTCGCTTCCGAATATGAAATGAAAATGGCGATCGGATCCGGCTCGTATATCGTTACGGTGATTTTAACGGTCGGAATGTCGCTTCTCGTAAGTTTTATGGTTGCGGGGAAGAATAAGAAAATCGATATGGTCGAGGCTCTCAAAGGTCAGGAATAATGCGGAATTTTCCGTCCGACCGCGTAAAATGACGCGTAAATTGACGCGTGAATTTACGGCGTGGTCGGGCAGTGTAACTTAATATTCTAACACCGTTTCGGGCGAATGTCAATACCTGTTTTAAAAATTTCACAATGTGAAAAAAGAGAAAAGGGTATTGACATTCGCCCGATCCTCGTTTATAATAAAGGCGCAGAAAGCGAAAGGCGACAGGCGGTAAAACCGCCACGGATTTCAGACAGCGGCATAAAAAAGAAGAGCCGACAAGGCGGGTGAACCCGAATGAAAAAAAGTCGCCGAAAAAAAGCGAGGAGCAGTCCGATGAACTAAGATAAGGTTTCAGAATTTGCAATCGAGGAGGTATTATGTTATGACACACCGGAAATTTTACTTGAAAATACCGAAATCGTTCGCGATGAAGGAGAACGCCGATGCAGCATGATTAACGGCGCGCCCGCTTCGCGCGATAATAATAAAAAATTTAATAAATACGAATAAAAAGAAATAATCGTGTTTGCCGTGAGGCGTAACGCGTTGAAATATCCTTTTATTACAGCAAAAGAAGGAGGTAACGACTTTCAAGTAGTGATTTTTAAAAAAATAACCAAATAAACAAGATTCGGCCGCCGCGCTTTATCACGCGGCGGCTTTTTGAGTTTCATTTTGCGTTTTCTTTTGCGATAACGCCCGAGAATAATTGACAAAATCGCGCCCTCGGATTTAAAATATAAAAGCAGAAAACAATAGCC
>CAVJNC010000016.1:13494-17475 GCA_963650905.1 Subdoligranulum sp. APC924/74
GAATCGGATTCCGGCAAAGGAGATTTTATGTCGCGGATATATAAATCGTCAACCGAACTTATAGGGAAAACTCCGCTCGCGGAGTTGACGCGTATTGAGAAAAAATACGGTCTGAAAGCAAAAATTTACGCTAAACTCGAATATTTCAATCCCGCCGGAAGCGTGAAGGACAGAGTCGCTCTCGGAATGATCGAAAAAGCCGAAAAGGACGGAAAACTCGCCAAAAATTCTGTGATAGTCGAACCCACTTCGGGGAATACGGGGATAGGTATTGCCGCCGCGGGCGTCGCCAAAGGTTACAGGGTTGTTATAGTTATGCCCGAAACGATGTCCGTCGAGAGACGAAAACTCATCGCCGCTTACGGCGCGGAAGTCGTTTTGTCGGAAGGTTCGCTCGGTATGAAGGGCGCTATAGCCAGAGCCGAAGAAATCGCGAAGAACGAAAACGGAGTCGTTCTCGGTCAGTTCGTCAATCCGGCGAATCCCGAAATTCATTATAAAACCACGGGGCCGGAAATTTACGCCGACGCGGACGGCGATGTCGATTTTTTCGTCGCGGGCGTAGGCACGGGCGGCACGATTACAGGCGTGGGCAAATATCTCAAAGAAAAAATAAACGGCGTTAAAATCGTTGCCGTCGAACCCGAAAAATCCCCCGTTCTCTCGGCGGGTAAATCGGGCGCGCACGGAATTCAGGGGATAGGCGCGGGCTTCGTTCCGCCCGTTCTCGATACGTCCGTTTACGACGAGGTCATAACCGTTTCCGACGCCGACGCTTATTCGTTCGGCAGAGACGTGGCGAAAACCGAAGGCTATCTTGTGGGAATATCGTCGGGAGCGGCTTTAAAGGCCGCCGTGGAGATCGCTTCCCGCCCCGAAAACGCCGGCAAAAAGATAGTAACGCTCTTTCCGGACAGCGGCGACAGATATTTGTCCACGCCGTTGTTTTCTGTCGAGAACAACAACTGAAAACTTGCCTATAGGTCGATTAATCGCCTGATATCGGTTTTTAAAGGGGTAAAAATTTCCGAAAACGAAGAGAAAGGAAAATCGTCCGCAAGGATGATCGTTGATAAAATTTCCGCATAATTTTCATCTGTTTACCTTTTATTTTGCCTTTATTTTTATATTGACGATGTATAATGAACGAAAAAACAAAAAAAAAGGGGTACAGGGATATGTCGGGTAAGAAACATAAAAAGAAAAGAACGTATGCCGTAAAGGCGAATCGCGGAGCGAACGGCGAAAACGGCAATGGGAAAAAGAGGATCAACGTTATCGGGAGCGTAGAGGCGACCACGGGTACGCCGAAGCAGAAGAAAATCGCGCTTATCGCGTATTTTTTCACGATGATAAGTTTCCTGATCCCGATTGTCTATCTTATAATAAAGATAATTTTCGGCGGAAAAATAGGCGAGGGGTTCAACACGAAAGCAGATTACGCGCTTATGATCGCGGAATGTATTCTCGGCGTGATAGTCATTCACATTCCGAGTCTGCTTGCGCATAAGTTTAAGTTCGAAATACCGTTTTTCCTTTATATTTGTTACATAATCTTCCTGTATTGCTCGATTTTTCTCGGCGAAGCGCAGAGTTTCTATTATAAAATACCTCATTGGGACACGATTCTGCACGCGATGAGCAGTCTTATGCTCGGGTTCTTCGGGTTTATGTTCATAACTATATTGAACAGAGACGAGCATACGTTGATGAGCCTTTCGCCCTTTTTCGTCAGTCTTTTCGCGTTTTGTTTCGCTCTTGCCATCGGCGCGGTGTGGGAAATTTACGAATTCTCGCTCGACGGGCTTATGGGCTTCAATATGCAGAAACACACTTTGGCGGACGGTACGCAACTCGTCGGTCACGCCGCGCTTGCCGACACGATGAAAGACATAATAATCGACGCGGTCGGTGCGTTCGCCGCTTCGGTAATCGGTTACGTAAGTCTTAAGAAAAATAAGAAATGGCTTATCCCCAAACTTACCGACAAAAAGGTCAGGGAACTGAAAACCGTCGCGATAACCGAAACGAATTTCGGCATGCCGGAACCTCCGAAAACCGAAAACGCGGTTCCCGCCGACTTGCCGGTCGCACCGTCGGCGATAACGAGCGAATAAACGAGCGAATAAACAAATAAATAAACACGCAATCGAAACAATCGGATTTTTTCCGGTTGTTTTTTTACGGATTTTTTCGGTCGCTTTTTTTTTAATCGTTTTTTTATCATAATCAAGAGAATTTCCGCACAATCGAGAGGGTTTCCCCGCGATAAACGAGAATATTTTCCGTCGATAACAGGCTCGAAAAAAATATTTTAAAAAAAGTTGCTCAAAATACTTGACAAAGCAAACGAGCGGATATATAATGTGGGCAGATTAGCAGTTGAGAGCAAAGAGTGCTAACATTCAAACGTAAGGAGTGCCAAGAAAATGGAACTGTCGGACAGGAAGAAAAAAATACTTCAGTACGTGGTCGACGATTATATCGAGACCGCCGTTCCGGTATCGTCCAAAAGCCTTACGGAACGTCATCTGAAAGATATAAGTTCGGCAACGGTGAGAAACGAACTTTCCGCTTTGGAAGAACTCGGTTATCTTACTCAACTTCACACGTCGTCGGGCAGAGTGCCATCCGCGGAAGCCTATAAACTTTACGTAAGCGACCTTATGGTAAAGGATAAACTGAGCGCGAAGGAACTCGATTATATAAAGAAGATTTTCCTCGATAAAGCCGACAATCTCGAAGAAGTAATCAAAAACACCACGAAGGTGATAAGCGAACTTACTTCTTACACGTCGGTCGGAATTCAGAGCCACGATTTATCCGAAAAAATCGTCAGCATAAAGTTTTTCCGTTACAAACCGGACAGCGCGCTGGTTATCATCGTAACCGAAATGCGGCTTTTGAAAGACAATTTCATCGCCGTGCCGGAAAATATGACGGAAGAGCAGTTGAAGGACGCCGAAAAGATTCTCGACAACATGTGCAGAAACAAAACGTTCGGCGAGATTTGCGAGATGAAGCCGGAAATGGAAGATAGTTTTATGGGCTACAAAAACATTTTCGTCAACGTCATCGAGGCTTTGAAAACTTACGTTCGGACGACTGACGACGACGTCGTGACCGCCGGCGAGGATAAAATTCTCGACCATCCCGAATACGCCGACATAGGAAAAATCAAAGATTTCCTTTCGGTGGTAACGAGCAAAGACAAGGTTATGATGCTTCTCAGCGGCGATAATCGCGATATAAAAATCAACGTAAAAATCGGCGCGGACGGTTACGACGAAATTCCCAAAGAATGTTCGCTCGTGACGGCAACGTATTCCGCGAACGGAAACAAACTCGGAACTTACGGCGTTATCGGCCCGATCAGAATGGATTATCAGAAGGTCGTCGCCGTTCTGGAAAACGTCGGCAAGATTCTCGAGAGCATACTGACAAACAGGTAGGAGGACAGGCTTAAAAATGTCGCAACACGGAAAAAAACATTACGATAAAAACGAAACCGACGAACAAGCCGGACGCAAAGAGGCGGAACGCCCCGAAGAAGAGGAAATAACCGCCGAGGCGGACGAGGTCGACAAAATGACCGAAGCCGAAGCCAAGGAAAATTTGCGTAAAGCGGACTCGGAAGTTTCGAAACTCCGCGAGGAGGTAAAAAAATTAAAAAAGGAAAACGAAGAAGCGAAAAACGATTATTTAAGAGCGAGAGCCGATTGCGAAAACGTCCGCAAGCATAAGCACGAAGAAGTGCGCGCGGCGTTCGACGACGGAAGAATCGCGGCGGTGGAAAAAATTCTGCCGATAGGCGACAGTCTCGACTGGGCGCTTAAAATGCCGCTCGACGACAACACGAAGGACGGCATCGCGAAACTTCTTAAGAAGTATCACGAAACGCTCTCTGCGCTCGGAGTGATCGAGTTTTCGCCGGAAGTGGGCAGCAAGTTCGATCCTAACGTCGCAAACGCAGTTATGACC
>CAVJNC010000016.1:17485-22752 GCA_963650905.1 Subdoligranulum sp. APC924/74
GAAACGATCAAACAGGTTTACGGCAGAGGATACAAACTCGGCGAAAAAATTATGAGATACGCTCAGGTATCCGTAATCAAAGAATAAATAAAAAATTAACTTAAAAGGAGATAAATATTATGAGTA
Source organism: Subdoligranulum sp. APC924/74 (assembly GCA_963650905.1). Taxonomy (GTDB): domain Bacteria; phylum Bacillota; class Clostridia; order Christensenellales; family Borkfalkiaceae; genus UBA10281. The sequence continues at coordinate 17,612 of CAVJNC010000016.1, forward strand.
AAGTTATCGGTATAGATTTAGGAACAACAAATTCGTGCGTAGCCGTGATGGAAGGCGGCGAGCCGGTCGTTATAGCAAACGCGGAGGGTTCGAGAACAACCCCCTCGGTGGTAGGTTTCCAGAAAGACGGCGAAAGGCTCGTCGGTCAGATCGCTAAACGTCAGGCGGTTGCCAACAGCGACAGAACGGTTATTTCGATTAAAAGACATATGGGCAGCGACTATAAGGTCACGATCGACGGAAAGCAGTATTCCCCGCAGGAAATCTCCGCAATGATTCTTGCGAAACTTAAAAAGGACGCGGAGGCTTATCTCGGCGAACCCGTTAAGGACGCCGTCATCACCTGCCCCGCATACTTCACGGACAGTCAGAGACAGGCAACCAAGGACGCGGGCAAAATCGCGGGCTTGAACGTTCTTCGTATAATCAACGAACCCACGGCGGCGGCTCTCGCTTACGGACTCGATAAAGATAAAACTTCGCACAAGGTCATGATTTACGACCTCGGCGGCGGTACGTTCGACGTATCCATCCTCGATATCGGCGACGGGGTGTTCGAAGTTCTCGCCACCAACGGTAACTGTATGCTCGGCGGCGACGATTTCGATAAGAGAATCATGGATTACGTCGTAGACGACTTCAAAGCGAAAGAGGGTATCGACCTCTCGAAAGATAAGATGGCTATGCAGAGAATCAAGGAAGCCGCCGAAAAAGCGAAAATCGAACTTTCGAGCATGAGTTCCACCAACATCAACCTTCCGTTCATCACTGCGGACGCCAACGGCCCGAAGCACCTCGATATAACGCTTACCAAAGATAAATTCGACACGATGACGGGCGATCTCGTGGAATCCACGAAGGCTCCTATGCGTCAGGCTATGAAAGATGCGGGGCTTACCTATAAAGATATCGAAAAAGTCATTCTCGTCGGCGGCTCGACTCGTATTCCCGCGGTTGTTGAAGCCGTTAAATGCGAAACGGGCAAAGAACCGTTCAAGGGCATCAACCCCGACGAATGCGTCGCTATCGGCGCGGCTATTCAGGGCGGCGTTTTAACGGGCGAAGTAAAGGACGTTCTTCTTCTCGACGTAACTCCGTTGTCGCTCGGTATCGAAACGCTCGGCGGCGTGTTCACGAAACTCATCGACAAGAACACCACGATTCCCGTAAAGAAATCTCAGGTATTCTCCACGGCGGCGGATAACCAGTCCGAAGTTACCATTCACGTTCTTCAGGGCGAAAGACAGTTCGCAAAGGACAACAAAACGCTCGGTCAGTTCAACCTCGGCGGAATTGCTCCCGCTCCGAGAGGTATTCCTCAGATCGAAGTTACTTTCGATATCGACGCGAACGGCATCGTTCACGTAACGGCAAAGGATCTTGGAACTCAGAAGGCGGCGGATATCACGATTACTTCCTCCACGAACCTTTCGGAAGAAGACATTCAGAAAGCCGTTAAGGAAGCCGAAATGTACGAAGCCGAAGATAAGAAGAGAAAAGAAGCGGTCGAAAACAAGAACAAACTCGACAGTCTTATCTTCCAGGTCGAAAAGACTATGAAAGACAGCGGCGACAAGGTTTCGGCGGAAGATAAAACCGTTGTGGAAAACGCCGTGAAAGAGGCTAAGGACGCGCTTAATTCGGACGATAACGACAAGATCGTCGCCGCGACCGAGAAACTTTCCAAGGATATCGAACCGGTATTCACGAAACTCTATCAGCAGGCTTCGGCAAACGCTCAGGGAGCGGGCGCAAATCAGGGTGGCGGAGCAGGCTCGGGCGACGGCGAAACCGAATTCCATCAGAACTGATTTCCGAAAGCGTAATTTTCGTAAAACCGGATTTTCGGAAGCAAAAGCAAAATTCAAATAACGCATAACGTTTTCTTGCGCGGGCGGGCGGATGCCCGCCCGCGCAAAGGCGTACACAGGTATATAAAATATGGCAAAAAATTATTACGAAATTCTCGGCGTGGATAAAAAAGCCTCGCAGGACGATATAAAAGCGGCTTACAGAAAACTTGCCCGTCAGTATCACCCCGATCTTCACCCCAACGACGAAGAATGCGCGAAAAAATTCAAAGAGATAAACGAAGCCAACGAGGTCCTGTCCGATCCGCAAAAACGTCGGCAATACGACACGGAACTCGAACACCCCGGGATGGGATCGGGCAACTTCGGCGGATTCGGCGGTTTCGGAAGCGGTTCTTCCGGCGCGGGCGGTTTCGGCGGTTTCGGCGATATTTTCGGCGACATTTTCGGAGCGTTTTCCGGTTCGGATCGCGGAGGCAGAGCGTCTGCGCAGTCTGACGGAGAGGATATCAACCTCGAAGTGGAGTTGTCTTTCCTCGACGCCGCGAAAGGTTGCTCGAAAACAATCACTTACAACAGAAAAGAACCTTGCCCCGACTGCAGGTCCACGGGCGCGAAGAACGGCACGTCTTATAAACAGTGCGAAAAGTGTAAGGGAACGGGTACGATTCAGTACGTATCCGGCAACAGTATTTTCCGCACCGTTCAGCAACGCGCCTGCGACGCCTGCGGCGGCACGGGCAAGATAATCATAGAAAAATGCCCCACGTGCGGGGGAAGAGGCTATCAACGTAAATCCACAACGATAACGCTCAACATTCCCGCGGGCGCGGACACGAACAGTTATATTACGAAAAAAGGTTACGGCGAAGCCTCCGCCACGGGCGGCGAAGCGGGCGATCTTATCGTCGTTTTCAAAGTTCAGCCGCATAAGATTTTCAAGAGAAACAAATTCGACCTTTACGTCGACCTGCCGATCAGTTTCGCGACCGCCGCGCTCGGCGGAAAAGTTAAAGTTCCCACTCTCGACGACGCCGTGTGGCTCGATATCCCCGACGGCACGCAATCGGGAAAGGTATTCCAGATTCGCGGAAAAGGCATCGCCTCGCGTTACGGAACGGGCAGTTTGTTCGTAACGGTAACGGTCGAAGTGCCGACGAAACTTACGAAAGCGGAAAAACAACGCCTTCTCGATTTCGACAGCGACATCGAATTGAAGCAGTACGACAAAATGAAGAAGTACGACGACGTCATGCAGTCGTTGTACGGCGAAAAACCTTATCAGAAATAAAACTTATTTTTTCGATAAAACTTATTCCGGAAAAGAATCGGCTTTTCCGGAAATTTTTTATAGTAAGTCCGCGGCGTTACTATATTAAGTCCGCGCGTTGCTAAAATAAGTCCGTACATTGCTATGTAAATTCGTGCGTTTCGTCTGAAAGCGTTTCGACGTATTATTATCTCCGATATATGCGTATTATTCTCTTCCGATATACACGTATTATTCTCGTCGGCATATAATCAATTGACTTTATCGCGCGATTGTTGTAAAATAGCGAAGAGGTAGATTACAATGACTTGGTGGATAATTGTGCTTTCGATATTAACGGGATATTTGCTCGGTTCGCTGAGCATGTCCGTTATCGTTTCGGGGCTTATATATAAAAGCGACGTGAGAAAACACGGCAGCGGAAATGCCGGCGCTACGAATATGGCAAGGGTTTACGGCTGGAAAGGCGGACTCGCCGCCCTTATTGGCGACCTCGCAAAATCGCTCGTTGCGATGATCGGTGCTTATTTTATGGGGTATATCGGCGATAAAACCAACGCTTTCGGCGTGGATTATATGTGTATTGCCGGCGCGGCGTGTATGATAGGGCATGCTTTTCCGTTGTATTTCAAATTTAAAGGCGGAAAATGCGTGACGGTCGGCGCGGCGGTTGCGCTTATGGTCGACTGGAGAGTTTTTCTGATAGTGATATCGGCGTTTATAATCGTCGTGGCGATAACGAAAATCGTATCGGTCAGTTCGATGACGGCGGCTTTTCTTCTTCCGGTGAGTTACGTCGTTCTCGGCGCGTTGAACGTTTTCGACCTGTGTCTGCCGAAACTTATATTGTCTGTTTTCGTCGGCGTTCTCGTCATTGCGTTGCATTACAAAAACATAGTCAGATTGTTTAAAGGCGAAGAAAAAAAGTTTTCTTTCAAGAAGAATCCGGATAAACAATAATTTGTCGATTGTTGTCGAAAATGTCTGTTTATCGACTTATAGCGAGGTTTTTATGATAGTAAGCGTGCTTGGATGCGGCAGATGGGGTTCATTTATTAGTTGGTATCTTGCGGGAATCGGTCATTCCGTAACGGAGTGGGGCAGAGCCGAAGGCAAGGCTTTTAACGAACTTAAAGAAAATGGGAAAAACGAGTACGTCGAACTTGACGAACGCATAAATTTAACTTCCGACCTTGAATATGCAGTGAGAAGCGCCGAAGCGATCGTCATTTCGATTAAATCGCAAAGCCTGAGAGAAGTCGCGCGGGAAATCGCAATTTACGGAGCGAAAGACAAGAAAATCATCCTTTGTATGAAAGGGCTGGAAGTGAACACGGGCAAAAGACTTACCGAAATAATGCTCGAAGAGGGTTACGATAAGGATAAAATCGCCGTGTGGGTAGGTCCGGGGCATATTCAGGAATTCACCCGCGGAAAACCTAATTGTATGGTTATCGACGGATACAACGCGGGGCTCGTCCGCGAACTTGCCGATGAGTTCAAAAGCAAACTTATCAGGTTTTATTACGGCGAGGACATAATCGGCAGCGAAGTCGGCGCGGCGGCGAAAAACGTTATGGGTATCGCCGCGGGAATTCTGGACGGCGGAGGGCTTTGCACACTCAAAGGTCCGCTTATGGCGCGCGGAGCGAGAGAGGTTTCGAGGCTGATAAAGGCTATGGGCGGAAACGAACTTTCGGCTTACGGGCTTTGTCATCTCGGCGATTACGAAACCACTTTGTTTTCGGAATATTCCAACAACAGGCGTTACGGCGAGGATTTATATCTCAAAAAGCCGTTCGTTAAACTTGCCGAAGGCGTCGCCACGGCAAAAGCGTTGAAAATTCTTGCCGGAAAATATAACGTGGAAATGCCCATTTCTCTTGCCGTTTACAATATTATATATAACGGAAAAGATCCGCTCGACGAATTGCTTAAACTTTTTGAACGTAAAACCGTCGAGGAATTCAAACCGTCGACCAACTGCGTGTAACAATTTGAATGCTTAGCCGAGCGAGATTTGAACCCCATCAAGCCTTAAAGCCGTCTTTTTTACGCTT
>CAVJNC010000017.1:0-11105 GCA_963650905.1 Subdoligranulum sp. APC924/74
AGCCGATTGCCGCCAAAGCAAACGTTCCGCTTAAAATTATTGATATGATTTTATTTCTTTTCTTCATTTTTCTACTCCTTTGTTTTTTTGGAAGCCCGCACGATTTTACGGGCTTCCCTGTATTTTATTTGTTTTTGTAAGTAACGGTAACGAGTTTCGCATACTTAGAAAGTTCGTTACCTTTAACAATTCCATCCTCGTCGGCAGTAGGGGTTATCATCACCAGAAAATACTTAGCGTCCTCGGGGAAAGTGCCTCTATAAGTCGATGATTGAGCATTTGTCTTTGACATCAACTCTTTATCCGAGCCGTAAAAGAACAGCATGTAAGTCACGTTCGCGCCCTTATCCATCTCGATTTTAACCTCGTTTAACGGATAAAGATTTTTGGTATGTATCGCCGTTTTGGTTTCCGTATCGATCTTGCCTTCGTCGTCTATAATGCCCACAGCGTAAGAAGAACTCCCGAGAGTTTTTATCCTCTCGACGTCCTTCGTGTTGTACGCAATCGCGCATATACCAACCGCGAGCAAAAACATTAAAACGGCTTCAACTATCCACTTTACCGTGTCGCGGTTGACCGTCTTTTTCTCGCCATTCATAGCCTTACCTCAAAAGCATATTCATAAGCGACTGATCGGACTTGCGGAATGGTTTTATAGCGCACTCGTAATCGATTCCGTCCTCGTCAACGGACACGACGGCGTAAGTATTGCCTTTTAAAACGTGACCTCTGTCGTCCTTGATTTCATAAGGTTTCAATACGAGATCTGCCGACATTGCGTTGTCGAACACGATATCCAACACCCTGAACCCGCCGTTATCGGGCGGAACAACCGCAATGCGAACCTCTCTGCCGCGAATCACGCCTTTTATAAAGTACGAAAAATAAGTTTTATCGTCCTTTGTATAGGTTTCTCTTTCGACCTTGATTTTCTTTTCTTCGGGTTTAACTTCTGCCTTTTCCCCGATTTTGCCTTGAATTTTCTTTTCTTCCATTTCGTTTTACCTCTCTTTATTTATTTTTTCCTTTTCCTTTTTGTCTTGAAATTTTGATTGCCTCTGCCTTGGACTTGCCTTCGGCGAGAGCCTTTTTGTACTTGTACAGACCGGCGGAATCGGATTGAGACTGCAAGTAGCCAGATCTCAATCCCGCTTCGTATTGTGTCAATTCTTTACCTTCTTTTTGTCCGTGCTTGTGAACTTTCTCTTTCCTTTCTTCCGCGTAACTTTTAGCGCGTTTGGAAGGAATACTCCATCTACGCTCGGTGTTATTACCTTCTGCCATATTTTTACCTCTTTTTAATATTTACCCGTATCGCCGATAGTCCAGCGTTTTGCGGTTTATTCTACGCTTATCCTCTCCGAACACCTCGAACTCCGCATTATTAAGTTGTAATTTATGTAAAACAGACGTGTTTATATATATCGGTAACATTCCGTTCCGTTGGCTTTTCCTTTGGTGAGCGGCCGCTCTTACTTTACGCGATAAAAGCCATTAGAAATGAGCCGATTAGAAATTTTACGTCTGATTACGCCGTTATCTGCCGATTACCATATATACTTTCGCGTGTACATAGTAGTCGGAAGTCTTTTGCCGTTCAGATACTCGCGTTTAGCAAAAACCGAATTATATTCCGCATCTCTCTTAGCGGTTCGGAAATAAAACGTATCTTTATTGAACAACTGAGTATTATCCCGTTCATCTGTCCGAATTTTTAATTCTTGCTTAACGATATACAAACGAGTTCTATAAACGTTATGAGCGTTCCTTAAAAACGCAGGCTCTCTGTTTTTCATTTCGCTACCCCTCCTTTGTAGAATTTTTCCAAGATGCTTTTCATTATAATTAAATCTTTCCCGGTTAAACTTAATGATAATCTTAAAAGTAACTCATATTGCTCGGGGCTCAATCTTTCACGTAAATCTATTTTTACTCCGTCAATAACGTGAACGCCTCCGCCTGTTCCTTTTGTGGTGTAAATCGGGTACTCGAGCGAAAGCCAATAGATATCGTATTCTATGGTGCGACGACTAACATGATATTGAAATGCAAGATTGCCGATTTTTTCATGTCGTCTTACACTCAAGTCTCTTATGATAGCCCTGCGTCTTTCGCCCGCCGTCAACCGATTTTCACCTCCTCGCATCTTTGTGTCTTAAGTGTAAACCACCAATACGCAAAAACTTTGCGCATTGAAAAAAATTTTTTATAATAAAAAAACCGACAAATAACTGAAACTACACGTTTCCAATTATCTGTCGGTTTTTTATGTTCGCGAATTTGATTTTTATTAAATAGCAAATATACATCAAACAAATTTTGCAAATGTTTGAAATTCATTATTGTAAGATAATCTTAAATATTAGAAATATTTTAATTGCATAATTCGAAGTTTAATTGCAAAATATTCCATTCCAATCGACGTCAGCGCCTGCGTTTTTACAATATTGTATACGCGAATCCGCAATCGCGCCGTCTGTTTTCGATAAAGTCATCACCGTTCCGCCGATAAGCGAAATTCCCGACTTCGAATACCCGCCGGTAATCGTGCCATTTTCGTTAAGGCTGTTAAAACGGTCGTATTCGCTTGATTTCTGTCCGTATTGCAAACGCACGCCTTCATATAAAACGCTCGCGCTGTTACAATGTTCGTGTCCTACGAAAACAGAATCCGCGCCAAGCCCTTTGATGATTTTCCAGACATCGACGTTGTGCTTTATCGTCGCCCACGGATCTTTCAGTTTTCGACCGATAAATCCGAAATCTCCCTCGGTGCGGTTCGCTTCGTAATCAATAAAAATACCTTCGGCGTTCTCGCCTTGATTTATCGCATCGGCATTAAACCCGTATTTTTTCAACGCCTCGCCGAATACCGAAAGTTGAATATGAAACGCGAACGAGATTTTTAAATCCGGAACCGCGCTTTTTGCTTTATTTATTTCTTCCGTGAACCATTTGACCTGATCCAACCCGAAGCCTATCGAACTCTTCGTATGCCCGTTTGCCAAAGATTCTTCGCTTGCCGCGGCACAACCGTTGGAATCGAGCATATAAAACACGCGCTTTAATTCGTTCCCCTGTTTTATCCCAACCGAATAATTGCCGTTACCGGTTAAACGTCTTTGTTTAAACAGACAATGTTCGGCTTTTTCCAACTGCTCGCATTGCCAATCCGCCCCCTTTTTACATTCGTTGTCGTGATTGCCGAATACAGGCGCCCACGGAACACCGAAACTTTCCATAAATTCGATAAACGAAAAGAGTGCGCTACCGCTGTCGTCAAATTCGCCGTAGACTATATCTCCGGTCAATAAAATCAGATCGGGGTTGACGGATCTTATCAACTCCGTAAGATAATCGTAGCAGCGTTCGTTCACCTTATCCGTCGCCCAAAAATCTTTATCCACTCCGCTTCTGCCGGGGCGGATTTGCGCCGCGTCGATAATCTGCGTGTCGGTAATCTGTAACACAATCGGGTCTTTTTTCTCGTCTACTTCAATGATAAAATCCGCGAGATTCTCAATCGAATCATACGTTTCTGAATTTCCGTCGGAATTCTCGCTGCCGCCACTGACGGAACCGCATCCTGCACAGCCGCAAAAAATCACCGAACCGACCAATAACGTCAATAAAGATTTTAAAAAGATATTTCTCACAATCCGCTCCCTGAATACGCCTGAACGCGCGTTTCGCCTTTTTCCAATTCTATATCAAAAAAACCGTCGGTTTCCCTACAAATACGCCGACCGCGTTTATCGGAAACGCAGATAACGTCGCCGCCATATATGTTTTTTAATTTAATCTTCATAACTTTCGGCGCGTTGAACAAAATCATCGTCGTTCCGTCCGTTTTTTTCGCGCCGACCAATAAGCCGTCGTAACAGCGCAGGTTTTTGAAGGCTAACGGTCTGTCTTTCCATTCGTCGGGTATTGCAGGGAAAATATGAATATACCCTCGATGATTTTGCAAAAGCATCTCCTGCAAAGCGTCGCAATATCCGAACGATGCTTCAAGCGTAAACGGACGATAATGAAAAGTGCTGTAACCTTTATTTTTAAAATCGCCGTTCAGATGAAAACCGTTTTCCGCGACAAAACCGTCGGCAAACTGCCAAAGTTTTTCATACGCCGCGTTGCCGTTTTCCGCCATAGCGTAAATTTGCGCGCACATACCGTAAGAAAACCCTACCCAATACCCCATACCGAGGCGTTCCAGATCGAGCAACGTTTCGCGATATAACGCCTTATGCTCGTCGGTGTCATAATCGATAAGGTGTAAAGGATACATACACATCAGATGCGAAAAATGCCTGTGACTGACAGACAAACGCTCTTCTCTATCCAAAGAAACAACGCCGTCTATCGTGGCGATATCGTCCAATTTTTCAAGCGCGGACAAATATTTATTTCCGTCCTCTCTTAAAATTCCGCAATACTTTACGATTGTCTGATATAAATACCGAAGCAACGCCAGATCGAAATTGCTGTTCGGTCTTAAATAGGCTTTCGGTTCGTCGTTATGAATTTCGGGGGAAGTTGATAGCGGCAGATACAATTTACCGTCTTTTTCTTCTAATAATCCGAGCAACGCATCGCCCGTTTCCTTAAAGAAAGGATACGCGCGCTCTTTTAAAAATTGCTTATCGCCCGTATAAAGGTAATATTCGTCAAAACTCTGCGCCGCCCATATAGTCATCGTCGGCGACAACGAATACTGCGCCCAGCCGCCCATCGGCTTACCGTCTATCGTCGAAACACCGGGAATAATCAGACCGTTTACGCCGTAAAACTCCTTCGCAAACTTTTCAAATTGCGGTTTTGTCGACCATAAGTAGTCGATAAACACCTTTCCTTCCGGCAAGCGGTTGGCTTTTAAAAAAGACTGATAGGATAACTGCGTGTTGGTGTCGTGGTGATAATCTCCTTTCCACGGCGGTATTCTGTCGTTATCTGCAGTCCATACGCCCTGCAACGGCATAGGATAAAACCCTTCCCGACTGCACGAAGCGAATAAATAGTAAGAACGATAATACGTCTTTTCGAGAAGTTCGTCGCCGACGGAGATTTCCGATTTTTGCCAATATTTCTTCCACCATGCTATGTGCGACTGCTTCAACGATTCGTAACCGATTTCGGAAACGCCGCGAAGTTCCCCTTTTGCCTTTTCGATGAAATCGTCGCCGACTTTATTCGTGGTGATCGTGAAATATATCTCCGTTTCCGATCCTTTCGGTATTTCCAGCACGACGACGCCGTACCGAAAATCCGTTTTCGTCGATTGCGTATAATACGTAAAACCTTTCTCGCGGATAATTTCGCATTTCGGATAATGCAACTCGCCGACAATATAATCGGGAATATGCAGATTCATGGTATATTCGCCTGTAATTTTCGCAACGCCGACGAATTTTTCCGCGTGCATAAACAACTCGATTTCGCCTTTTTCGTGACGAATACAGGCGATCGCCCGCCCGATATCAAGTTCCGATTGCACGTTTTCGAGTTTTCCGAAATCTAATTCTATTCTGCCTGCGGTAATTTTACACGGATAGGGATATTCTCCGTAAATATCTTCAAACAGCCGCTTTCGTTCCGCCCAATCTTCCGGATTTTCGCTGACGGACAATTTTACCAGATTTTTATAATTAAAACCGCTTTCGAGCGTGTTCGGATGCGGACGAGCGTCCCATAAATCTACTCTGTCAAGAGAAATTTTTAACGGCTCCGCGCCGTATATCAAGCAACCGAGTTTGCCGTTTCCGAGGGGCAAAGCCTCATCCCAACTTTGAATCGCCTGTTTATATCGTATATTGTAGCGACGTAAATTTTTCATTATGTCTTATCCTTTAAATTATATCGGACAACAAACGGTGTCGCGATTTTTCGATAGCCGAAATGACGCCTGTTTATTCTTTAATTATGACGGTAGCGGCGATCCGCATCGAAAATAATCTGCGCTACTATGCTTCCGAACCCGTGGTTGCAACTCGCGTTTTCGGAAAACAATTCCCATATCGTTCCCGTGCGCTCTGCCATACCGAGGAAAGCCTGTTTGCACTCACCAAGAAGCAACCGATATTCGCCTTCTCTTAATAAAACCATCAGCCGCATAACATACCCCATAAACATATTCGCGGGGTAAACGGTTTTTGATGTTTCATCGGATTTAAACCGTTTGAAAAAACGCTTATAATATTCGGTATTCTCTTGTTTTGTTGTCATATTAAAAAAACAAGCGTATATCTGACAGGTTTCGCTTATGTTGTCCGTTCTTTCAAGTTTGCCGTTTATGCGTACAGCATTATCGTAAAAATATTCTCCGTCAAAGGCAAAATCGATAATAGTCTTTTTTAAACGATCCGCCTTACCCGCAAGTTCGTTATCGTTTAAAATACGTCCCGCGCATCTTAAAGCCTCGCAGTAAAGCATGTTTGACGGAAAATTGACGCCTGCAACGAAATCGTTCGCCTTGCTCCATTCCATAAATACCCATCCGCGACAATTTTCCAACAGTCCGAATTCGTTTTCAAATTCTTTAAAATATGAAAGGATTTTACGTATTTTAGCCGTAAACCGTCCGACAAACGTGCCGTCGCCCGTGCGCTTTAAAAAATCGTCAAGTTCGACTAAAAACCATAATATCCAATTCGGTATGAAATCGTTTCGGTTTTTCGGCACGGACGGATAGCACATCGGCAATATTCCGTCGTTTTCAAATTCATTCCCGTCATACAGTAAATAATTCTCTAAAAAATTGCGTTCAACGACGTTCTCTCCCGTGAAAAAACGCTCGGCTTTTGCGGAGAAATAACTATCGCACAACCACCCTGCCCGCTCTCTCGAAGGGCAATCTGTCAACAAGTCATACGAGTTTTGTTTAAAAGTGTTTTGTGCGGCATCGTAAATTTTCTGCAATTCATTGTCCGAAAATTTTTCGGAACGCTCCGCAGGATTTTCGATTTTTATCAGAGAAACCGTCGCGTTACTCAAATCGCAGTCGGAAACGAGCGAAATATATCGCATAGCGTAAACTTCGGCTGAATACAGCGTATATTCGCCTTTTTTAAGGCTCCATTTCAATCCGTGAACGATTTGCTCGCGCCCGAAATCAACCTTGCCGTCAATCAGCAGGTCATCATACGTAACCCATAAATCGGCGTCGTTTTCAACGCTTATAGTTATCTTTATTTTGCCGCAATACGTCTTGCCGAAATCATATAAAACATATCCGAATTTACCGCGCCCGCCTCTATGATAATTCATCTTTTCCAATTCGCGAAACAAAACGGTTTCACAATCTTTGAGCGGATAAAAACTACCGTCCGCGCAATCGCTTAAACAACCGACCAGACAGGCGTTCCATTGCTTATCCGAATCGAAAGTAACAGACCCTTTTTCTATCGCTTTTGCGACAACGCTTTCGTTCAGCGAAAACGGAACTCCTCTGCTCAATAAACGCGGCGGTTTTACTTCGACCAATTCCGCGACGACGCAATCTTTGAAAAACCGCCTGTCGGCGGATTGCTTATAGACTTCGACATATCCTCTCTGCAAAGACATACGTTCGACTTTATCGATTCTGTCGTTCATTAAATAACAGTCGAAATCTTCGGCTTCGAATGAAACTTCGTCCGAAACAAATTCGCAGCCCAGATAAGGTTCTCCGTCCGGGAAACAAAGCGTTTTCGCTCCCACATTAAGAAAATATATCGTAATCACGTTCTCGTTATCAGACAGATAGCCGTCAATCGGTATGTCGTCTATGCGGGCATAACCTTCGGCGGCGCGCGCAGGGCCGTAAGAAACGAATTTATCGTTTATATAAAGGTTATAAACGTTTCTCGCAATGATTTTAAGTCTTGCGTTTTTCTGCTTTTTTATTGTTTTCGTCAGGCAGATTTCGTAATTTTTTCTGTTGTTGTTTTCAATCCGATATGCTTTCATATTCGCGATAATTCAATTATTCGTTAGCCGGGAGGGTTCGAATCCCTCTCGGCTATATGCTTACGCCTCTTCGCGCGTCGGCCACGACAAATTCGCCGCAACCAATTCTCCGCTCGACTTTAACTTTTTAAACGCCGAGCGCATTTCCGTTACATCCCCCGCAAAAATCGCATACGAATATTCCAACGGCACGAAGTCAACCATCTGACAGATTATGCCCGTATTGAGATATCCGTAATTATTCGCATAGCAACTCGGAACATAACTCGAATAATCGTCATCGTAAAAATCTTTATGCGTCGTATGGTTGTTTTTATCGGCATATTTTATAGACGTATAACCTCTGGACGCCTTGAAACTATGCGCCGAGGGATTATAAATTCCCAACCCGAATTTCTTCTCCGTGACGTACGCAATCCAACTGTCGGGAATCTGCCCCGCCGCCAGACTATAATAATAACGATCCGTTACGTTTTGATTGAGCGACGTTTTTCCTATTCCCGTTCCGTAAGGGCAAAGAGAATTATCGAAAATCGTACCCTGCACAGTTTCCGCATAAAAATAGTTTAAAGGATATACGGAATAAAACGCAGGGGATTCCTGACAAACGAACTCTAATCCCGAGGTTTCGGTGAACTGCGTGAAGTTTGTAATTTTATTTTTAACGATCAGAACGCCGTCGTCGCCGAACTTAAACCAATTTTCATAATAAGTCGCGTCTACCTGATTGACAAGATACCAATCCTGACCGTATGCTTTTACGTAAATCTCGTCCTTCGTGCAGTAATAATCGACGATTTGCGGACCTACGCTGCCCGCGCTTCCGCACTGAATCGGATTATAATTCAGATCTCCGGGGTACTTTTTCTCGCTTGTGGGAATATATCCGTGCTGCTCTTTTACAGGCCAATAAAAAGACTGCTGAATTTCTCTTCCCAAATCGTAAGTGTTGACAAGATTTACCGTTTCCGAGATAAGATCGACGCTGCTCGTATCGGCGATTCGCCCGATTATCGTGTCGCCGTCCGCATTAACATACTCTTTCACGTTCGATCCTATCCGCGCGACGTATGTAAGCGCGCCGCCAAGTCCGGGCGACGTTCCCACGCGAAGCATTCCGTCGTCGATGTACATCATCTGATTCGGGTCGTAACTCCTGTCTGAAAAATCCACGCTCTTTAACGTGATTTTACCCGCTTTGGTCGAATCGACGTTTTTTAATGTGATTTTTTGAATTACCTTTTTATACGCTGCGAACGCGCCTTTTCTGTATGCGTCCAGAAAGGTGGTGAACTCCGTCGAACCTGCTTCGATATAGAACTTTTCGGCATTGTTGACATCAGAATCCTCCGCGTTCGTATAATGCACGTAACCTATAAGATTAACGTCTGTATCCAACCGAATACGCATAAAGTTTTTCTCGCCGACACTTTTAACGATATCATAACTTATTTCGCCGTTTTCTTCGGGAGAGGCAGGATTATATTTTGCCGAAGTATTCTCGGTGTTGTCGGTAAATATCGTTTGAAATTCATATGAAGGCTGCGAAGAATCGCTTCCGTTACTCTCATTGCTTCCGCCGCTCTGCGAGCCGCAACCGACCGCCGAAAAAACACAGGTCAACAAAAGCAAAATAGTCGTTAAAAACGAACAAATTCTTTTCTTTTTCAAATTCATTTTAATCTCCGTTTTTCCGCAAATTCCGATAAACACAAAATTTTGCGGATTATGATTTTAAATTTTTAAATATGGATTCCTGTCGGAAATAACTTACAATTTCATACCCGAAGCGAACTCTCCGCTGCTGAAAGTTTTCAGAGAAATCGTCGTCGTGAAAATCAACGGAATACTCGAAATACAGTACATCGCATACATCGCCCCGTATTTTAAAGTGTTGGAATCGACGAGCGAAAGCATCTTCGGCATCAACGTGAGTTTGGTATCGAGAATAAGACTCGGCCACAGGTAGTCGTTATACATATTCGAGAAAATGCTTATCCCGTAATAGAGCAAAATCGGCAAGGAAAGCGGGAGCGTAAATCTGAATATCAAAGTGAAATCGTTTGCGCCGTCCAACCTTGCGCTTTCGTAAATCGATTTCGGTTGCTGACCGAAGAACGTTCTGAACAAGAACATTCCGCCGACCTGACAACCGCCGATCGTTGGTATTACGTAACCCGCATATGTGTCGCCCAGATTAAACGTATCTCTCATCAAAGGCAACAAAATCGGGAAACCTATAATGGAAGGCACGAGCATTACGGCTATAAACAGCATAAACACAGCGTCTTTGAAGTAAAAATCTTTAAAAACAAGAATGTACGCTAAAAACGCTCCAAGAAGAGTCGCGCCCGTCGCTCCGACGAGGGCTGTGCCGAGAGAACGGAAAAAGTATACGTACACCTCTAACCATGCCTTCGCATAGTTCGACGACATAGCGGAAACAAAATTATTTACAGTGGGAAGCGCGAAAATATCGAACGCCACCTCATCGTCCGTTTTCAGCGAGTTGACCACGGTGATAAATAACGCGATAAACGAGAAAAGAGTGCATAACGTCACGACAACGGTAATAAAAATCTGAAAAGACTTTCTTTCATACGAATACCGTATTTTATTTTTCCTATTCAACTTATTTACTATCATACAGAATCTCCCATATAACTTTTCTTTTGTATTCTGAAATTGATAATAATCGCAACGAACAACAAAGCGAAGATAACCATCGCATAAGCCGACGACAAACCGTAATCCGCTCCGCCGGACGTCATCGCTCTGTACATTTTCTCCGCAAGCGTAATCGTGCCTGAACTTCTGAGCATATATGTTCTCGCATAGTTTTGTGCCGAATTGATGATCGTCACGATAAATATATAAATTATCTGCGGAACGCAAAGCGGTAAATCGATAGAGAAAAATCGCTTCCATATCGTCACGCCGTCAAGTTCGGCGGCTTCGTAATAATCTTTCGGGATATTCATCATCGCGCCGTAGAACACGAGATATTGCCCTATAAACGGGAAACTCATTAAAAGCAACGACCAACGCGAAATCGACGTGTTTTCCAACCACGCCAACGGCTCGCCGTTAAACAACGAAACAAGCATATTCAGAACGCCCGTTTCGCCGAAAATACCTACTCTCCATATAAGCATCGT
>CAVJNC010000017.1:11115-22484 GCA_963650905.1 Subdoligranulum sp. APC924/74
GCTTTCGAATAGCCTTTACTTCTCATAACCGTCAGGAAAAACGCGAAAATGATGGGCGGAACCAACGCGATTACGACGTCGAAAAACATAAAGAACAACGTATTTCCGACCGAAAGCAAGAAGTCTTTTTCATTAAATAAACGAATATAGTTAGCGAAAAAATTCCAATTCATCGACGGATTGTCGCGAGTGTACTCGAAAAACGAAAGCACTACCGACCCCACCGCTTCATAATAACAAAACATAATCAGCAAAACGATGAAGGGAACCAACGCCAGATAGGTAAATCTGTGCTTTATCAGATCTTTTTTAATGATATTCGCTTTCTTCTCCGCCGCCGGACTTTTATATATTCTGATCGCATAAACCATAATCGCTGCGGATATCACGGTTAAAACGATACCTATAATCAGCAACGCGCGAACGACGCCGACATGCTCGTTCCGCTTCGGAGAAATACACGTCACGTAATCGTGCAAGGTTATATTGTTTTTAATATCAGCCGACTTGTTAGAATTAAGGAAATACAAACTTTCGTTTTCGGCGTCGCCGACATATTCCTGAATATCGAAGCCCGCTTCGAACATATGCGAAACTACGGGCGCAACACCGTTTATATCGACGATACAAATCGTACTGTCACTTGCAAAAGCAATGTATAACGTATTCGCGTTTTTATTGAGAGTGATACTTTTCGTGTCGTGAAATTTTCTTCCGCCGAAAGATACGTCCGTTTTTTTACAATTCGATTCGTCCATTTTGCCCGATAAACTCACCGAGCCGACGCTATCGCGAGAGAGCGCGTACAAAGAGTCGTCGTAACTGTTTGCGATGTAAAACGTTTTGTTTTTCGGAGAATACGCAATACCTCTCGGCACGATATACATGCTGCCTTTTAAAACGGATACGTAGTCCGCATCCATATATTCGTTCTTAACCGTCAATTTTGCCGCCGACGAATCGTAACTAACGCACCATTCGTTATTTTCGACGAAGGCGTTCGCGGCGTTCTTCTTTGCGTCGGAAGTTTTTATGCCTGTTACGTCTTTGAAAATTTTCGCCATTTGCGATTGAGTCATCTCGTCGATAATCTCGTCGGTAAGTCCGTATTCCGTTTTCGCGGCTTCGTCCGCGGCTTTTAATTGCGCGCGCAGATAATCAACGTAAGCATTATCGGCTTCGTCGAAGAATTTAACGTTTCCGTAATCGTAAAACGATTTGTTGAGTTTGAATATGCCCTGATCGGTTGCCAGATACAGATAATCTCCGTCCGCAACAAAATCCCATAATTTTATATTGTATGTAAGGAAAGAAATAACGCTGTTTTCCTTTCCTGTTTTCTCTACTTCCCAAATATATCTGCTTGCGGTCGCGCCCGCGGAAATATTGTCAAGACCGTAACGCTGAACAAGCAATCTGTTGTTGTAATTGGACAGAACATATAAATCGTCTCCGTCGGCAATCATTTTCACCAACGTCGCCGTGGTGTTCGCCAAAAGACAATCGCCCGAAAATTCCAGACCGTTTTCGGTGTTCGTGAACTTAAACAGATTTCCAAGATTGTCGATAATCACGAGATTATCGCCGCTTTTGCGGTTCGCGTATGTAAAATAGAACAGACTGCCGATCGAATCTTTCACGCCGTTTTCCTCGGCATACGCCTGAATCGGAGCAAGATAATTCACCTGTTCCAACAAATCGTTACCGACCAGACTACGGCGCTCGAAGGTACTGCCGCTCGCCATGAAAAAATCTTCGCCGTCTTTGCCGTAGAACAAAGCGGACGTAGTTATATCCTCGCCCGCAACGGACTTGAATACCGTTTTACGCGGCATTAAAAACGCGCTCACAACGCTCGTTACGGCAAAAACAGCAGTTAAAACAATAAACAGAATTATCGTGTATTTAATATTTTTTTTATCGATTGATTTTATTTTATGTGGTTTATTTTTCATCCTTTTACCCTGTTATATCGGCAAAGTTATGCCATATCCGAAAGGTACCGTTATGTAATGCGGTACCTTTCGTAGTTCGAGTAAGATTGTTGTATCAGTAAGGAAGCGTCGGGTTAAGATACATCGATTCGGGCCATTGACAATCGATACATTTCAGTTTATAATCGGCAAAACAAGCGTCATACCATGTAGTACAGAATTGATCTACCGTGATAGCGGAATTTCCCACGCCTCTTAAAAGCAGATTCTTCCAGATTTCGCCGATAAGGTTATTCGTGTTGGTGTAATCGCCGAAGAAACGAACGCCCCACTGAATAAAGATATTGCCGTCTACGTTTCCGTTAAAACTGACCTTATCTCCCGCTTTATTGAAGAAAGATCTCCACTGCTCGGGAACGACGACGTTTTTAACCGTCGTAAGTCCCGCAGGCGCGACGTTATTTTCCGCCAGCCCTTGATAATAAATAGTCTGTCCGTAAGGAGAAAGGAAGAACTTCATAAAATCGATATTCAATTCGTTCTGCTCTTTGTCGCCGACGTGTTTAACGATCGAAAGGAAGCCGCCGTTACCGCCGATATCCCTCGTAATCGTGTCAGAGTCAACCAAATCGCTCTTCATTGTAGGATAATCGAAATAATCCACCGAAATCGCGTCCGACGAAGTGTATAAACAACCGTAACCAAGATAATCGAGAACTATCTGAGCAGACTTTTTACCTTTCGATTGCAGACGGAATTGATCGCGAAGCGCCGTAAATTCCGTGGCACTCGCGTCCGCTATGATGTAATCTCTCATTTTATAGAGATTCGAGAGATAATCTTTATAAACGTCGCTTCCGACGCCGACAAAACCCTCGTCCGTCAACTTAGAGTTCTTATCGAGCATTAAATTCGCTATCTTGCAGAATTTTACGCCGTAACCGTCGACCGTTTCGGGAGTGGTCGCTTCGGGATCGTAATCGTCCCAATAATCCGCATTCATTACATACGGATAAAACTGTCTGTAATAGTAGTCACCGTAAACGCGCGTCAGCCATGAGAACTGAGCCGTTCTTATTGAACCTTCGGAAAGAGAAATTCCGAGAGGATTTGAATATCCAGCCTGCGTCATATAACCGCAAAGGCTTATCAGATCGTTCCACGTAATCGGGCTACCGACAACGCCGTCGGCATTTCTGTATCCCTTCTCTCCCGCTTCGGTCAACGCCGTTTTGTTCACGAACCAGCACGTTTGCATCGTTTCCGAGTTGATTATATACGTATCCGTCGAATGGTTTTCTATACTCTGAAACGCTATATCGTCCAGAACGTCGTTCCATTGCACGTTTCTGCCGCAATACTCGTTTGCCTGATCGGAAATCGACGAAATGTGCATACAAGCGGAGTTGGTGTGATAACTGCCGAGGTTTCCTTGACAAATATCCCAATCGGTTTTGCTGTTTTGCAGTTCGGCTATTATTTTTTCGCCGTAAGTCGTTCCCGAATAATCGGTATTGATAACCACGTCGACCTGCCCGCTATGCAAACGTTCGTATTCTTCCGCCACTTTGTTCCAACCGTATTGCGTTCCGTCGAAATCAAGAACGACGTCGATTTTTCCGCTGCGTTGTTTAATGGATTTTGCGTCGGGTAAGTATTTGGCGTTGAAGCCCTCTCCCAACCGACTGACATCCAACACGCTTTGACTGATATATTCGCCCGACGGATTTTGTGTGGATTCCTTATTTCCGCCGCCGCAACTTGCCAATAGCAGAGACGCCGCCAAAGCGCAACTGCCTATCGCTATTTTTTTACTTTTCATTTTGTTTTTTACTCCTTGAAATTCAATATCGAAAATTATGCTATAAAAGCATCCGTCACGGTTCCGTCCGTCAAAATGAACATCGAGGTCATTTTTAAGTCGGAGATATTCGTTCTCGTACCCGCAGGCGCGACGATCATACGGAAGAAACCTGCTTTCATATAGTAGTTATAATTTTCAGCCGACCATTGTACAACCACTTTAGTCCATGCTTTTGCCGTCAACGTCTGTTTAACATAATATTTAGTCTTGAAAATACTTTCGGGTTGAGAATCGTTCTGATAACCGACCGCTATGTCTAAATCCGTATCGAGAGGATTGTACGCGTAAAATACAAAGTAAACGTCCTCTTTCATTTCGTAATCCGAATTCCATTTTATTTCAGCCCAACCCGATACATGGTTTATTTTCGCAATGTCGCCGTAAGTTTCGTCTTTTTCGACGGAAACCGTTAAATTTGAACCGTTTTCAGACGAGTTGTCGACAAAACTTGCTACTACAGTTCCTTTGAGCGCGTTTTTATAAGCCTCTAACTTTTCGGTGTTTTTAAGTTTTGCTTTCTGAGCGTCGGTAAGGGCGACATATTTCGTCAGCACGCTATCCAAAGTAGCAAGATTTACGCTGTCTATTTCTTTTTGAAGAGCCGCGATATCCGCTACTTCTTTTTCCGCGTCGACTGCCGCAATGGTGTTCGTTTTTACAGTGTTAAACGCCGTTTCGTCGGTATACGTATACAGACCGGTAAACTTCCAACCGTTCATATCCGTGGAAGAGCCTACGGGCGACAACGCGTAGATATGCGTGGAGATAAGATAGTTTTCGTTTATGGCGTTAACGTCCCATTCCCACGTGAAAGTAACCATATTCCATCCCGGCTTTAAAGTTGCCAGATTACTGTTTGTGTACACGGTTGCTCCGTCGCCCCAATGGAAGCCCTCGTCTTTTAACGAAGCGTTATAAACGCCGAACGCGACTTTTGTTCCGACGGGAATTTTTTCCGAACTGTTATATCTGAAGTTAGCCCACTGCCATTTCGTATAAGAAATCGTAGCGGCGTCGCCGTAACCGGTCGCCTTCGATACGGTCGTAGCGAAATTTTTCAGACTTTCGTCGCACTGACCGCCGCTCGCCACGGTGTCCGCCGCCGCGACGAGTTTAATATCCCCGATAGCGGTAACGGCACTTTTCAATTTATCCGCACCCGCAACACATTCCTGTATGTCGGAACTTAACGCGTCGTAAGCGGCTTTCGCTTTATTGACAGCCGGAACGTCGGCTAAGGTATAATCCGATTCGGAAAGAGCCGCTATCGCGTTAACCGCAACGCTTATATCCGCGCCGCAACCGTTAGCGCATACGTTATCGACAAAGTTGTGACCTTTTTTATTGATTTTCAATGCGGCTTCGGTCGTTTCATTCTTTTCGCTGTCGAAAATCAGATCGCAACCGTCGCAGGAATAATATCCCGCTTTACCGTCGGTAGTACACGTTGCCGCGGTTCCTTCATGCCAGATATAAGTATGTACGTGAGTCGATTCCGACGTTCTTGTCGATTCCGATGTACTTGCCGATTCCGACGTACTTGTCGATTCCGACGCGCTTGTCGATTCAGAAACGCTTTCGGAAGGCTCGTCGAAACAAGAAGTTAAGCCCATAATCGCCGTCATCGCACACGTCATTGCCAATACTGTTACCAATTTTTTGTTTCTCATGATTTCACCTCATAATATATTATTTTCCGACGGATACTGCCGCCGGTTCAGTTTAATTTTTAATTAAGCGTTGCTTGCTGAAGAAGCCTTGCTGTTTTCGATTATTTTCTGCATTGCGGGAAGTTTGTCTTTGTTCATCATATAAACGTCGGAGAATTTCCAACCGTTCATACTCGCTCCGACCCCGGCATAATGTCCTAAAATAAACAAATTCGCGTTAAAACCGTAAACAGGCGTCCAATCTATAATGATCGTATTCCATGACTGAGCCGTTAAAACCTGATGTCCGACTTCGGGATCTTCGCCGTTTTGCCAGCCTGCTCCGTTGTTATATATACACCCGCTCTTTGTCGGATCGACATGTCCCCAACTGATTTCCGCGTCGGTTTCACTTGCGTTGTAAATAAAGAGAACCACTTGTCTGCCTTCGGGGCGGGTCGCGCTGTTGTATTTTACGTTTGCCCATTGCCACGAATCATATTCTATCTCTTTATAATTGCCGTAAATCGGGTCTTTCCCTTCGGTCCATTTCACGCCCTGAAGAGTCTGATTCTGTCCCGCGTCCCAAAGATGCTTTGCCTGTACGCCCGTTTCGATTCCTCCAACCTGTTCTCCGAGCGAAGAAAGTTTTGTTCCGTCCTGAACAAGCCCTTGTACAGCGGTTTTCGCATTTTCATCCAATGCGTCATATTTGGTTATGACTTTGGTTATATCCGATAACGACGATATCGTTATGTTATCGACAGCAGGAAGAGCGTTGATTTCGGTAACAATCTCACCTAAGTCCAACTTACAGTTTTCGCAGACGTAATTCGCGTCGAATTTGTGTCCCGTCGCCGGAATTACCAGATCTGCCTGAGAAACCTCGTTCTTATTTTCGTCGAATACCGCGTCGCAATCGTAACAATAATAATACGCCTTGCAACCGTCTTGCGTACAAGTCGCTTTTTCTTCGTAAATCAACGGACTATAAGAATGTTGAACGCTTTCCGCGCCCGTCGATTCCTTGCCGCCGCCGCATCCGACGAAACTACTTGTTATAACGCATAAAAACGCCATAACCGCCACCAAATTCCTGAATTTTAATTTCATTGCATTTTACCTCTTTTTTTATTTTTTATCGGCTTGTTTTTAAAGCCGTATTTCCGTTATTCAATCATCTGACAATTCGACGATTCTGTTTTCTTTTCTGGATTTCTCCGCGGCGTAAACGCAGAGATGACCGTTTAAAGAATCCTCTATTCTGGTCAGATCCTTATATGTTTCGTCACCGTTCATATGAGCGATAAGATCGTGCATTATGTTATAATCTCCGCCATAATGTCCGCCGAACTGCGCCTTCATAACGACCTGATCCTTTATATTGATTACCTTTTCGTCGTGTTCGAGTTTGTTCAGATTGAAGGTTCTGACGGTAAATTCGTTCGATTCGAGTTTGCCTTCTATCTCGCCCTTCGTTCCGACGATATGAATATACCTGTCTGCTTTTGCGCAACCTGCAGATAACGTGAACGAACACGTAGATCCATTATCGAACCTGATTAAAACCTGCTGTCTGTCCACCAGATCAGCGCCCGGAATATCGTAAGCGCACCTGCCGTACACGTCGTGTTTTAAAAATTCGATTTTTTCCTCTTTCGTAATTTCGTCGAGCGGTTTATTCAATCTGTCCCACACGAGAAACGGCATCACGTCCCACTCGATATATTGTCTTATTGCGGAATGTATACACTCGCGTTCATGCGGGCATTCATAACAAAACTCGGTTGCTCCCTCGGGCTGATTCGCTTTGATATATTCTCTTCTCGCGCCCTCGCTCATCACGCTACGCGGCTTTGTCGAATTGTTGAGCCAACAAACCAAGTCTATATCGTGGCAACATTTCGCGAGAAGTAAGCCCGAACCGCACTTTTCTTCACTGTTCCATTTTCCCCTTAAATACGAGGTTAAATAATGAGAATTAGCCACATGCTCGTTCATTTCCATCGAAATGATTTCGCCTATCGTTCCGTTTTTTATAAACTCTTTAATGCTCCTGTAAAAAGGCGTGTACCGAAGAACGTGACAGACGTACACATGGCAATTCTTCTCACGCGCTTTGTTCTGTATTGCAAGGAACTGCTCCTTAACCGGCACTACGGGTTTCTCCAACAACATATCGTAACCCGCGTCCAGAATTTCCATTGCAGTTTCGTAATGGTATTGATCCATCGTTGCGTTGATTACGAAATCGCATTCGATTTCACTATCCAGAAATGATCTGAAATCTCTGAACAACTGACAGTCCTGCAAATTGTATCTTTCTTTTGCTTCTTTCAACCGAAAAACATTCGGGTCAACGACTGCTGCGATTCCGAGTTCGTCGGGATTCGTCAACGAGTATCCTCCATACACCTGCCCTCTGTTTCCGTAACCGACGATCGTCGCCCATTTTTTCTTTGTTTTAGTCGATTTTTTCATCACTTTATCTCTTTCTTCCGATTTCTTTTGTTTCTTTAATGTTCTGTAATACGTTTCCATACTTCCGAATCCGCACGTTCTGACGATCCATCGCAGGTATTCGTGAGAGTTTATCCGTTTTTGTGCTACTTTTTTTAGTCGATATTCGTTTATATATTCAACCAACGACTTGCCCATAACGGCATTGAACAGCGACGACAAATAATTTTTGCTATACCCGACGTATTTCGCTAAATCGTCTAAACTTATGGCGTGTTTATAGTTTTCGTCGATATATTTGTTAATATCGATGAAAAGTTGCTCGCGTTTATCGTAATTTTTCGTTCTGAACAGTTTTTCTTCCGCCAATAGTCCGAACAGATTGTTTACAAACCCCTGCTTTAAGAGATAGTTAAACTTATCGATCGAAAGATCCGCTTCCTGCAATAATTTTACAATCTTATTAAAGCACTTTTCGTCAGGGTGAATAAAATTATTAAACTCTTGTTTCTCGTTGAGGATATGCCCTATATAATCCCATCCGATCACGATAATGTAACAGGACGCGTTTTCGATATAATCGAACCGATGAGCATTCCATTTATTTACGATAAATATTTCCCCTGCGGATATATCACGCGTGACGTCGTTTAACGTGCATCTCAATCGCCCTTTATAACAAACCACCACTTCGACGCTTTCATGGATATGATCGTCGGAAAACTTATAAGCGGCTAAACGCATATCCGGGAAATGAATAAAATAAATATATCCCGGATCGTCCGCATTTTTTTCGTAAACATCTCTTTTTTTCGTCATTTTTTAAAACTCGTTTTTCGGCTTAAATTAAATCCATATTATCTGATTGCCGTTCAATTCTATATTTTCGGATTGTCCGTCGATATCGTAAAAAATCGTAGATTGCGGCTTATCGGTATTATTGACCAACGCGTATTTTTTTATCGACGGATAATAATTGCATTCGACGTGATAATTCGACGAGAACGCCTTTCTCAGCAAATGTTCCTTTTTAGAACACCACAATATTGCTCTAAGCAATATCCTCGTATTCATATGGTTATAATTCATACCCGCCATATAAAAACCGCGTCCGTCGCCGAATTCGTTCACAGCCATTTTCACGTTGCCGCTGTTAAACTCGGCTATAAATTCTTTGTCATACTCGGCTTTTAATATTTTTGCGCTCTCTTTTGCATAAACGCCGTCTGTTCCTTTTGCGTAATCTATTGCTCCGTCAACGTCGTCTAATATAAAATGTTGCCCGATCTCTTTGCAATTATATTTATGAAGCAATATCGAAAGGCTCTTTTCTTTATCCACGCCCAAAACATCGGATAATTGAAAAAATTTGCCTTGATATAACACCGCGGTCGGTTCTCCTATGCCTATAAAGCCGCCGCCGTTTGCGACGAACGCCTTCACTTTTGACACGATATCCGCGTCCTTCCACAAATAATCGCCCGAAAAAGACGTGCCGGCATTACCGTAATTCAAAACGACATCAAAACTTTCTTTCTCTAAAATGCCGTTTTTAACGTCGTCGAAACTTATAAATCGAACGTCAACGGGCATTCCTGATAAGGATTCCATAACTCCCATATACGGATGATTCGCGGGATAATGCTGATCCTGACAAACACTGTGCAAAAGCCATGCTCGTTTTGCTCCCCAATAATTTAAAACGGCTATTTTTGCTATACAATACGGGGAATTTCCGTTGCAGTTTTCATAAATCTCACGGAATTCGCGGCAAACCCTGTCGATCGTTTCGCACAGCATCGGGCGTTGATCCGCCAACGCAAGATACCCTCCGAAGCCTATCCTGTCAACCGTTTTTCTCAGTAAAGCCCGCCTTTCTATGCCCCAGAAATAATTGAGCGTAAACGTCGCGCCCTCGTCGGTGGCAAGCGTATCGGGGAAAAAATAAGGGTTCATTCTTATTTCTTTGCATTTAACTCCGCAAGGAATATCCGTAACGGAACGTATCGTCGCGCCCGATTGAACGCTACCTATCATAATATCAAGATCGATGTCTTTAAAATATTTGCCGTAAGGCTCTGCCCCTATCCAATTATCTCCCCAGAACATCGCGGCTTTTTTTCCGCTGTTATGTACGATGCGGATTATGTCGCGCATGGTTTCGCAAACAAAGCGTTCCACCATATCCATATAGTCGAGATAAGTTTTTGAAGGCATAAGAAAGTGGTTTCCGTAATATCCTTCGGTGAGAATATCTTCGAGTTTTATGTCGTAGCCGTATTCTTTTTTAAACCTTTCGAACATCGCGGGACTTGCCGTCATCGAGTAATTAAACCATTCGAAGAGTTTTTGTTTCTTTCCCGTTACGTACAAAAGGAAAAAATGATAGAAAAACGTCGTAAATCTTACCACGTCTATCTGCGGATTTTCTGCAAGCCACGTTTTTAGATTATCCTTAATATGTTGCAATGTTTCAGGATAAATCGGGTCGAAATCTCTGTCTTTTTCAATCGTCCAATTATTGCAGGTGTAATTATATACCTGAACGGGATTCCAAAGTTGTTTGCAAAAGAAATTTACCGTGTATTCGTGCATCGGTTCGGCGTTGTTTATTCTTACGACGTCGTTTCCCGCATATTCCCAATCGAATACCTCTTTGCCCGAGGTTCTGTCGAAAACCTGCCAATACTTTTTATATTCGTAAGTATTGACCGCCAACTGCCCCTTAAACAGCCCCTGCAATAAATTTATATCCAACCGATCGGAAAAAGCCGTTTGTCTTTCGGTGATAACCGCAACGTTCATAAGCGCCTCGTCGTGACTATACGCATATTTGTTGTCGTTTCGGGTCAAAAAATATGTTTTATAAACCTGCAACCCGAAATCTTTTACGTTATCAGGCAACTCCGTCCCGTCGCAATCTCTAACGGCGTCGGCACCCCAACGCTCTATGTATTTTTTAGTTCCTTCGACAAATGTTTTGTCTGTCGGAAGAGTGATTCCGCCTCTTTTCATCTGATTCTCCTGCTCTCCGAGTTAAATTTATAAGTCTTGTCAGAGATTGATTGTAACGCGTCGTTCAACGCTCTGTATGCATCATATCAGCATATAGATTATACCACGAAATTTATATAGAAAAATGTCATATATAACGAAAATAGTATCAGATATTAAGTCTTAGTATTTGCCACGCTTCAACATTTGCTAAAAAGTTCCAAATTTTATATCTGCCATACTATAAAAAAAGACATCACTACAAATGTGATGCCTTTTGCGCGCGTACTACAAAATATATATTTTGTCAATTTCCCTCTTGGTTTGAACTGACGAATTATGTTTGTGTCACATAGCAATTACTTGTTTTTATATCCTTTTAATGCTATACGGTGCTTTTTGTACATCACACTGGTTCTAAAATAAATGTTGGGGTGTGAGAAAAATACTTCAACATTTTTTTGGGTT
>CAVJNC010000018.1:0-22479 GCA_963650905.1 Subdoligranulum sp. APC924/74
GGAAAGAAGTGCGGCATATATCAAAAGCAAAAAATTTGCATAAATACAGAGAAGTACCGTTTAGTTTCCTTGATTTTCTGTAATAAACGCAAAAGGACACACCTATTATCGGCAAACCGCTTGAAATGTTTTTCGATTTATGGTATCATAATAACCGTCGGAAAGAAACTTCTTTCCGGTTTGTCAGTTATGAACAGGAAAATCGATAATATGGAAAAAGAATTTAACGCGAGGTGTCCTAATTGCGGGACCGAATTCGCCGCGGAAGAAACGGGTAATAAGATTGTGTGTCCGTGTTGCGGAGAAGAGTGTTCAGCGGTTCAGGCAAAGAAATATTATTCTACGATTCACGCTACGAACGAAGAGTTTAAAGAGGCTCACGGCGAAGAATATCATAGAGAAATGATGATTCTCGACGAGGTTTACGGCTATATACGGCTCGGGGACTTCGAAAACGCCGAAAAAAAGGTTTACGAGGCGTTGGAACTTACCGATTCGGATTATAAGGTTTTTATGGCGATGGTCGCCGTGAAAACGAAGAATTATACCGATCTTAAAGACGAAACGCATAAAGAATACGTTAACAAGGCTATCGCGCTTGCGGACGCGGACGGGAAAAAGGAAATAAAGCAGATATACAGACCGTATTATCTGAAACGCCGTCTGACCGACGGCGAACTCGCCGAATATCGCAAAGAGGAAAAAGAGGCGAAGAAGAGTAAACTCGAAAAAAACCTGAAAGACCTGATTCCCGCTTTCGACGCCAAGGAAAAGAGACAGAAACTCTTCCTGATTTTATTCCCGACGCTTATTGCGGTCGGCGTCGCGTTGTCTTTGATTTTGTTTTTTGCGGCCGACGAAACGCTGGCTTTAATCGGTTTTCCGTTTATCGTTGCGGGCTACGTTCTGTTCAGAAACTGGTTTCTCACCCGCGATACGGTTAAAGCGTTTAACTCTTTGCTCGATTTGTTCGACGTTTTGGACGGGCAGAGTACGGACGGTGAAAACGACAAACTTGTCGACGTTTATAACTGCATGCAGAAACTTTGCGGGAGATTCGAGGAAGGGGATTCGCCCGTTTCGATGTCTGCCGACACGTCCGCGCTTATCGACGCGCTCATCGTTCTCGATAACCGGAACGTCAATAATTTTTTGTTGGGCGATAAATTCTTTTCGCAATACGTGAGCGAGTAATTTATAACAGATAAAATGATATATACTATTGAAAACGCTTTTTTGTCCGTATCTGTCGAAGATACGGGCGCGCAACTTAAATCGATTTTCGACAAATCGGCAAAGACCGAGACGTTGTGGCAAGGCGACGCCGCTTTCTGGAAGGGGCGCGCTTATAATCTTTTTCCGATAGTCGGCAGGCTTTACGACGGGAAGTACGCTTATCGCGGTAAAATTTACGAAATGGACAGGCACGGTTTTGCCAGAGGTAAAAAATTCTGCTTGTGCGATAAAACATCCGATTCGATGACTTTCGCTATCTGTTCGGACGACGAAACGCTGAAATCCTATCCTTTCGAGTTTATTTTTAAGGCAGGCTTTTCGCTTCGGGAAAACAAACTGATAATTTCATATAGGATAGAGAACGTCGGCAGGGGCGATATGTATTTCGGGCTCGGCGCACATCCCGGGTTTAACGTTCCGTTTAACGGCGGAAAGTTCGAGGACTATGAAATTCGTTTCAACGCGCCGTGCAGTCCGCAAAAAGAATTGTTCGGCGAAACGTATCTTATGGCGGATAAAAGAGAACCGTTCAAACTCGACGAGAACTGTTCGTTCGCGCTTAATCATTCGCTTTTCGATAACGACGCCGTGGTACTCAGAAACGCGGCGAGGAGCGTAACGCTTAAAAGAAAAGACGACGAAAGGGGAATAACCATCGAATTTCCGTCGATGCCGTTCGTGGGATTCTGGCATACGCCGAAAACCGAGGCTCCGTTTTTATGCGTAGAGCCGTGGGCGAATCTTCCGTCCAAAGAAGGAAAAATCGAAGATTTAACCGAAAAGGAAAATATCGGCGTCGTCAAAGAAGGCGCGGCTTCGGAGTGTGAAATAACGATCGCGATCGGGTAGTTTTTCACAATTAAAAAACAAGAAAATCGATTTTACGTATTTCGTAAAAAGTTTAAAAATCATCGATTATATCTTGTTTTTCGGTTAAATATTTCCAATATCGTTCAGGTAAAAACGCGCGCATTGAACGCGTGTTTTTTCTTTCCTTTATATTGATTCCGTCATGGTACGTTTTCCATAAATTCCGGAATTTGCGTTCGTCTTCCGAGAGATATACGGTCACGCTTTGCGTCGGATTTCTGATGATTTTAAAATCCGAACCGTTGCAAAGAGCGACGACGTTCCGCTTCACGTCGTGGATAACGAACGGACTTTTCAGTCTCGCTTTGAAGTGCGGAACGAGAATATCGGTTATGTCGTTATCCGGCTCGAAACAGGCGTAAAAATACCCGTCGTCCGATTCCATAAACCTCAAAAAACCTTTGAATCTGTGAATTTCAGCAACTATTTTCTTTTTTAGGTCGAAAAAAGCCAACGATTCGGGGAGCGAAAACGCAGTCGATACGTCGTTGTTTTTATATTCGATAGCCTTCCCGATATAATTAAAAATGACGTTGAATTTATTCTTTTCGCCGCTCCGAAAAGCGTAAGCAACGTCGGAGAGTATATTTCCGGTTTTACATTTTCTCAAACAAGCGGCGACTTTTTCTGCTTTTTCATTGTCGGTTATAATGATTTTATTCGAGTCGAAAAGCCCCGTCTGACGGGCTTCGTCTGTTACCTTATCGGGAATCTTCCTCGCATAAAAACTTTCAAAAACGCAGGTAAATAAACCGTTTTTCGTTCCGTCGAAAATATATGTGATCATAATTGTCCCGATATGATGCTCGTCGAAATTTCGCTTGTGGAAAAGAGCGAGAGTTGTTGCGGCTCGGCGGTGTTTTCGAGTAAAAGGCTCTTGCGGATAAGCGCGGGATTGTCCGTTCCTGAAAATTTGCCGGAGCAGGTTATGAAACTTTTCGCCCGTTTCAGAACGACGCGCATCTTGGCGAGCGAAGCGAAATCGAGGCGACAGAACTTCCTCGCCTGAACGATTTTATACGCGCTTTTAAATCCTATCCCGGGAACTCTCAGAAGAATTTCCGGCGGAGCGGAGTTGATTTCCACGGGGAAAAATTCGGGGTGACGAAGCGCCCAGCCGCATTTCGGATCTAATTCTTCCGATAAATTTTCGTTTTCGTCCAGTAGTTCTTCCGCTGAAAACCCGTAAAACCGTAAAAGCCAGTCGGCTTGATAAAGTCGATGTTCTCTCAGAAGCCCAACGGGGAGAACGGGCAGGGCGGAATTTGAATAGTTGGCGGGAACGTAAGACGAGTAATAAACGCGTTTCAACGTGAATTTTTTGTATAACGCTTGAGTTAAGCGTATTATCTGCCCGTCCGATTCGGGCGACGCTCCGACGATCATCTGCGTGGTTTGCCCCGCCGGCAAGAAGTTGTTCGATCTCATTCTTTTTGCCTGACGATATTCTTCCGCCATGTTTCCCATAGGTAAAAGTATCGCCTGCTTCGATTTTTGCGGGGCGAGAAGTTTAAGGCTTTTTTCGGACGGCAGTTCGATATTGAAACTCATTCTGTCGACGTATTCGCCCGCTTTTTTAATGAGCGCGTCGTCCGCCGCCGGGATGCCTTTCAGATGAATATATCCGTTGAAATTATATAATTTTCTCAGTTTTTTGACGATTTCGAGCAGTTTTTCCATCGTGTTGTCGGGATTTGTCTGAATCGCGGACGACAGAAAAAGCCCTTCTATATAATTTCGCCTGTAAAAATTCATAACGAGTTCACATATTTCGTCAGGCGAGGCTTCGGCTCTCGGCGCGTCGTTGCTGCGCCTGTTAACGCAGTACTGGCAATCGTACGCGCACTTGTTCGTCATAAGAATTTTGAGCAGAGAAATACATCTGCCGTCCTCCGTAAAAGAATGGCAGATGCCTCCGTATTCCGCGTTTCCGAGTCCTCCGCGTTTGTTTTTTCGGCTCGAACCCGATGAGGAGCACGATACGTCGTATTTTGCGCTTTCGGTTAAAATTTTTAATCTTTCGGGATCTATCACAGTGTGAACATTTGTTTGTTTTTCTTGTATTATATCATCATCGCAAGATAAAGTCAAACATTTGTTCGTATTTTTCAGAGGTTATATAAATCTTTTTCGGTATAAAAACCCGGCCGTTGTTCCGCGATAAAAAGAGCCGCTTTAATCGCGCCGTCGGAGAAGAGTTTTTTGTTTTGAGCGGAGTGGACGAGCCTTATTTCGTCGTACTTTCCGTAAAAACAAACCTCATGCTCTCCGACGACCGAACCGCCGCGAACGGAATGAATACCGATTTCTCCGTCTTTCCGTGTCTTTTCGCCTTTTCTTCCGTAAGATAGAAGCGGAATTTCGCGAGATTTTCGTATCGCTTCGACGATCATTTTCGCAGTGCCGGACGGCGCGTCTTTTTTGAATTTGTGATGTCGTTCGATTATTTCGACGTCGTATTCGCCGAGAATTTTTGCCGTTTCGCCGACTGTTTTTATAAAAAAATTTACTCCGAGCGAGAGATTGGAAGTTTTCATAATCGGAATGAGTTTTGCCGCTTCGGTTATTTTTATTTCGTCGTCCGCGGAATAACCGGTAGTCGCGATCACCGCGGGCGTTTTGTTTTCCACGCAATATCGCAAAAGCGCCGTTAAGTTGGACGGGGAAGAAAAATCCACGACGACGTCCGCGTATTCGTTTACATCCGCAAACGACCGGTACACGGGACAGTCGAAATTTCCGCGATATTCTTTATCGATTCCGCACGCAACGTTAAGCCCCGCTTCTTTCGCGCTTTCGTAAACGTTCGCGCCCGTTTTGCCGCAAATGCCGCTGATGACGATGCTTTTCATAAATCGTTTATCTCCTTTAAGAGTCTATCGAAATCCGATATAAGTTTTTCCTTTTCTTCTGCCGATTGTTCGCACAAAGGCAATCTCAGTATGTGTCCTTTTTTAAAATAATGCCCGACGAGAGTTTTTAACGGAATCGGGTTTACGCTCGAAAAAAGCAATTCCGAAATCTGCTCAAGCAATAAATCGTATTCGTTTTTCACGTTTCTGTAATTATCCTTAAAATCATAGTAATAATCGTGAAATTTGCAAGGAATTATGTTTGATAAAACCGATATCGTTCCGCTTGCGCCCCTTCTGAAAAATTCGAAGTTCATTTCGTCCGAGCCGCAGTAAACGGGAAGTTTGTCGCCGATTATTCCGAATGTTTCGTCGATATGCTTTATATCGCGGTCGGCTTCTTTTATTCCGACGACGCTGTCAAGTTCCGCCAGTTTTGCATAAATCGTCGGTTTGACTTTCAGTCCCGTTCTCGAAGGAACGTTATAAACTATCGTCGGAAAGCGGCAGGCTTTGTCCGCTTCGCGAAAATGCCTGAGAAGCCCCTCGTCGGAACATTTGTTGTAATACGGAGTCACGGCAAGCGCGGCGTCCGCGCCGCATTCTTTCGCGAGAGAAACGTATTCCACGAATTTTTTTGTGCAGTTGGATCCGCAACCGACGATCACCGGAATCCTTTTCCCGACGAGCGAAACGGCGAATCCGATAATTCCGGCTCGTTCCTTGTCGGTTACGGTCGGCGCTTCGCCCGTCGTGCCGAGAATTACGACGGCGTCGATTTTTCCCGCTATTTGCCTTTCGATAAGTTCGCCGAGAGCGGCGTAATCGATTCCGTCTGAGGAAAACGGAGTGTAGAGCGCGGTCGCCGCGCCTTCGAATATCTTTTCTTTCATGATAACCTCGTCGCAGAATTTTCGCCGGTTTGCCCGACAGAGAAGTCGTTTATTGTGAAAAGTAATATTTTTTTCGCTTTTTCCGCATAAACGATTGAGAAAATCCGACTTTTAGTATATTATATAAAAGATAAATTATTTTAATGATACCGACGAAGTTGCGACTTCGCGAAAAAGAGGTAAAAATGGCTAAAAAAGGCTTTATTGCAAGAATGATAGAAGGCCCCGAGCGTTCCGAAACTTACGCCGCGTCCACGTTGCCGACCAACAGGTGGCAACTCGGATGGGACGTGTTCAAAACCAACACCGGCAAGCATTTCAAACTGAATCTGCTCACGTTGTTGTTCTTTATTCCGTTGCTCGCCCTGATTGTTTTTACTTATATATACAAGTCATATCTTGTGTCGCAATATCCTTTCTCGCAGAATATGGGAATAGGTTATCCCGCATATCCCGCGGTGTTCGGTCTGACGGCAACGCTTTCGCTTAACACGAACATCGAGTTTTTTAAATTCGCGCTTATCGCGGTTGCCGTTGCGGCGGTGGGGCTTTCGGGCGGCTTTTACGTCATGAGAAATATGATCTGGGCGGAAGGCGTTATCGTCGGCAGCGATTTCTGGAAGGGTGTTAAGCAGAATTACTTCGTTGTATTCTTTTCGCTTTTGTTTTACACGGTAATAATGGGTTTTTCGCTTATTTCCGTGAATCTCGCTCAGATACTTATCGACACCGCGTCGGGAACGAAATGGTTGCTTATCGTCGCTCAGGTTATCACCTACCTTATTATGGGAGTCGTTTCCGTGATGACGCTTTATATGATTACGCTCGGCGTAACTTATAAACTCTCGTTCGGCAAACTCATAAAAAACGCGTTCATTTTAACGATCGCGCTTGTTCCGACAAATATATTCTTCGCATTCCTTGCGGTCGTTCCGTTTCTGCTTTTCTTTATCGGCGTTCCGCTTATAATGTCGTTGGCGTTCGTTCTGCTTGTGGTTTGGGGATTGTCGATTTTCATGCTTATCTGGACGGATTACTCCAACTGGGTGTTTGATAAATTCATCAACGATAAAGTTCCCGGGGCAAAGAAGAACAGAGGAATTTATAAGCGCAACGCTACCGAAAACGACGGCGAAGAACTTATCATCGAAAAGACAAAACTCACTTCCGGTATCAAACCCGTAACCGACTATGACGTCGAACTTTACGAGTTGCCGACTTCGTTCAGCAGAAAGGACCTCGAAAAACTCGAGGAAACGAAAGAAGCGATGCGCAGAGACAGCGACAAGTACGCCGAAGAACACGCTCACGACGACGATAAGCCCGAAACCATCGACGACCTTATGAAAGACGAAAGCGCAGACGCGGGCGAAAACGAGGAGAACGGCGGCAAAAATGCCGATAATAAATCCGCAACCAAAGGAAAAGACAAAAAGTGAACCGTTTAAACGGCGGAGTCGGGGAGGCGTATTCCGTTCTTTCGGAATATTACGATGGTCTTGCAGCGGAAGACGGTTACGAAGAGTGGGGAAAGCGCGTTTTAAAACTTGCGGAAAAATACGCGAAAGGCGGAAAATGCGCCGATCTTGCCTGCGGAAGCGGTTATTTCACGAGGCTTCTTAAAAAAGCGGGTTACGACGTTTTCGGTTGCGATATTTCTTCGGAAATGCTCACCGAAGCGGAGAAAAAATCCGCGGAAGAACGTCTTTACATAGAGTACAGAAAACAGGATCTGACGGCTTTTAAAAACTTTGAAAAACTCGATCTTGTCACAGTGATTAACGACGGGTTTAATTATCTCGACGGCGAAAAACTGAAAAGAGCGTTAAAGGCGATTGCGAAAAATCTTAAACGCGGCGGCGCGTTGATTTTCGACGTTTCTTCCGAATATAAGATTAAAAATATTCTCGCGAACAACGTTTTCGCGGAAGATCTCGAAGATCTCACGCTTTTGTGGTTCAACGAACTTACGGGAAACAAACTCACGATGAGCCTGACCTTTTTCATAAAAGACGGCGAAAAGTACGTCCGCAAGGACGAAACTCACGTTCAGTACGCTCACGGCGTCGGATTTATCGGAAACGCGTTGAAAGAGGCCGGTTTAACTCCGGTCGAAATTTTCGGAGCGGCGGAAAACGGCGTGAGCGAAAACGACGAGAGAATCAATTTCGTCGCGATAAAAGAATAAACGGAATATGGGAAAAATTTACAAAACTCTGATATATGACGGGCAGATATCTCTGTCCGTTTTAGATACGACGGACGTCGTTGAAGAAGCGATAAGAATTCATAAGTTGTCGCCTCTTTGCGCCGCGGGGTTAGGAAGATGCCTTACGGTGGCGGCGTTTATGGCTTCGTCTTTGAAGAATGATGACGAACGTCTTTCGATAACGATAAATGGGAACGGTGCGGGCGGCAAAATAGTCGTCGCGGCGGACGGAAACCTGAACGTTAGAGGATCCGTCGCGAACCCTCGCGCAGACCTTCCGCCGAAAGAAAACGGAAAACTCGACGTGGGCGGGCTTGTCGGAAACGACGGTATGATCACCGTCGTGAAAAATCTCGGGCTTAAAGAGCCTTATGTAGGGAAGTGCAGGCTCGTGAGCGGCGAAATAGGCGAGGACTTCGCCGCATATTACGCTTACAGCGAGCAACAACCCACCGCGATTGCCGTCGGCGTTCTCGTTAAAAACGATAAGTGCATGGGCGCGGGCGGAGTGATTATGCAGCCGCTCCCCGATTGCCGTGAAGAAAATATAGAAAAAGCGGAAAAACTCATCGCCGAGTTTTCGTCCGTCAGTAAGATGATCGCCGGATCGGGCGCGAAGGGACTCATCGGAAAGTATTTTTCCGATTGCGAATTCACGGAGTACGACACGCGTTATAAATGCAATTGCAGCAGGGAATACGTCGACAAAGTTCTTGTTTCGCTGGGCGAAAAAGAATTTTCGGATATTATACGGGAAGAAGGAAAAATAGAAGTTTCTTGCGAATTCTGCGAGAAGAAGTACGTTTACTTCGCGGATGACGAGAAGAGATTGTTCGGTAACGAAAATGGCGGGAAAGATTCTTAAATTCAAAAAAGACGACAAGTCGAAATACGAGATGGCGAACAGACGATGCGACGACGGCGATTACGTCGGCGCGCTTTCGTCGCTTTTGTATACGGCGGAATCCGAACCGAAAAACACCGAAGTGCTTTGCCATATCGCAGATATTTACACCGAACTCGGGCTTTACGAAAACGCCGTGATTTTCTGGTTCCGCTTCTTGTCGAAATGCAGAAAATCGGACGTTATAGACGGTTATAACGGACTCGGGGCGAATTTTTTCTTCCTCGATAATCTCGAACTCGCGGGGTTTTATTTCAATAAGCAACTGGAACTCGGCGATTACGGAGAATGCGTTTACGACGATATTCTGGACGAATACGCGGACGCCGTTTCCGACGACGACAAACCTCGTTTCAACGTTATTTCGGCGGATACGGAACGAGACGGAATCGACGAAAACAATTATCGCGCCGCCGTCGAAGAGAATAAAAAAGAAGATTATATTTCCGCGGTGGCTTCCGCGGAGAAAGTTTCGGAGAAAAGCGAGTTTTACGAAAAAGCACTTTACGAAAAAGCGTTCGGTTTGTTTTGTCTCGACAGAGAATACGACGCTTGCGAAATCCTCGAAAAATGCGTGACTATCGATAAAAACGACGTGAACGCCTATAATCTTCTGCTCGGTTGCTGCACGCAGACCGGCGACGAAGAAAAAGCGGAAAAGTATTTTAAAAAACTGCTCGAAGTCGATTTCGACAATCCTGAAATTCTCAATCGTAAAATGTCCGTTTTGTGCGATTTCGGTTGTCCCGAAGAAGCCCTTGCCGTTTCGGATAAAATTATGCGGCTCGCTCCGGAGGACACGAATTGCTCATATCTTCGCGGATTGATTCTGTATAACCTGAATCGGTACGACAAAGCGGCGGTATACCTGAAAAAAGCGTATTTGTATTCGCTCAATCCGGTCGCTTTGTATTATCTCAGAATCGCCGAAAGGGCTTGCGACGGAGATCCGTCCGCGCCGAAAAGTTTACCGTTGATTTTCGATTTGCAGAAAACGGAAACGGACCGCAGACTCGAGGCGATAAAAAAATTATTCGGCGGAACGGCGAAAAAAGGCGAATATACGGAGGCTTATATAAAGGAAATCGCGGAATGGTGCTTTATCGGCGGAAATCATACGGCTCAGATGGCGATCGCGGTTTATGCCGCGCGTTCGAAAAATAAAACGCTGACGGAGTTTTTAAGAAATCAACTCATCAATCCCGCGCTTCCGGACGATATAAAAATTCGTATTTTCTCTTTGCTTACGGAAACGGGAGAAATAACCGATCACAGCGAAGTTTCCGTCGTTTATTCCAATATTTTCAAAAAAATAAAGGCGTTCGTTCCCGTATTCGGTCCGGACGTGCCGATCGCGTTCAGGCAGGCTTACGCTTACGCCGCGGGAAGAGTTTCGATATATTTCGATAAGGAAATGAGGTTGCTTGCAAACGGGGCGTCCGAACTGGAATCTGCAATGAGAAAAAACGGCGGGTTTTCGGAATTTACGGATCTGCGGGTTATCGCCTGCGCGATGTTTATGCGTTCGGGAATAAACCGACACGCCGATACGGATACGATTTACAGATTTTTCGAAACGAAAAAGGAGGACGTCGCAAGGCTTACAGCCTATGCGGATAAAAAGGAAAATGATTGATATCGACGGGCTTTTTGAAAGTTATTTCAAAAAATACATAGTGGAAAATCTCGGTAAAATGACCGAGGAAGAAATAGAAAACCGCGTTCCGGAACTTTACGTTTCTTTCGGCAACGAACCGAACGAAAAACTCGGAGGGAAAAGCCCTCGCGATTATTTCAAGTCGTTTGAGGACGACGAACTTATCGGTTGCCTTAAAGAAAGCGTTGAAAAAGGCGTCGAAGTTTCGAGTTTTCTGTGCGACGAAATCGAGGCGAGAGGCGGACTTACGGATAAACTTTGTCGGATTATTTCCGCCGACGGCAACGACGAACTCGCGACTTATGCCGTAAATCTTCTCGGCGACGATATTCCGCAAAAAGAGCTCGAAAAATTCGTCGATATAATAACCGACGAAAAAACCGGCGAAAGCCTTTCGGAAGCGCTCACGGAACTTTTAAGGGATAAAGGCGATAACGTAAAGGAAAAAATAATAGCCGTTTACGGAATGAATCCGAGAGGGAAAGAAAACCTTATCGAGATAATGTCGAGAACGTCGCGGGATGACAGGATTACGGAAATACTGTGCGACGAACTGAAAAACGACGAGAAAAATCTCGCTCTTAACGCCGGTTACGTCGCGCGTTACGGCGACGAGCGCGCTTTGCCCGTCCTCAACGAACTCGCAGCGAAAGACGGATTGACTTATTACGATTTCAAGGAACTTAAAAACGCTATCGAGGAACTCGGCGGGGAGTGTGATGTGAAGTTTAAGAAGTAAATCGGCGGGGAGAGAAACGCTCGGCTTAAAAATAAAACGAAAGTCTTTTTCATAGATTAGAATATGAAGAAGACTTTTTTAAATTTGTCAGGTTCGGTGTTTACGATTATCGGGAGCGTCATCGGCGCGGGATTCATAACGGGAAAAGAAATTTCCGTTTTCTTTTGTCGCGATTTTTCCGTATCGGGAGTGTATGCCGCGTTCGTTTTTTTCTTTCTGTTTGTTTTTCTGCTTTCGGTTTCCGGCGAAGGAATACTTGACGACGCGGTCGGTTTTATCGTCGCGATCACCGGTGTCGTCATCGCGTCGTGTATGACTGCCGCGCTTAATTCTTTGTTCGAAAGTGTGTTTTCCGAGGTTTTCGGTAACACGGAAAACTATAAAATATTTACGATAATTACAGTGGTTTTTACATTTTTTATATGTCTGAAAGGAGTAGGGGCGATGAACGTCGTTTCGTCGCTTGTCATGCCGTTTGTCCTTGTTTTCGTTGTCATTATTTCCTTGTCGGCGGAAAGCGATTTCATTCCTTCTGTCAGTCCGTCGGGCTTTGGCGGGGCGGGTTTTCCTTTGTTGTACGTCGGGATAAATTGCCTGCTTTCATCGAGAGTTATAGTCGACTCTCTTAAGGGTTTTTCCGTGGCGAAAAAGATGATCGCCGCGCTTGGCGTATCTTTTATTTTGTGCGTTTGCATTTTGTGTATCGCGTTGCGCGTTTGGGGAAAGTCGGGCGATATGCCTTTTTTATCCGCTTTGAACGATAACGTAATTTATTCTAAAATCGCCGTTGTCATAACGTTTTTTTCGATTATCACGACGCTTGTCGCCTCGGCTTATTCCGCATTTACTCTCGCAAAAGGAAAGACGAGCGTTTTACAGAAAATCGTGATCACGCTCGTCTTTGTTATGCTTTCGGGATTCGGTTTTTCGAGTTTCGTCGAAATCGTTTATCCCGTTTTCGGTATTCTCGGCGCGGCGTATTTTATCGCGCTTTGCGTTTCGTTCGTCGTCAACGCTTCGGCTGCCCGTAACGCGTCGGTCGCTGGCAATACTTCGCCTGCCTGCAACGTATTGACCGCCTGCAACGCTTCGACTGCCCGTAACGCGTCGGTCGCCGGCAATACTTCGACTGTCGGTAACGCGTCGGTCTCCGTCAACGCTTCGTCAGAAGTTTCTCGAGCAGAGCGACGATCGCGTACATCACGCCGGCAAGAATACAGAGTATCACCGTCGAAGCCATAACGAGATCGAGTTTAAAAACCTGCCCGCCGTAAACGATGAGATAGCCTATGCCTTGCCGCGAAGTAAGGTATTCTCCCATTATCGAGCCTATCCACGCCATGCCGACGTTGATTTTAAGACAAGAAATAAAAGTCGGTATGCTTTGCGGGAGAACGAGTTTTCTCATTATCGTGAATTTGCTTGCGCCCATCGACTCGAGGAGCATCGTTTTTCCTTTATCCGCCGCGAGAAAACCGTTCTGCATCGTTATTATCGTCACGATTATCGTTATTATGACCGTCATGAAAACGATCGACTTCACGCCGCTCCCGAACCAAACGATTATTATCGGTCCGAGAGCGATTTTCGGCAGAGAATTGAGAACGATGATATAAGGCTCGGCTATTTTTCTGAGATTTTCCGACCACCACAGGGCGAGCGCGACAGCCGTACCCAAAACGGTGGCTATCAGAAAACCTATAACGGTTTCGTAAACCGTCGTGCCGACGTGAATCCACAATTCGCCCGAAACCAGAAGCGATTTCAGCGTTTTATAAATTCTCGAAGGACTGCTTGACAAAAAACTGTCGATAATGCCCGCCACAGCTAGTATTTCCCATAAAATAAAAAACGCGCAGAGTATAAACAGTCGCATAAAAACAACGAATATTTTCGAGTTGCGTTTTTTCTTCAGAAAGAGAAGCCGCTCGCGTGAAATTTTGCTTTTGTCAATCATAATTCAATTCCCTCCATAACCTTTCGAACCATCCCGAAAATCGCGGATCTTCTCTTCGTTTGAGAGGCGAAACCGTTTTATCGAGGTCGATAATGTGAACGTTGAGAACTTTCGAGGGGCGTTTTGAAAGTACGATTATTCTGTCGGCGGTGGAAAGCGCTTCCGAAATGTCGTGCGTCACCAGAAGCGCGGTTTTTTTCTCTTTTTTTATTATATCGTAAAGGTCGTCGCACACGGCGAGCCTCGTCTGATAATCGAGCGCGGAAAACGGTTCGTCCAAAAGAAGCAAATCGGGCGACGAAGCCATCGTGCGGATAAGCGCCGCCCTTTGTCGCATACCGCCCGATAATTGCGACGGATATTTTTTTCCGAATTCCCGCAGGCCGTATTTTTTCAGCAATACGTCGACTTTCCGTTTTTCCGTTTCGTTTTTTATTTTCTTCACTTCGAGCGGAAGATACGCGTTTTGTTCGATCGTTCTCCATGGGAACAATTCGTCTTTCTGCAACATATATCCGATCGAATTTTTGCCTTTTTTTATTTCTTCGCCATAAAGCGTAACCTTGCCTCCGCTCGGTTTCAGAAGCCCCGCGATAATGGAAAGCACGCTTGTTTTCCCGCAGCCGGAAGGACCGATTATGGCTACGAATTCGCCGTTCCCGACGCCGAAAGATACGGAGTCGAGAGCGCGAATCTCGTCCGCGTCGGTCTGATAGGCGAGAGAAACGTTTTTCAGATTAAGTATTTCGTTCGTCATTTGCGTTTTCCTTATTCCGTATTTCAGCCGCGATACCGTTTCGATTTTTCGGTATTATCGGTTTTTACCGTGGTGTTCCGCGATTTTCAACCGTATATTTTCCCGTAAACTTTTTCGGCGATATCGTTGTAAGCGATCGCTCCGAAGTCGGCGCGTTCGTCGAGTTCTCCGGCGTTTTCCATAACGAGTTGAAGATTGTTGAAAGCGGTTTCGGTCATGCTCATGTTTTTCGTCCATGCGTCGATGGAAAGATAACTTTCGAGCGAATCTTTAACGGACGACAAAGCGGTGTCGGGGAACTGTTTCAGTATGCTTTCTGCAACGACGGTTTTGTCGGTTTCGTCGAGATATTTAATCGCTTTTTGCAGCGCCGTCAGGAATTTTTCTATCAGTTCGCCGTTTTTCTCTATATAACTTTTCGAAGCCATAAAAGCCGTGTACGGTATCTCTCCGCTTTCTTTGCCGACCGACGCGACGATATAGCCTTTTCCGGCTTTCGCGTATTCGCTTGCGAGCGGTTCGAAAAGAGTGGTGTAATCGCCCGTTCCGCCCTCGAAAGACGGCCCCATGAGATTGAACGCGACGTCGTTGTTAAGCGTTATGTTTTCGCCGTTTTTAAGTCCGTGTTTGTTCACGACGTATTCGAACGTCATCGCGGGAACGCCGCCCGTTCTTCCGGCAAGCACCGTCTTGTTTTCGAGGTCTTCCCATTTAAAATCGGGTTCGGGCTTTCTCGAAATCAGAAACGAGCCGTCGCGTTTCGTCAGTTGTCCGAAAACTTTCGGGTAATCGGTTTTACCCTCTTTATAAACGTAAATCGCCGCTTCTACGCCCATAAGCCCGATATCCGTGTTTCCCGAAAGCAGAGCGGTCATCGATTTATCCGCTCCGCCGCCGTTTGTCAGTTCGATTTCCAGCCCTTCTTTTTCAAAAAATCCGTTTTCGACGGCAATATAAAGCGGCGCGTAAAAAATAGAATGCGTAACTTCGTTAACGCGCAGTTTCACGAGATCGTTTTTTTTGCCTCCGCACCCCGCAAGAGAAAAGAGCAGACAGCAGACGGTAAGAAAAATCGCCGTAATTTTTTTCATGTTTTATCTCCTTTTGCCAAAGTCGTGAAGTCGCCGGAATCGAAGTCGTTTGCGGCAGATTCGGCGCAAAGACGAAAATCGCGACAAATACTTTGGTTAATATATCATATGCGCTCATTCTTTTAATTGACAAAGACTGTATTTTATATTATAATAAATTAGTTATAACTTTTTCGGAGAGAAAATCATGGAG
Source organism: Subdoligranulum sp. APC924/74 (assembly GCA_963650905.1). Lineage (GTDB taxonomy): Bacteria > Bacillota > Clostridia > Christensenellales > Borkfalkiaceae > UBA10281. The sequence continues at coordinate 15,359 of CAVJNC010000018.1, forward strand.
ATGAACAAAACTTACAATCCTCAGGATTTCGAGGAGAGAATATACAAGGAGTGGGTTGAAAAAGGTTATTTTACCGCCAAGCCCGACAGAGATAAAATTCCTTTCACGATCGTTATGCCGCCGCCGAACATCACCGGTCAGTTGCATATCGGCCACGCTCTCGACGAATCCGTTCAGGACAGTATTATTCGTTTCAAGAGAATGCAGGGTTACGAGGCTTTATGGCTCCCGGGTACGGATCACGCGTCTATCGCGACCGAAGTCAAAATAGTCGATCAGATGAAAGCCGAAGGTCTCACGAAAGAGGACGTCGGCAGAGAAGGCTTTCTCGAAAGAGCGTGGGCGTGGAAAAATAAATACGGCGGAAGAATAGTCGAGCAGTTGAAGAGGCTCGGCTCTTCGTGCGACTGGTCGAAACTCGCTTTCACGATGGACGACAGATGTTCGAGAGCGGTTAAGGAAGTTTTCGTAAATCTTTACGATAAAGGTTTGATTTATCAGGGAAAGAGAATAATTAACTGGTGTCCGCGTTGCAGAACCGCGCTTTCGGACGCGGAAGTCGAATACGCCGAAGAACCGTCTTTCTTCTGGCATCTCAGATATTATCTTAAAGACAGCGACAGATATCTCGTCGTTGCGACGACGCGCCCCGAAACCATGTTCGGCGACACGGCGGTCGCGGTTAATCCCAAAGATCCGAGATATAAGGACATCGTGGGCAAAACCCTTATTCTGCCCATCGTCGGCAGGGAAATTCCCGTCATCGCGGACGATTACGTAGACGTCGAATTCGGAACGGGCGCGGTTAAAATTACCCCCGCTCACGATCCGAACGACTTCGAAGTGGGGCTTCGTCATAATCTTCCCGTCATCCGCGTTATGGACGACGGCGCGGTTATGAACGAAAACGCCGGAAAATACGAGGGAATGAGCCGTTACGAATGCAGAGAAGCGGTCGTTAAAGAATTGCAGGCTCTCGGCAATCTCGAAAAAATCGAGCCGCACGTTCACAACGTCGGGCATTGCTATCGTTGTCACGACACGGTTGAGCCTATCGTTTCCAAGCAGTGGTTCGTTAAAATGGAACCTCTCGCAAAACCGGCCATTTCCGCGGTCAGAAAGAAGAGCGTCAAGTTCACTCCGCCGAGATTTACGAAGATTTACTATAACTGGATGGAGAACATCAAGGACTGGTGTATTTCCCGTCAACTCTGGTGGGGACACAGAATTCCCGCTTATTATTGCGACGAGTGCGGCGAAACCGTCGTCGCTAAGGAAGAACCCTCGGTTTGCCCGAAGTGCGGAGGAAAGAAATTCCGTCAGGACGAGGACGTTCTCGACACGTGGTTCAGTTCCGCTCTCTGGCCGTTCTCCACGCTCGGTTATCCCGAAAAGACGGAAGAACTCGAATATTTCTATCCCACGGACGTTCTCGTCACCGCTTACGATATAATTTTCTTCTGGGTTGCGAGAATGATATTCAGCGGAATAGAGCATATGGGAAGAATTCCGTTCAAGGACGTTCTTATTCACGGAATCGTGAGGGACGCTCAGGGCAGAAAGATGAGCAAGTCGCTCGGCAACGGCGTAGATCCTATCGAAATTATCGATAAATACGGCGCGGATACTCTCAGATATTGTCTGCTCAACGGTATTTCCGCCGGCAACGATATCAGATATTCCGCGGAGAAACTCGAGGGTTGCAGAAACTTTATCAACAAGATATGGAACGCCTCGCGTTTCGTCCTGATGAACTGCGAAGGAAGAAATATCAGAAGCGAACTTGCGGATATAAAACTTACGACTGCGGACAAATGGATTATTTCCAAACTCAATTCCGTTGTCAAAGACGTAACCGTAAATATGGAGAAGTACGAGATAGGTCTTGCCTGCGCCGCGTTGCAGGATTTCGTCTGGTCTGATTTCTGCGATTGGTATATCGAACTTTGCAAGCCCGTTTTATACGGCGACGATAACGAGAAGAAAGATAATGCCGTGAGCGCGCTTTGCTACGTTCTCAAAAACATGCTCAAACTCCTTCATCCGTTCATTCCGTTCGTTACGGAAGAAATTTACGGTCATATCCCCGCGACGACGGGAAGCATTATGGTTTCTGAGTTCCCGAAATATAATCCGAAACTCGCTTACAGAAAGGAAAGGGCGGCCACGGAAAAAATTATGGACGTCATAAAGTCCATAAGAAACATCAAGGCGGAAACCGGCGCGGCTCCGTCGGCTAAAGTCGATATTTACGTCGTCGCCGCGAACAAACGCCTTATCGAAAACAGCGCGTCTTATATCCGCAAACTCGCCAACGTCGGAGACATCAAGTACGTCGAAAGCAAAGAAGCGATAAACGAAAAAGTCATTTCCAAAATTCTCGACGGAGCGGAGATATACGTTCCTCTCGGCGAACTCGTCGACTACGATAAAGAACTCGCAAGGTTGAAAGGCGAACTCGAAAAGACGGAAAACGAAATCGTAAGAGCGCAGGGTAAACTCTCCAATCAGGGATTCGTCTCAAAAGCGCCGAAGGCTCTCATCGACGCCGAAAAAGCAAAATTAACAAAATTTACGGAAATCAAAGAAAAGATAGTCAAGAGTATCGAAGAACTCGAAAATCGGTAATTCTCTTGCCCGAACAACGAAATCGTTCGGGCGTCTTTTCGTGTTTCCGACATAACGGAGTATAAAAAATTGAACAATAAAAAATCATTGAAAGTCAGATTTTTAGGCGGTGTCGGAGAAATCGGCAAAAACATGACCGCTCTGGAATACGGTAAGGACATAATCATAATCGACGCGGGCCTTACCTTCCCGAACGCGGATATGCCGGGTATCGACCTGCTTATTCCCGATATTTCTTATCTCGTCCAGAACAAGGACAGAATAAGAGGTATAGTCTTAACGCACGGCCACGAGGACCATATAGGCGGTCTGCCGTACGTTTTAAAAGAAATCAACGTTCCCGTTTACGGAACGAAACTCACTCTTATGCTTTGCGAGCATAAACTCATCGAGCAGAGAGTTCAGAATTATTCGCTTAATTGCATAAAACCGTCCGGAGTGGTGAAACTCGGTTGTTTTTCGGTCGAATTCGTTCACGTCAACCATTCAATCCCCGGCAGTTGCGCGCTCGCGATAACCACGCCCGTAGGCATAGTTTATCATTCTGGCGATTTCAAAATCGACCTCACGCCGATAAACGGCGAAATGATTGATATTCCGAGAATCTCGGAAATCGGCAAAAAGGGCGTGACGCTTCTTCTTTGCGAATCGACGAACGTCGAGCAGGAAGGTTACACCATGAGCGAACACGTCGTCGGCGAAACTCTCGACAGGCTTTTTGCCGACAACGCGAAAAGAAGGCTCATCGTCGCGACTTTCGCGACGAACGTTCACAGATTGCAGCAAATAATCAACCTTGCCGAAAAACATAAGAGAAAAATCGCTTTTTCTGGCAGAAGCATGCTTAACGTCGTAGACGCGGCGACGAGGGTAAACGAGATTTCCATTCCCGAAAATCTTGTCGTAGACATCGAAAAAATCAAGAATTACGCCGATAAAGACCTCGTAATAGTTTCCACGGGCAGTCAGGGCGAGCCGATGAGCGCGCTCACGAGAATGGCCGCGGGAGATTATAATCAGGTTCAGGTTGGAAATAACGACACGATTATTATTTCCGCTTCGCCGATCCCCGGTAACGAAAGGAGCATTTATCAGGTAATCAACAACCTTTACCGCAAAGGCGCGGAAGTCGTTTATAAGTCCATAACGAAAATTCACGTTTCGGGGCATGCTTGTCAGGAAGAATTGAAAACGCTTCACACTCTTTTGAAACCGAAGTTTTTCATTCCCGTTCACGGCGAATACAGGCATCTCAAAAAACATTGCCGCCTCGCTAAGGAAATAGGAATGAAAGACGGAAATATGCTTATCGCCGATATCGGAGACACGATCGAAATCACGCCGAAGAGCATGAGGCGCGGCGACAGATTCCAGTCCGGCACGAGATATATCGACGGACTTTCGATCGACGACAGCGAAAACGTCGTCAAGGACAGAAAACACCTTGCGGAGGACGGTCTGATCATCGCCGTTTGCTGCGTTTCGGAAGATACCGGAGAAATTATTCAGGGGCCGGACATAATCAACAAAGGATCGATTCTTTCCGACGCTCAGGTTGCCGAAGCGAAAAACATCGTGGTGAAAACGATCAATTCGTTCGACGTTAAATCCGTCGGAGATATGAGCGAAATAAGAAACACCATAAGGAAAAATCTCAGGAACTACGTTATCAAAAAGACTAAGAAAAGCCCGATGATAATTCCCGTTTTAACAGAAGTATAATGCACGAATACGTAAAATCGCTTGCGATAAAAAGCGCGGAAAACGTCGTGCCGGAAGAACTTATCGCGTTGAGAAACGATTACAGGAGCAGGGGAATCGCGACGATTCTGACCGAAAGCCTTAACAGTCTTATTCTCGTCGCGAAACTCGTCAAGCCGAAGAAGATTCTGGAATTCGGAACTTCGGTCGGCTGCTCCGGTATAGCCCTTCTGAACGCTTGCCCCGAAGCGACCTTGTATACTATCGAAAAGTACCGTCCGGCAGAAGACGAAGCGATGAAAAACTTTGAAAAATTTCAGGTAAATTCAAGGGTTTTCACGTTTTTCGGCGAAGCGACGGAATTGGTGGATAAAGTGGGCGACGGGTTCGATTTCGTGTTCCTCGATTGCAACAAATCGAAATATAAATACCTTCTCCCGAAGATAAAAGAGAAGATGGTGAGCGGAGGCGTTTTGTTTGCGGACAACGTTCTGTTCCGCGGTTATATAACGGGCGAAGTCAGAACGCCGCACAGACACAACACGATAAGAAACAATATGCGCGGTTTTCTCGAAACGATTTCTGCGGATAAGGATTTTATAACCGCCGTTTCCGACACGGGCGACGGTATCAGCATATCATACAAAAAATAGTTGTCGGACGTTACGAAAAAGATGAAAAAGTTGGAACTGCTTGCTCCCGCAGGCAATTTTTCAAAACTGAAAACGGCGGTTTATTACGGCGCGGACGCGGTGTATCTCGGAGGAAAGAGTTTTTCGCTCCGCGCTTTTTCCGATAATTTTTCGGACGAAGAAATTATCGAAGCGGTTAAATTCGCTCACGGAAAAAACGTCAAAATTTACGTTACCGTCAATATTTTTGCGAGAAATTCCGATTTCGGAAAAGCGGCGGATTATTTTCGTTTTCTGGAAAATGCGGGCGTTGACGCCGTTCTTATAACAGACGTCGGATTAATCTCGTTATGCAGGCAGGTTGCCCCTCGTTTAAAGATTCATCTTTCCACTCAGGCAAACACGCTCAATAAGTACGCCGTTAAATTCTGGGGCGATCTCGGACTTGAAAGGGTGGTTCTCGCGAGAGAATTATCTCTTGCCGATATAAAGGAAATATCCGATTATTGTCCTGAAACGCAACTCGAAGCGTTCGTTCACGGCGCGATGTGCATCTCTTATAGCGGCAGGTGCCTTTTGTCGAATTATTTCAACGGAAGAGACGCCAACCGCGGCGAATGCGTTCAGGCGTGCCGTTGGCAATATGAACTCAGAGAAAAGTCCAAAGGCGGCGATTTTTTCGGAATCGAAGAGGATGAAAGAGGCTCTTATATTCTCAACAGTAAAGACCTGAATATGATCGACCATATCGACGAAATGGCGTCTGCCGGCGTCTGTTCGTTGAAAATCGAAGGAAGAATGAAGAGCGAATATTACCTCGCAACGGTGATAAACGCCTACAGAAGAGCGATAGACAGTTTCTATAAAATCGGCGATAAATACAAAGAAAATCGAATGTTTTACGACGAACTGCTCAAGACGAATCACCGCGTTTTCACCACGGCGTATATGCTCGGCGGCAACGACGGAACGGTTAATTATTCCGACTCTCAATCCGCGGGCGAAAAACAGTTCGTCGCAAACGTTGTCGAGGGTACGAACGAAGAAGGGTATTTCGTCGCGGAAATGCGCAATCGTTTTAAAAAGGGCGACAGGCTCGAACTGCTCACGCCGAACGATAATTTCAACGCCGCGATAATCGTCGGGAAAATGACCGACGAGGACGGAAACGAAATCGACGACGCGAAACTGGTTCAGCAAAAACTGAGAATTTATTCCGGCATAAAAGTTTCAGAAGGGGATATCTTGCGCAGGTGAATTTTTCCCCGCATAAAACATAACGACAAATATATCGACAAAAAACTTCATAACGTTTATTTTTCCGACATAGATTTATCCTGAGGGGTAAGTCTATGTTTTTTGATTTTCTTGATTTTATTATTTCCAAACTCGTTTTCTTCTGTTCGGGAGTCGGAGGAGACGGTTTTCCGAAGCCGTTGTCGCCGGAAGACGAAGCGAAATACCTTGCCGCATTCCGTGAAAACGGCGATAAAAAATCAAGGGATATCCTTATAAAACATAATTTGAGGCTCGTGGCGCACATAGCGAAAAAATATCAGGGCGCGGAGGATGCCGACGATCTCATTTCAGTCGGTTCGATAGGGCTTATAAAGGCGATAAACACGTTCGATCCGTCCAAAGGAACTCAACTCGCGACGTATACGGCAAGGTGCATAGAGAACGAAATTCTCATGCTTCTTCGTTCCAACAAAAAGTACAAAAACAACGTTTCCATATACGATTCCGTGGGGGTGGACAAAGACGGAAACGAACTGACGATTCTCGATCTTATTGCGGAAAAAGAAGACGGCGTTCTCGCTAAAGTGGAAAATAAATTAATCAAAGACAAGTTCATCGAAGTTATGGAAAAATGCCTGTCGCCGAGGGAATATAAAATCGTTTGCCTCAGATACGGATTGAAAGGCGGCAGACCTTTAACTCAGCGTGAAACGGCAAAACTCATGAAAATTTCGAGGTCGTATATTTCGAGAATAGAGAAGCGGTCGGTCGAAAAGATAAAAGAAACGGTGAAAAAGGAGAAAATCGAAGTCTGATTATCATGACGCCATTTAAAAATCATCGCGACACCCTTTAAAAATCATCGCAAACCCTTGCAAAAAAATTGTTGCAAAAACCCTTGCAAAAAAATATAAATTATTA
>CAVJNC010000019.1:0-22366 GCA_963650905.1 Subdoligranulum sp. APC924/74
AACCCAAAAAAATGTTGAAGTATTTTTCTCACACCCCAACATTTATTTTAGAACCGTATTTCTTTGCATAATACGAAATCTCTTCCGTTTGCCGCCGATTTTCTCTGTCCTTTCGGCTTATTACCGTAAGGATAGGTCGTCGCCACATCCCATTAAACACCGCATAAAAGCGGTGCTTTTTTATGTTAGTGATGACGAACGGAATCCATAAGGGATATAACCGTTGCGGTGATTAATGACAGAAACAGTTAACAAGGAAGTAAACAAAAAATGACAGAATGGGAAAGAATGCAAAAAGGTTTGATATATAACGATTTCGACGAGGATTTGTTTAATCGCAGAGTCGAGGCCAAAAAATTGTTTAAGGCATACAACAAAACCGATGACGAAGAGATCGAACTTCGCGAAAAAATCAAGCGGCAACTTTTTAAGAACGTGGGTAAAAACGTCTGGATAGAACCCGATTTCAGATGCGAATTCGGGAAAAATATTACAATCGGCGACGACGTGTATATCAATTTCGGTTGTATCGTTTTAGATTGCGCCGAAGTTACCATCGGTTCGCATACGCTTATCGGACCGAACGCGGGACTTTACGCGGCAAATCATTCTACGAACTCAACCGAAAGAATAAACGGCGGCTGTTACGGCAAGCCTATTCATATCGGTAAAAACGTGTGGCTCGGCGGCGACGTAAAGATTTTACAGGGGGTTACTATCGGAGATAACTCCGTTATAGGCGCGGGCAGCATTGTGACGAAAGATATTCCCTCAAACGTCATAGCGGCGGGCAACCCCTGCAAAGTTATCAGAGAAATAACGGATAAAGACAAAACGGATTATTCGGTAAGAATAGAAGTCGGATAAGAAGATATTCAAAATAAGACAATAAAAGGGAAAACGTGTTTATTGACTATGATTCGCTTCTTGTGTTAAAATTTTATCGTCGGTCGGAAGACTGCGAAATCGGTATATGGGACGAGAGTCGGAAATGAATTTAGTTCATAACAATCAGACGAAATATTCGATAATTATTCCCGAAAACGCATCGGCGACGATAAATTATGCGGTTGGCGAACTGCGCGCTTTGTTTAACGAGGCCACGGGGGCTGTTTTTGCGGAAGGCGACGCGAAAGGGCCGTTTATAAGCGTCGGCAAAACGGAAAAATTTGCCGGAAGCGGTTTTACGGCAGACGAATCGTCGGTCGGCAGGACGGGATTTGTAATAAAAAGCGATAGCGAAGGAAATATTTATATCGCGGGAGCAACGGATATCGGTACGTTGAACGGGGTATACGGCTTTTTGGAAAGGATTCTTAATTTCGATTGTTTCGGAAAAGGGGTTTACCGTATCGACCGTGTTTCAGATTTGTCGCGCGATTGTTTCGACGTCGCGGAAAAACCGAGTTTCGATTACAGACAAGTAAATTATGCCGAACTCCGCGAAGACGTCGCTTCTTACAGAAGAATGAGAATGCAACCAGCGCCGGAACAATACGTGACGGGGAACGAATATCATAACTCGATAAAAATTCTTACTTACAATGCCGTGCGAAGCGGAGCGACGAAAGAAAGCGCGATTGCGGAATATACGGATAAAGGTTGGATAAATAACGGTCAATTGTGTTATTCGGATTCCGGAATGAGAAAGGCGTATACGGAAAGTCTTAAATCATATCTCGATTCGGACGAGTGCGATACGACGCGCGGCGTTATGGTTCTCGGAACGGAAGACGCCGTGATGTGGTGCCGATGCCCGAAATGCTCGGCAAATCCGTCGAAAGTTTATGCCGAATTCGTAAACGAGGTTTCTGCCGAGATAAACGCCGAACGGATAAGCAAAGGCGAAAAACCGATAATTTTTCTTATGTTTGCTTATTATTACACGTTGGAACCGCCCGAGGGCGTGACTTTTAACGAATATACCGGCGTTATGTTCGCTCCGATCAAGGCGAGGTTTTCTCTCGGCCTCGAAAACGCCGAAAACGCGATATATAAAGAGGCGTTGAGAGGGTGGAAATCGCTTACGGACAATATATACGGCTGGACGTATAACGCGTATTTCGGGCAGACGTTCATAACTTACGATACTTTCGGCGTTCTGCGGGAAAATTATAAATTATTGCTTAAATACGGAGTTAAAGGGTTATACGACCAGACGGAATCGTATATGGCGGTTTCGACGGGATTCGGGAGACTGAAAGGATATCTTCAATCGAAACTGCAATGGAACGCGGACGCCGACGTAAACGCGCTTACGGATAAATATTTCGGTTACGTATACGGGAAAGCGGCGGAAACGATGAAAACGGTTTTCAACGAAACCCGCGCGTACTATAAAAAATTATACGATTATGAAAACGTGCTTGACGGACAAACGGGGAAAAAGGACAGCGATACGACGAAAAATCCCGAATGTTCGATTATTTTCACGATGAGTTACGAGAGCCTGAAGCAAGGAGGAGTTTTCAGAGAAGAATTCGGAAAGAAACTCGAAAGATGGCTTGCCGCGATGAATTCCGCGAGCGATATTCCGGAAGAAACGGCGGAGAGAATCAGGCTCGAAACCCTGCAATACAGATTTTTGTACATATCGCTTTACGGAGAAAGCGAAACCGTGGGGAAAAGAGAATTCAGGGCGGACGTCGAGCGTTTCGGCATAAAATATTATCGTGAAGGAAAAACGGTCGAGGAATTGTGGAAGACGTGGGGAATGTAATTTTTTAACGGGCAAAGCGGGACCGCGCCGGTCGAAAAATAAATTTTTATTTTTCGACCGGCGCGGTTTGTCTTATTGCGGAAGGCGTGGTGCCGTTTAATTTTTTGAAAAGTTTGCAGAAATAAGAAACGCTGTTGAAGCCTATCGTTTCGCATATCTGTTCCAGAGAATAATCGGTGGTGAGCAATAGAATTTTCGCGTATTCTATTTTTTTCAGGTTGAAAAAGTGACTGATCGTCATGCCGTAATACCTTTTGAACGTTCTGCAGACGTAACTCGTGGAAAACGGATACACGGCGACGATAGCCGATATGGGCTGATTGAATTCCGCGGGCGTCGATACGTGCAGCGCGAGTTTTTTTAACCATCCCGGGGTTGGTTCGTTTTTGCTTCGTTTCAGGAATTCGTTAAGCACGGTCGTGACGATGATGCATTCGCTTCGGTCGCGGTCGGAATGTTCCGGTTGATCCGAAACCTGCCGGCAGGATTGTTCCAGCGAATATATTTCGTCGATGCCTAAAAATATATGCCGCGTTCCGTTGTTCATAAAAAAGGAATAAGTGTCGCCGCTGTATATATCGCAGATTTTATGAAAATACGCGGTGTTTATCAATATGTCGCGGTGCAGAAAATCCTCTGACTGACGTTCGAAACAATGCTTGTCGTCGGGGGTGACGAAAAACGCGTCGCCGGTGGAGATGTCTGCCGGAATATCATTCAATATATGACAAGCCTTCCCCGAAATGACGTAAAACACTTCTATACAGTCGTGCTTGTGCGGCTTTGTGTTCTGTTTGGGCGTGATCTGAGATAACAGATTATCCGTCGATAAATTGTGCAGGTTTAGTATTTTATACCGTTTCCGATTGTCGTTACCGTTTTCCATTATCGAAAATCCTCCCGTATCCGTCGATACGATTTTATTTTAACCGCAGTTTTTCTCAAAGTCAAGCGAATGCGCCGATATCGCCCGCCTGTTCAAAAAAAGACAATAAAAAGCAAATGTACAATATTGATAAAATTCATTTTGATATTATAATATAAGTACAGACCGAGTAGGATAAAAAGAAATGTCCGATCAGGAAAAAATAAAAATGAAAGCGGGTACCCGCTTTCCGTCGTTGCCGACGGAAAGCAATCCCCTTCATTGAGGAGTAACGATGATAAAAAAGAGACTGTTAAGTTTAATGCTCTGTTCTTTGATCGCGTTGTCTTGCGCCGGCATGACGGCGTGCGGCAAAACGAACGTCGTCAACGACGGTAAAACGATCACGATAAAAGCCTTCAAAGCCGGTTACGGAACGACGTGGCTTTATAAGGCGAAAGAAAAATTCGAGAGCATTTATAAGGAAGAGGGTTATAAGGTAAATATTTTAAAACCCGACAACGCGCTCCAAGGCAGCGCCGCTCTCGCGGATATGCGAAACGCGAAAAAACTCGGCGTAGATATTTACTTCGTGCAGTCCGTACCCGTTTCCAACGCTATCGACGAGGAATACGGCTCCGCCGTGCTCGATATAAGCGATATATACGACCTTCCCGCCATAAAGTTCGACGGGACGGAAGAGGACGTGAAAATTTCCGATAAGTTTTCTTCTACTTACGACGCCGGCGTTAAAGACGGAGATAAATATTATTCCTATCTCTGGGCGAGTTCGCCGTGCGGGCTTATCGTAAACAAAAAAGTTCTGCAGAATTACGGACTCGACATCCCGAAAACGACCGACGAATTGTTCCGTTGTTTCGACGTTATTTATAACGGAAACGGAACGATCGGCTCGTCGGAAAAAACGGGTGTGTATCCCTTCGCGTGGGGAGGCAACAACGCTTACGGTTACGCCCTCTTTTCGCTTTACGCGAATCTCGGTCAGATTCTCGGCAGAGAGGAATACGATAAATTTATTTCTTTGCAGCAAGGCGAAACCGTTACGGAAGAGGACGTTAAAAACGGCAAATCCATGTACGATAACGACGACGTATATTCTTCCGTCGGCATAATGATGCGCGAATTCAACGTTAAAACTTCCTGCGAAGGTTCGGTCGACGCGATTCACGGAACCTCGCATTACAACGTCCTCACGGGCAAATGCGCTTTCATACCGGACGGCGAATTCTTTTTCTGCGAAGCGAAAGTGAATTACAAAGAGTGTCTTGACGACATAGCGTTCATAAACGTTCCGGTCAACTCCGATCTCGGCGTTAAACTCCGACTGGACGGAACGGGCGCGAACAGAACCTTATGCGACGACATATTGTCTTACGTCATCGGTCTTATCGACGAGGGTAAAACCGACGAGCAGATAATAATAGCAGTGAGCAACGAAAAGGACGCGGAAATAAGCGCCTATCAGATTAACGCCATTTCCGAAGCGAGGGCTTGTTTTTACGAAAGAAAAGATCACAACGCGTATATTTCAAAATGGACCGACGTACCCGAAGTCGCGAAATTATTCCTGCGCATGTGCGCGTCGGACGATTTCGGAGATTTGTTTAACGAAACGGCTTACGGCTACGCGCCTTATTCGAGAAACAACAGCCTTACTTCGGACTATAAGTTCGTAAACGATTGTTTTTCGATAGTGAAGCATAAGGGAGCGTGGGGCGTCGGCAGGCTGGATTCCACTGGGCTGAGAAAGGCGGCGAACGTGGAGGTATACGGCTTATACGGCGAAGACATCGTTAAAAAACTTTGCAACAGCGATTGTCTGTATTCCACGGCAGATATATCGACCAACGCGACGTTCCTCAAAGTCAAAAGCGACATCAAAAAAAGCATCGAGTCGGAATGGAGCAATAAAATGAAAAATGCGGGGTACAATGTTTAACTCGGTAAACAAAAAAATAAAGAGCAAATACACGATGGAAGATCGCAAAGCGTTCGGATTCTGTTATTTGCTTTTATCGGTGCCCGTCATTCAGTTCGCTGTGTTCTGGGTATACGTGAATTTCGATTCGATAATGCTCGCTTTTCAGGACGGATCGGGTAATTTCACCGTGCGTAATTTTCAGGATATATGGACCGCCGTCGTAAGTCAGGACAAATACGGATTCAACCTCGGCGAGATTTTCGGAAGAACGGTGTTGCTCTGGACGAGCGTAAACGTTATCTGCACTCCGCTTATAATGTTTTCGACTTACGTTTTGTTCAAGAAAATATTCGGGCATTACGTGTTCAGGACGATATTCGCAATCCCCGGGGTTTTAGGAGCGATCATCTGGACGAGACTGATGAGTTTCATTGTCAGCGCGAACGGGCCGATAATTTCGCTTGCAAAGCAATATAATTGGGGACTTGCCGCCGACGTTATACATAACGGACTTATCGCGACCGAATCGACGGCTTTCCCGACGCTTCTCGCAATCAATATAATCCCTAACCTCGTGGCGTGCAATATAATTCTGACGGGCGCGTTCGGCCGTATTCCGCCGGAAGTGTTCGAAAGCGCGAGGATCGACGGAGCGTCTTTTATAAAAGTATATTTCAGAATAGCGATTCCGCTCGCGTGGCCTACGATAGTCGTAAATTTCGTGTCGGCTCTCGCGACGATATTCACGGCGGACGGCAACGTATTCCTTTACACTATGGGTAACTATAAAACCGCGACCATGGGATTCTATCTGTATTATATGGTATACAGAATATCGGACAGCGCGTCGACCGGCAACGGAGCGTTCGGCTATCCCGCCGCGGTGGGGTTGATTTTAACTCTCATGACCATGCCCGTAATATTGCTGAGCAAGCATTTTATGGAAAAATTCAACAGAGACGTGGAGTATTGACGACGATGGCTGTACAAAAAACAAAAAGAAAAGGGATATTTACGGCGATCGGCAATCGTTTCAGGCGGCGCGATACGAGCCAGAACGTTATTTTCGGAATTTATTTCGTTATATTCCTGTTGTTCGCGCTGTTGTCGCTTTATCCCGTATACTGGTGTTTTATAAACTCGATGAAATCCCTTCCGGAATTCATGCAGGATCCGTTGGGGCTTCCGAAGAGTTTCGGTTTCGAACATTACGGAATGGTGTTCAGCGAATTCGAAGTGTCGGGACAGAATTTCTGGGAAATGTTGTTCAACTCGTCGTGGCAGACTTTCGGCGCGTGCCTTCTGAACGTCACCGCGAGCGTACTTGTGGCTTATCCTATTTCCAGATATAATTTCCCGGGCAAGAATCTGGTTTACGGAATCATAATTTTCAGAATAACCATCCCGATCGTCGGTTCGGCGGCGGCTCAGTATAAACTGTTCAGAACGCTCGATATGCTCAACAACCCGAAGATTTTCTGGGTTGCGTGGCTCGGCGGATTCGATATGACCACGCTTATATTGTACGGATATTTTTCGGCGATAAGCAAAACTTATTCCGAAGCGGCTTATCTCGACGGAGCGAACCGTATGCAGGTGTTGTGGTACGCGGTGTTGCCGCAGGCGGTGCCGTGCATAGTTGCGTTGTTCGTCAATCAGGTGATAGGAAAGTGGAACGATTACACCACTTCGCAGTTATATCTGCGCGAATATCCGAATCTCGCGCTCGGTCTTTACGTTTTCGAAAGCGGTTCGTTGTTCGTTCCGGACGGGAAAACCGTTTATTTCGCGGCGGTTATTCTTGCCGCGATTCCGCCGATTATTCTTTATTCGGCGGGGCAGAAACTTATGCTTGAAAATATGTCGGTAGGAGGTTTGAAAGGATGATTAGAAAAATCAGAAATTTTCTTGCGTTCGTAACGTGCGCGATTATGTCGGCGACGTTTATTTCGTGCGGAAATGACGGCGGACTCAGCGCGAAATTCAACGATAAGAAAATCACGAGCATAATGATCGGCGAGATGATAGACTTTGACGAGTTTATCGACTACACCGACGGCGCAAGCGTAAAAGTGTTCTATACGACGCCTACGATGCCCGAAGCGGCGGAGGAGGAGAGTATGTATTTTACCGCAGAGGAACTCGGAGAACATAATTTTACTCTTGAATTTTCGCTCGGCGACAAAACGAAAACGCTGAAATGCACTATAAATGTTGTCCCGCCCGCGCCCGAAGTCGTCGAGCCGGAAACTTCCGTTTATTGCGCCACGGGCGAAACGGTGACTTTCAACGCTTTGATTACGCGCAGCGGGATAAGAATCGTTCCCGCAAGATATTCGACGACGAAATTTTTGCGCGTCGAATACGCGAACGAGACGATATCGGTCGAAAATTATTCAAAACAGACCGAAACCGTTGAATTTGCCGAAACCGACGAATCGTACACGTTCCGGAAGGCGGGAACTTACACGTTTTATATCAACGTGAGCAACGCGTCCGGCTCCGTGGACGCGAAAATCGGCGCGTCCGTGCTTGACTCCGAGGGAGAATATCCCATATCCGGCGTTAAAAGCGACGGCGTGATATACAGCGAAAACAACGCGGTCAAGGTTATGCAGGGCGGCTCGACGGAATCGTCGTATATAGCGAGCGAACAGGAATTCGAAACGAAGACGGGCGAATATCTGATGACGGAACTCGAATTCTGCGGCAAAAACGCTCCGCGGTTACTGTTTTTCGCGGACGAAATCAACGGCAACGTTGCGCTCGGCAAAGGCGTAGGGATAACGCTCGAAAATTCCGTTTCCGCCACCGCGATGAGGATTTTCGGTCCGGACAGATTTTCCGCGACGAAGCCTCTGGTTGAGCGGAACAACAGTTTCGGCGCGGATAGCCTTAAAAGCGGCAAATATTATAAATGGCGCGTGATCATAACGAGAATATCGTCCGCCAAACTCGCCGTTAAATCTCAACTTTTCGAACTCGACGGCGAGACGTATAAAGAAGTCGCAAGGTTCGATTGGGCGTCGTTTGCATACGGCTACGAGAGCAAGGGATATGTAGAATATATGAGCGCAGGTTACGGCGACGTGATTTTCAGATATTCCGCGCCTTCAGAATGCGATAAGGACGGTAACAAGTTATGAAGTGTTTGAAAAAGAAAATGGCGGCTATGTTGCTCGCGGCGATAACGTTATGCTCTTTGTCCGTCGTCGGTTGCGGCGATAACGTCGCCGACGACGTCGGCTCGGATTATTTCAAGAACGCTCCCGATTATTCGTCGTCGGATAAAAGTATTTCGCTTTATGCTTACGCGCCCCCGGGCGACGGAATTTATACTATAGACGGTAAACCTTATAAAATTACCGACGACGACGGCAATCCCGTAACTTTCCAGACGACGGAAAAATACCGCGAATATAAAGATTGCGGCTTCGATATCATAATGTTTCAGGGCGACGACGCTTATAAAGGCGAAGACTTTGAAACGTCGCACATAAAGGATTTGCTCGATAAGGCGGAAGAAGTCGGGCTTAAGGCGATAATGTTCGATAACCGCCTCCATAATCTTTCGCAAAAGGAAACTCCGATCGTCGGCGAGGGCTGCACGATAAGCGACGAGAAATACGCGGCTTACGTCAAGGAGAACGATATCGAGGGAGTTACTTACAGCGGAACCGCGGTGAAGATCGAAACTCAGGAAGATCTGAACAAGTACGTCGCGTATTGCATGAAAGATTATTCGAAGCACCCCGCGTTTTACGGATTGCTTCTGCGCGACGAGCCTACCTATAAAATGTTGCCCGCGCTCGGCTCGGTTTTCAAAGCCATTCGCTCCGTGAAAGCGGATTGCCTTGCCCAGTGCAACCTTTTCCCGTTGCACGACGGCAAAACTTACGTCAATTATAAAGAGGGCGCAACGGCGGATAAAATTCTTTCGTCGTATAAGTGGTATATCGAAGAGTTTTTAACTCAGACCGAATCCGATTACGTTATGATGGACAGTTATCCGATGACGATCGAATCGGGGCAGTCGACGATAAAAGCGCAACACCTCAAAGGTATGCAGATTATCGCCGAAGTCTGCAAGGAAAAAGGCGCGGACTTCTATATGGTCATTCAGTCGTCTTCATGGACGAACAACGGCGTGAGAAAGACGAGAGCGGTTCTCGAAGAAGATTTATACTGGCAATGGTACACCTGCCTCGGCATGGGCGTGAGACAAATATCCTATTTCACCTATCAGAGAAAGAGGACGAACGTGACAACCGGCGAATTTTTCGACGACGGAACGTCCTTCATCACGAGCAGCGGAGAGAAAACGCCGCTTTACACGTGGGCTAAAAACGTTCATTCGGAAATGCAGAACGTCGCGAAGGTCGTGTTAAACTTCGATTACGTAGGGCTTCAGTCTTACGTCGGGTTGCCGATATCGTGCAACATAAGTTTTCTGCAAGGGCTTAACGAAACGGATTTTCAGAAGATATCCGCAGCGGAAACTTCAGAAGATTCGGTGTTGCTCATAACGGAAATGTATGATAAAGATAAAAAAGTTTACGGTTATATGATTGCGAACGTAGCCGATCCGGAAATCAAATCCGTGCTTACGGCAAAAGTCACTTTCGCCGAATCGAAAGCGATAAGCATTTACGGAGGAAGCAAAGCGGAGCAGAAGAGCCTTAAAAACGGCTCGTACACGTTCACGCTTGCCGCGGGGCAGGGAGTATTCGTTATTCCCTATTAATAATCGAAATAAAAAACTGTTGAATCAACAGTAAGGAGGAAATTATGAAAACCAAAAAGACTAATTTTATCGTCGTTCTGATCGTTGCCTTTGTTGCGGCGATAAGCGCAAGCGCGTTTTTAAGCCTCGCGCCGGCAACGACGGCGAAAGCGGCGGACGAAACTACCGCAACGATTACGATCGGCAAAGCAAGATGGTGTAATTTGCTTGATACGAGCAATCCGACGACTTCGCGAATCGGCGTCGCATTCGACGGTAACACGTGGGACAGCGACTTTGCCACTACGGGTAACGTTACCTATAAGGGGCAGGTTGAGGACCTTAAAGGCAACAAGGTGAACGCAGACCTGATGATCGGAGCAGCAACCGACGGAAAATTCAGAATAGATTTCAAAGTTCCGCAAAACGAAGATTGCCGGTTCGTCGTTCCGAAAACCGCAGAGTTTACTTGTACTCCGGCAGGAGGCGAACCCGCAACCGTAACGTTTGCGACGAGTTGTATTATAACGTACAAAGTGGACGGCGCCCCGACGATAGTTGCCGAAAAACTTACCGTAACCATCGGTAGCGGAATATACGCGTCGCCATTAAATGATACGACGGCTTCTCTTTCGTTTAACAGTACGAAGACCGGTCATCACACCGCTACGGGAACTTACAAAGGAGAAGCGGAAGACGAAAAAGGTAACAAAGTCGATCTTACCGTGCTTTGGGATTCGAAAATTGAGAATAAACTTATTTTAAGATTCCCCCTGACCACCGAAATACTCGTAATTAAACAATCTATGGAATTTACGATTGAAAAAACGGTTACGGGCGCTCCGGAAAAAGTTTCGTTCGATAAAGACGTGTATATCGTATACGTTCTCGGCTCTTCCGCGATAACCGTAGGCGATTATGCCAAAATCGGCAATATGAAAACGACCACGGTTTCGCTCGGCGAAGGCTCTTATGCAACCGATTCAAATAAAGACCAGGCAAATACAAGAGCGTTCGTGTCGTTCATTTATTGCTCGTGGAAAGGCGATTTTACGCTCCCGACGGAAGTTGAAATGGCGAAGAGCAATTTTGTGTACGTCGGCGGTAAAGTTTACGACCGCGACGGCAAAGAATATTCAACGTCGGTAGATATTGTCGTAACGTTAATGCCGGAAAAAGACCGTAGCGAAGAATCGACCGCCGCGAAACAGTTCAGAGTATATATAAAATTCCCGAAAACCGTCAATCCGGTATTTATCAAGGCGGGAACGGTTTTCAAGAGAAGTACGGACGTCGACGGAACTCCGTATAAACTCGTTATCGATAAAGATTATATCGTAACTTACGAATTAGACAGCGAAAACGTCGTCTTCACGCCTCATCTCGTGACGTTCGAAGCAAAAGACGGCGCTTATGACGGCGACAGTTATTACGTTGAGGACGAAAGCAAGATTTCCGCGCCGGAAGGCGTTACCGTTCCCGCAGGTTACAGAGCGGAATGGCTCGACGAAAATAACGAAGTATTCGATTTCGAAAACTCGGAAATAACCGAAGACACGACGTTACGCCTTAACTTTATTAAACAAGTTACGGTAACGTTCGATTCTGACGGCGGCTCGAAGAAAAATCCGATAACTCTGGACGTGAACGGAAAAGCGACGAAACCCGCCGATCCGATAAAACCTTCCGACGACGAAAAGACGGCATACGTTCTCGACGGTTGGTATCTCGAAGGCTCGGAAACGGCGTTCGACTTTGAAAATACCGCGATTACCGAAGATATAACTCTTAAAGCGAAATGGACGAAGCAGACCGTTAAAGTCGCCGTAACGTTCGATTCCGACGGCGGAACCGAAATATCGCCGATACTCGTCGCCGTTAACGGCAAGGCGACGAAACCCGCCGATCCCGAAAAAACCGTCGAAGACAAGAAATATAAATTCGAAGGCTGGTATCTCGAAGGAGCGGAAACGGCGTTCGACTTCGCAAACACCGCAATCACCGAAGATACGACTCTCGTCGCCCGTTGGAGCGAAGTTACCGCCGATACGGGTTGCGGAGGCTCGCTCGCGTCGGCGTTCTCGCTCATGAGCGTGTTTGCCGTGCTTGCGGCGGCGGTCGTAATCAAAAAGAAATCCTGATTTTAAGTTTTTTACGTATCTTCCGACCGGAACGGCGCGAAGTTTTCCGGCGAAGATACACAAAACAAAACGGAGCAAAATGAAGAATATATTTAAAAGATTTTTAGCGACGGCGTTTGCGTTTGTTTTAGCCGCAACGATTGTTTCTTTCCCGAGCGCGGTCGGCAACGCGGTCGCCGCCGACGGAACGAAAGTCCGCGCGACTCTCACTCTCGGCAACGCCCGGTGGGCGACGCAAAATGAAAACACGTTCGAAAAGGTGAACGGTGAGAAAATAGGCAAATATCTGCTTTCGTGGGATTTGTCCGTTCTCGACGTAACCGTTGCCGCCACGGACGGAAAATATTCGGGTTACGTGTGGAACACGGAAGAAACCGAGAAATATCGTGCGGTGCTTGTAATTTCGCAAAACGAAGTCGTCGTGGACACGACGAGTTGCAAAGCGGCGTTATACGTCGATACGACGGATACGACGTTCGTGATCAGAAAATCGGACGTTTTCACCCTTTACACCGAACCTGCGGGCGATCGGCCCGCCGAAATAGTCGCTTTGAAAAACTATCGCGTAAGTTGCACCGTTAATTCGGCGCTCATAACCGTTACGGATATGGACGCGAGCGGTTCGGGAGACGGCGCGGAAGATACTCAGGCTCCCGAAATCGCGTATGACGGCGAACTTACTCTCGACAGACGCGTCGGAGACTGCGTTCCCGTCGTGTTTGCGAAGGCGACGGACTCGGCGGACGGAGACGTTCTGGTTAAAACCGTCTGGTCGGACGGCGCGCACGACGAAAACTATAAACTTCTGGAGGGAACCCACGCTTTAACGCTTATCGCGAAAGATAAAGCGGGGAACGTTTCGACGGTTGTCGTAACCGTGCGGGTTTCGAAAAAATAACGTTTTTCTTATGACTTACAAAACGAGCGATTTTATAAAATTCGATAACGCGTTTACGGGAAAACACGGCGATTTTTCGGGGAAAGAAGAGGCTTTTTCCGCAGAAGAAAGGCTTGAATTTCTCGGAAGATATTCCGCGTTTCTGCAAAAAAAATACGATACGGAAAAATCCCGCAAAGCGGTAAGCGAAGAAGAAGTAAAGTCCGCGAAAAAAAAGATAACCGGCGAAAAACTCGCGCCGGCAATCAGAAAAAGAACGATTTACGATAAGGCGTCCGTATATTTGGCGGACGCCTTATCGCCGTATAAAAATTTACGGCTTTACGGCGGGGCGACGGTCGAAAACCGGACGGTCGTTTTCGGGAATAAGCCCGTTCCTCCCACGCCGTCGTGCCTGTTCGGGTTCGGGAAAAAACTCGGACGGATAGACTTCGAAGTGAAAATCGGCAAGGACTATTTAAGCGTTGCCGCTACGCGCGGCGTAAAGCAAAAACCGCTCGTTACCACCGCGGGGAAATCTATAGAGTTCCGGAGCGGCATAGCCGAAGTCGCGAGAATTCAGTTTTACGATAACGGCGGAGTTTACGCGAGAACGGCGAAAAGGGAATATTATCATCACGACGCCGTTTATCTCGGCGATTATTTTACGGATAGGGCAAACGAATTTTCCGTCGTGTTCGGCGACGACTCGTATTCGGTAATATTTAACGGTAAGGTAACCGAAAATATTTTGTACACCGAAGATTTACCCGTCGATACTTTGTTTATAAGCGGCGGAACGTATTCCGTCGGAAAGTGGTCGTTCGCTCCGTTAAAAGCGATAGTCGGCAAAGAAACCGTTACCGATTTTTTCGTTCCCGAAGAGGAAAAATCCGAGGAAACGCTCATCGGAGAGAGGGCTTTGCCTTATTGTATTGCTACTTGCGAAAATGCCGATAAACGACTTATAGCGAGGGTTAAATATAATTATTCTGGCAACGGAGCGGCGGTTTTGCATTGCGATACGTTAAACCCGTGCGGAGAAATAAAGGTGAACGGTAAAACGGTTTTTATTAAACCCGATTTTACTGCCGTCAACGCAGATATAACGAATTATTTACGAAATGGCGAAAACGAGATAATGCTTACGGTCAATCCCCGCGCGCCCGAAGTTAATTATTCGTGGCACAGAAACAAAGACCCGTACGTCGGGTGGTATCTCGGCGATTTTTACGTGGATATTCTTCCCGCGATATACGCCTCGGATCTGAGAGTGAAGACAAAAAGCGTAAACGACGGCGGAGCGGTTGCCGAAATTTCTTTTGCGACGAAAGGCGAACTTAACGCGGAGTTGTTTTTGCAAAAGATACATCCCGAAAAGGGCGAAGAGCATTCAATCGGAGCGGTTGCCGTCAAAAACGGATATAAAGGCGAGTTTAAGTTAAACGTCGAGCCTTGGAATACGGATAATCCCGTATTGTATTCGGTAAGGGCGGAATTGAAAGACGAACGCGGCAATCCGATCGACGATATCGTCTGCGAAACGGGTTTCAGAACGATAGAACAAAAGAACGGCGAATTGTTGCTTAACGGCAAAAGGATTATCCTTAAAGGCGCGCTGTTGATGCAATTTTTACCGCCGTATAAAAACATAGTCAAAAGCCACGTTTGTCCGACGGACGAAGAAATCGTTACCGAGTTGTTGCAGATTAAGGCTATGAACGGCAATACCGCTCGTCTTCATATGCTCGGTTACGGAACGAACGACAGGCGGTTTGCGGAAATCGCCGATCGGCTCGGCGTATGCCTGATATGGACTACGGCTTTAATCGACTCGCTCGAAACCGTCAAATGGGGTAACGAGTGGCGACAAAAAGACGAATACCGTAATCAGATGAAAGAAGTCATCAATCATCCGAGTATCGTTATATGGGAAGGCAGTAACGAATTTCACGCGGATAAATTCAATTTCGATCCGATGTTCGACGAATTCGTTTCGGCGGTGAAAGCCGAAGACGATACGAGGCTTATATGTCCGTCGTCGCACGTTTATTACGGCGGAGGACTTTACGGAAACGATGGGTTTTATTATCAGGATGACGGCGAAAGCGATCAGAATTTCACCCCTGCAAGAAGTTCTTTCGGGTGGACGGACGAAAGCGTTATAAGGAGCGCGCATAATTACGAAATTTTACTCGGTTACGGCGGTAAATGGGATACGTTCCGTAAACAGGAATGGAAGTCGCAGCCGTCGCTTTTCGGAAGTAAAAAACACGCTTATCTTATGACGGAGTTCGCCGTTATCGGGCGTCAGGACGACGGAACGGAAGAATGTAAAGAGTATATAAAAACCGATTCTTACGAACTCGGCGACGAAACGAGCGCGCTGGGCGTCGGACTTACTCAAAAAGATTGGCGGATATCTCAGGCGTATCAGGCGCTTTCGGCGGACAGAATCATAAAACTTCTGCTCGGCAGAGATATTGACGGCATGACCTGGTGTTGTCTGTCCGGCGGGGCAAACGACGCGAGTTATTTAAAACCGCCCGTAGATTTTTACGGATACGCCAAATACGCGTTTTACGTCATGAAAGACGATTTCGCGCCGACCGTTTGCTATTCCGACGATACGGACGTTAAATTCGGCAACGGTTTTACGGTAACGCCGAAGATAAGCGGAGCGACGAAAGGTAAAAATTACGCCGTAACGGTCTGCGTTAAAAGCGAACGCGGCGAAATCGTCGATAAAAAAGCGTATAGAGTCGTTGCCGACGGGTTTAACGTAACGCTTGAAAAATGGCGTCCGAAAGTAGAAGAAAACGGGTTTTACGAGATTGAATACTCGATAGAAGAGGTATGAATGTTAAGAGATAACAGGGTAAGAGATTATATATTTCCCACGAAAATCAAAGCGGTAAAAGGCGATATATCAAATGCCGAAGAATTAACGAGAGAAACGGTTTTGCAAATCGCGACCGTCGAGCCGTCGCTCGTAAGAGTGAACGGCGAGGGTTACGTTGTTCTCGATTTCGGCAAGGAATATTACGGCGGAGTAAGAATACTCACGAAAAAAACCCGTTGCGGGAAAAGAGAAAACGTGTTGTACCCGATCCGTATCCGTTTCGGCGAAAGCATAACCGAATGTTGCGCGGAAACAGGCGAAAAGAACGCGGGTAACGACCACGCGATACGCGATATGACCGTAACGCTCGGTTCTCACTCGGATATGGAGTTCGGTAATACGGGTTTCCGTTTCGTAAGACTCGATTTCGCCGACGGTTACGCAATCGATATCAAATCGGTCGTCGCGGTTTTCGTACACAGAGATTTAACTCCGAAAGGGTACTTTACCTGCAACGACGAAAGACTTAACGAAATATACGCTATCGCGGCGAGAACCTGCGACCTTTGTATGCAAAGTATGCTCTGGGACGGAATCAAGCGGGATAAACTCGTGTGGATGGGCGACATGCACCCCGAAATGACGACGATAGCGTGTCGTTACGGTTACGATAAATGTATAGACGACGCTCTCGATTTTTGTGTCAGTCAATACCGCTTGCCG
The DNA here is from genome assembly GCA_963650905.1 of Subdoligranulum sp. APC924/74. Lineage (GTDB taxonomy): Bacteria > Bacillota > Clostridia > Christensenellales > Borkfalkiaceae > UBA10281. Next base: position 16,833 of record CAVJNC010000019.1, read on the forward strand.
GAATACATCAACAATAAGCCGTCGTATTCGCTCTGGTTTGTCGTCGTCCTTTACGATTGGTATATGCAAAACGGTGATAAACGCCTTATAGAGCGACATATAGGCTATGTAACCGATCTTTTCGATAATCTCGACGCGCTTGTGGACGAGGACGGAAACATGCATCTTAAAGGTTACTTTTTCGATTGGCCGTCGCATCCGAATTCCAACAGTAACGAGGGCGGATCGGATAATAGTAAAAACGGAGTAAAGGCGTTGTTTATAATGGCGGCAGACAGGGCAATAGATATGTATAAATTGCTCGGTAAAAACGCCGATAAACTGCTATTACTTAAATCGCGGCTTAAAAAAGGCGTTCTGCCCCCTCCCGATAACAAACAGGCGACAGCATTTAAGGCTCTCGGAGAAAAATCGTTCGACGAAGAAACGTTGCGTAAACTGACCGACGGCGGATCGAAGGGATTTTCGACCTTTATGACTTATTATATTCTGGACGCGATATCCGCTTGCGGTGGCGTAGATAAAGCCGTTGCGATAGCGAAAGAATATTACGGCGCAATGCTGGATAAGGGCGCGACGACGTTCTGGGAAGATTTCGATATCGATTGGGTAAAAGGTACGGGCAGAATAGACGAGTTCCCGAAAAAAGGCGAAGAAGATATTCACGGCGACAGAGGCGATTATTGTTATAAGGGTTTTCGTCATAGTCTGTGCCACGGCTGGTCGTCGGGCGTCGTCGGTTTTATAACGAAATATCTGCTCGGGGTAACGGTATTGTCCGCAGGTTGTAAAAAGGTAAAAATCATTCCCGTATTACCCGACGGAATAAACGAAGTCAAAGGCGCGTATCCCACGCCTTTCGGGGTTATATCCATAAAACACAAACGAGTCGGCGGAGAAATCGTAAGTAAAATAAACGCTCCGGAAGAGGTTGAAATAATAAGATGATTAAAGTATTACAGTACGGCGAGGGGAACTTTTTAAGGACGTTCGCGGACGCCTATTTCGACGCGCTCAACAAAGAGGGCGCGGGCGAATATTCCGTGGATATCGTCAAACCGATACCTTTCGGCTCGCTTGAAAAGTTTGAAAAACAAAATAATAAATATCATATCGTTTTGCGCGGCATGAAGGACGGAAAAGAGATTGAAGACGTGTATAAAATCGACGTTCTGAACTCGGTTGTTTCGCCTTTCGCGGATTATGAAAAATACATCTCGCTCGCCGAGGATAAGGATCTGAAAATAATCGTTTCCAACACCACCGAGGCGGGAATCCGCTTCAACGCCGAGGACGATTTTAACGGCTTCGAGCATATAACTTACCCTGCGAAACTCACGAAATTTCTGTTCGAAAGGTTTAACGCGGGGCTTGGCGGAGTATATCTTATGCCCGTGGAACTTATCGACGACAACGCCGACGAGTTGTACGCCTGCGTAAACAAATATATCGACTTGTGGAATCTGCCCGAGGCTTTCAGAAAGTGGAATGACACCGAAAACTACTACTGCAATACTTTGGTAGACCGCATTGTTTCGGGATATCCTAAAGACGAAGAAACCAAAGGTCATTTGTTTGAACTTATCGGCGAGAAGGACGAACTCGTTTCCGTCGGCGAGCCGTTCGGACTCTGGGCAGTCGAGAACAAAGGCGAAATCGGCAAGTATATAATAGACGGCAAGCATAATATCGAAGTCGTTTTAACTAACGATATCAAATATTACAAGAAGAGAAAAGTCCGCGTTTTAAACGGCAGTCACACGAATTTAGTGCCCGTAGGGCTTTGGTTCGGGAAGACGATAGTTTATGATTGTATGACGGATAAACGCCTCTATAAGTTCGTTAACGATACTTTGGCTCGGGAAATAATACCGTTCGTTTCCGACGATACGGCGGCGACGACTGCTTTTGCGGAGAGCGTGAAAGAGAGATTTTTGAACCCGTATCTTAATCACCTGCTCACGAGCATCGCCTTGAATTCCATATCCAAATGGAAAGCGAGAGATTTCCCGTCGTTTAAGGATTATTACGAAAAGTACGGCAAAATTCCCGAGAATTTAACCAAGGGTTTCGCGTGCCTTATGGCGTTGTATAAGATTACGACGAAAGGCGAGGACGGAAAATATTATGCAAAGTTGCCGAGCCGTACTATCGAAATGAAAGACGATGAAAAATATCTCGAATATTTTGCAAACGGCGGTTGCGTGATTAAATTTATGCAGGACGAAACGGTCTGGGGCGAAGATTTAACCGAATACGAGGGCTTTGCGGCGGCGGTTCGGAATATAGTCGAAAAACTCGGAAGCGGCGACACGGATATTTTATGAAAGACTTTATCGTAATAAACGAAAAGGACAACGTGGGCGTAAGGCTCACCGCCACGGACAAGATTCCCGCGGGGCATAAATTCGCGTTGCGGGATATCTCTGCCGGCGAGGATATTATAAAATACGGCGAGATTATCGGCAGGGCTACGCAAGACATAAAGCAAGGCGAATGGGTGCATACGCATAACGTAAAATCGCATTTAGATGAAAACGTGGAGTATGAGTATAACCCGAATTATCCCGAAACGGTTATAAAAGCGGGAGCGACTTTCAAGGGCTTTAAACGCAGAAACGGACGGGCGGGGATAAGAAACGAAATATATATTATTCCCACGGTAGGATGCGTAAACGACGTTTGCCGTCGGCTCGAAAAACTCGCTCAACCATTCGTTAAAGGTGTTATAGACGGACTTTTCGCACTTAATCATCAGTTCGGGTGTTCTCAACTCGGCGAAGATAATGAGAACATAAAGAAACTTTTGTGCGGCGTTGCGCTTAACCCGAACGCGAGTTTCGTTCTGTTCGTAGGCTTGGGCTGCGAGAACAACGGACTTGACGGAGTAAAGGAATATCTTAAACCGTATGGCAGAGATAATATTGTGTATTTCAACTGTCAGGACGTAGACGACGAGATAGAATACGGGCTTCAAATACTTAAAGACTTCTGCGGAAAAGCGAGCGGACTAAAGCGGGAAGATATCCCGATGAGCGAACTTTGCATAGGTCTCAAATGCGGCGGAAGCGACGGTTTTTCGGGGCTTACGGCAAATCCGCTCGTAGGTAAAATTACGGACAGAATAATAGAAGAAAGCGGTTCGGCGATACTCACGGAAGTACCCGAAATGTTCGGAGCGGAACAACTTTTAATGAATAAATGCGAAAGCCGCGAAGTGTACGAAAAATACCGCGAAATGATAATAAATTTCAAAAAATCCTATACGGACAATGGTTTCCCCGTTTACGAGAACCCAAGCCCGGGCAACAAAAAAGGCGGCATAACCACCTTGGAAGAAAAATCGCTCGGTTGCGTTGAAAAAGCGGGTTTAACAAAAATCGTGGACGTTTTATCTTATGGCGAGCAGGTTAAAAAACAGGGCGTTTCGGTTCTCGATGGGCCCGGTAACGATCTTATCGCGGCAACGGCTCTCGCGGCAAGCGGCGCGCAGATCGTGCTTTTCACCACGGGCAGAGGCACTCCGTTTTCCACTTTCGTACCGACCTTTAAAATCTCCACGAACGATTTTTTGGCGAAAAAAAAGAGTAAATGGATAGACTTTAATGCGTATTCGATGGATGAAAAAGCCCTCTATAAATCGATTATCGCTGCAATTAACGGTGAAATAAAATGTAAAAGCGAAGATGTAAGAGAAATAGCGTTTTATAAAAAAGGAGTTACGTTATGAGTTATTTAAAGGATGATTTTCTTCTTGAAAACAAAACCGCGGCGAGGTTATACGAAACTTACGCGAAAGATATGCCGATTTTCGATTATCACTGCCACCTTTCGGAAAAGCAGATTTTAGAAAACAAACGGTTTAAAGATATCGCGGAAGTGTGGCTCGGCGGCGACCATTACAAATGGCGGCTGATGCGGAATTACGGCGTGCCGGAAGAATTGATAACCGGCGACGCGAGCAATCACGATAAATTCGTCGTTTATTGCAAAACGCTCGGCACGGCTTTCGGAAATCCGCTTTATCATTGGTCGCAGGTGGAACTGAAAAAATTTTTCGGTTGCGAACTCGAAATCAACGAAAAAAACGCCGAAAAAATTTGGACGGAATGTAACGAATATATTAAAAACAACGATATTACGCCGATTAGCCTTATTGAAAAGTCGAACGTAAAATTCATTTTCACAACGAATGAAGTATTTGATGACCTTTCGACTTTTGAAAAAATCGCGACGAAAGGTTGTTCGTTCAAGGTGATGCCCGCTTTCCGCGCGGATAAAATCATGAATATCGCGGCGGAAAAATACAACGAATTCATCTCACTTTTAGAAGGAGAAACGCATAAAATCGCAACTCTCGACGAACTTGAAAACGCGCTCGAAGAAAGGCTTGTAGCCTTCAAAAAAGTCGGGTGCAGAGCGAGCGATATCGCGCTCGAAAGCGTATATCCTGTGGCGGAAAAAGCGGAAGCGGAAAAGGTGTTCCGAAAACGCAGAAAAGGCGAAATCATTACCGAACCGGAAGAGAAAACGTTCAAGGGTTACCTCGCTTATTTCCTCATGAAGTTGTATTCGAAGCATAAAATCGCGACAGAACTTCACGTCGGCGCGATGAGAAACAATAACACGGAGATGCTCGCGCGGCTCGGACTCGACACGGGATACGACAGTATTTCCGAGGAGGACGGAATTAAAAACATGTCGCTTCTGTTTGACAGATTAAACAGTGAAAAGTGCCTGCCGAAGTCGATTATCTTCAATTTAAACCCGAAAATGAACAGTGAAATAATAACTCTCATCGGGTGCTTTCAGTCAAGCGAAGCGCGCGGAAAAATACAGTACGGTCCCGCATGGTGGTTTTTGGATAACAAGGTCGGAATGAACAAACATCTCGACGATCTGACGGCGACGGGGCATATAGGCGCGTTTGTCGGAATGCTGACGGACAGTCGTTCGTTTTTGTCTTATCCGAGGCATCATTATTTCCGCAGAATCCTGTGCAATTATTTCGGCAAACTTATGGAAAACGGCGAGATGACGACCGACGAAAAACTTGTCGGAGAAGTTATAAAAGACGTTTGTTACCGCAACGCGGCGGCATATTTCGGGGTTGATTGAAATGGATAAACTGATACCCGTAGTGGTGATTAAAGACGTAAACGAAACGGAAAAAATGCTTTCCGCGTTGAGGGCGGGCGGGATAAATACCGCCGAGATAACGTTCAGAACGGCATGCGCCGAAGAGGCGATAAAACTCGCCGTGAAACTGTTTCCCGATATGAATATAGGCGCGGGAACGGTCATAAACGAAGAGCAGGCGAAACGCGCCGTGAACGCAGGAGCGAAGTTCATCGTTAGCCCCGGGCTTTCCGAAAAAGTCGCGCTATATGTTCGTAAACAAGGCATTCCGTATTACCCGGGGTGCGTAACGCCGACGGAAATCATGCAGGCGTTGGAACTCGGAATAACCACCGTAAAGTTCTTTCCCGCAAACGTTTACGGCGGACTTAAAGCGCTCAAAGCGTTGTCCGGAC
>CAVJNC010000020.1:0-1947 GCA_963650905.1 Subdoligranulum sp. APC924/74
TTTCGAAATTTCTTTAATAACTACACCCCAACATTTGACAAAGAGCCTAAAAAAATTACGACGGACGGAAAAGCGTGGGCGATTCGCAAGCGGGTTAGCGCGAACGCCACGCTCCTCCGTTTTTTTTGGGCGGTTTTATTTATGCGAGGAAAGCGCGGGCGGGAAAACCATTCGGTTTTCCCGCCCGCGTTATATTATTAAGTTCAACCTTATTAAGTTCATAATCGCCGTTCCGACATAGTGTCGTCTCGCTACGGCATTGTCGTTCCGACATAGTGCCGTCTTGCTGCGGCATTGTCGTTCCGACATTATTCTTATGTGGTAACCCGTTTCGGCGGAGTGCGCCGCTCGGGTGTTGCATTATTCGGGTATTACGTCGTTCGGGTGTTACGCCGTTCGGGTGTTACGGTGTTCGGGGTTACGCCGCTCGGGTGTTACGTCGTTCGTGTATAACGCCGCTCGGGTGTTACGCCATTCGGGTATTACGCCGTTCGGGTGCTACGCCGCTTGGGTATAACGCCGTTTTAAGCGTAGGGAATTATTTCCCTTCCGCGAGTTTCGCGGTCTTTAAAAACGCAAACACGCTTTCGATCGCGCTCTGGCAGGCGGACAACTGAGAATAGGTTTCGCCCACGCAAAGCGTCAGTTTCTGCGCGTTTCTTATCTTGAAGAAATATCTTCCCTTCTTGTCGCTGTCGATGATGAAATTGCCGTTTAAGCCGTTCTGCGTGATGTTTTCCACCGCGTCCTTGGCGGATGAATAAGAAGCGTAAGATTCGCTGCTCAGAAGCAATTCGCCGTTGGAAGCGAAAAGTTGAGCGAAGAACGTTTCGTCGTCGAGTTCGGAAATAACCCATTTGCCGCTGTTTTTGCGAGGCGTGTAAGTCGCGTCCTGCCCCGGCGTGTAGTTGATCACCGTATGGTCCTTTTCGACTTTTTCCGCAAGCGGGGAATCGACGAATTTCTTGACCGATTCTATTGATTTAAGACAAGCCGTTTTGTTCGCGTAAGTTTCGCCCGCGCACAAAAAGCGGTTTTTCGAGGTTTTGAGTTTGAAGAAATAATTCTTGTTTTTGTCGTGGTAATAAGTGAAATTTTCGTCTACGGCGGCGTTTTTCCTTATCGTCGCGATGCCTTTTTTCGCTCCGTCGAAAGAAGAATAAGTTTCGCTCGTCAGCATGAGTTCTTTATTGTTCGCATAAAGATACGCCACGAATTCTCCGTCGCCCTTTTCTTTGATGATCCATTTGCCGAGAGTTTTTTTGTCCGTCGCGGTTTTTTCGGCGGGCTTTTTCGTTTCGGCGTTCAGGGGTTTGCTGTTAACGTTTTCTTTTTTCATTTTTTTCTCCTCCGTATTTTCTGTTTTAACGCTTTCCGGCGCGGCGGCGTTCGCATTCGCGTCGTCAGGCGACGAGGCGTTCTTTCCGGCAAAATCGTCGATCGAAAGTTGCATGGACAAAACCGCGCCCGCTTTCTTGTCGCTTTCCGTCGTAATTTTTTTCTTCGGTTCGTTATCGGCTTTTCTGTCGGCTTTCTTTTGTTTTTTCGGGGTTTTCGCGGCTTCGCCCGTCGCGGTCGCCGCGTTTTCAGGTTCCGCGTTTTTCGGTTCGGCGTTGTCCGGTTCGGCGTTGTCCGTTCCGACGGTTCCGGCTTGCTCTTTTACGGGCGGAAGTTTCGTCCGCAGAACGCCTTCGAATCCGCGTTCGCCCTTGAGCCAGTCCATTTCGTGAACGGCGAATTCGGGGCGCGCCTCGTTTGCGGCGTTTTCCTCGCCGGCGTCGTTCACTATCGGTATTTCTTTGAACATTTCGGCGTACTCTTTGTCCCGCTTTTTCTGTTTTTTCTTTGCCGATACGATTACGAGAACAACGACTGCCGCGACGACTGCCGCGGCGAGAATTATCGTTACGACGCGGTTATCCGCGATAAAATTCAAGATTTCTTCCA
>CAVJNC010000020.1:1957-22206 GCA_963650905.1 Subdoligranulum sp. APC924/74
TTCTTCCATATTTTCCTTAAAAAACGCAAACGCGACCGCAACGGCGCGATTTCGATACGATTATACAATATTTTTATCGAAAAATCAACTCGATTATGGCCGAACCGTGAAAATAAACGTTTTCCGACGGAATAAACGTCGCGGAAGCGGCGCGGGTTCTTGCAAAAAAAGGACGGATATGCTATAATCCGTGTATGATTTTATTTTTCGATACGGAAACGACGGGTTTGATCCCCGGCAGGATAATTCAACTTTCTTACGTGATGCAGAGCGAAACGGAAACGACGGCGAAAAATTTTTTCTTTGCCGTGGAATATATCGAGCCGTCCGCCGTCGCGGTGCACGGTTTCACGCCCGAGAAACTTGCGGTTTTGTCGGACGGAAGGACTTTTTCGTGCGATATCGACGAGATTTACGACGATTTTTCTTCGGCGGATCTTATCGTGGCGCACAACGTTAAATTCGATATAAATTTTATGATAGCGGAATTCTGCTATCAGGACAGGCGTTTCCGCTATAAGCAAGAGTTCGATACGATGAAGTTTTTCACGAACGTGATGAAACTCCCGAGGGAAAATCACGCGGGGTATAAATACCCGAAACTTTCCGAACTCACGGAATTTCTCGATATTTATCCTTACGACGTGACGAGAAAAACCGTCGGACTGTTTTCGGTCGGCGACGTCGGCGGGCATGACGCGCGCTACGATACCGCCGCGCTTTATCTCGCCTTCAACGCGGGCGCGGAACGTTTCAAAGATCTGGCGGGAATAAAGGAAAAGTATCTCCGTCCCGCCGCGGACGACGAATGAATTATTTCGCCGATGCCGAGTAAAATATGCCGATAATCGGCTTATAGACCTGCATTTAGTGAAAATAAATGAAATTTAGATAAATGAGTCATCGCGATCCGCCCTGCGGGGCGGATATTTTTATGTCCAGGTCGTAACGCTTATAATTCGTAACGCTCCGAATTCGCGACGTTTCGATCCGGAGTTTTAGTCCGACGTTTCAATCCGACGGTTAAATTCAGCGTTTAAGTTTAACGTTCAGGTCTCGGCGGCGGATTCTTCGTTCGCGGCGAGCGACGTTGCCGTATTGCGTTTTCTGTATTCCGAAGGGGAGAGATCCGTATGTTTTTTAAAGATGAAAGAGAACATACTTAAGTTGTCGAATCCGCTCTGAAGGGCGACGTCGCTTACCGGAATATCGGTGGTGACGAGCATCCGTTCGGCGGTTTCAAGCCGCTTGCGGATAAGATATTGTTTGGGCGAAACGCCGCAATGAGCCTTGAACATATGCCGGAAGTGTTCGTAAGAATATCCCTGTATCATAGCCAGTTTCTTGATATCCACGTCGTTATAAAAATTCTCGTCGATGAATTTCGTGACGTAGCCTATGCATGAGGCGGGTTGCTGGTCGGCGGTTATGTTCGAGCGGCGAAGCAGATCGATTACGATTTCGCCGACGATGAGGTCCGCCATATCTGAATAGTTCGGTTTGCGGTCGCGAAGTTCGCGGCATAAGCGGTCTTTCAGGTCGAAAAGTTCTTTCGTCGAACTGCCGATTCCCATGGTGGGAAGGGGGTTGTTCTCCAGATAAAAGCCTATGCAATCCACGTTCGTGTAATTTTCGTGCGTTTCGTCGTGGCTTACGAGGGGAGAATACAGGATGCATTTGTCGGGACCGAAATCGAAAATCCCCTTGTCGGTATTGGATTTGCCGTTGCCGATATTGTAAAAAACCAATTCGTAAATGTTGTGAGTGTGCGGGGGAACGTAACCGCCCGGCCGATGTTCGTAATTATAAAGATAACTGAAGTGTACGGAATGCATGATCTTTTCCCTCCCGACCGTATTCTATCGCAAAAACGCCCTTTTGTCAAGCCCTCGGAAAACGAATTTAGCCAAAAACTCAAATGTCTCAACCAAAACGATATTGACTTCGGTCGTCTGCGGTGGCATAATAAACGCGTTAAAACGATTAAAAGCGGTACGATAAGACGACGCGGATCGCGCCGACGGACGGAATATCCGGTCGGCTTGTTTCAGGCTCTTACGCTCCGCGACCACGGAAGAGGTACCTCTTCTTTGCTTACAAAGTAAGCAAAGAAATCCCCTTAAACGCCGGTTACGGACCATGAAAAACGGGGGTAAGACGTATGCCGGCAAGCCTTGCGCACATGTTTTCGGGTAAGACAAGGCGCGTGAGCGCGTTAATGCTTATACGTATAACACGCGAACGCAACGCTGTATTAATCAAAAACACGGGTGCAGGACCGAGGTCCGTTTTATTCCTGTCCGGCATGACGGAGGAAAATACCGGCAGGGAAATATTCGTATGACGGAGGAAAATACCGGCAGGGAAATATTCGTATGACGGAGGAAACACGGAGGAAAATATGAAGAAAACGATATCGCATTTTTTAAAAAGGAGAAAAACGATGAAAAAAATTTTGTCATGTCTTATGGCGATGGCTATGATGTTTACGGTGTGCGCTTGCGGCTCCGATAACACGTCCGGCGATAAGGTGAAACTGATCGTGGATCTGCACGGCTGGATGCCGACGATCAATACGACGGCGACCGCGTCCACGCCGACGGTCTACAATTCTCCGCGCGTCATCGCGGAGAAATTCATGGAACTTTATCCCGATGTGGAGATAGAGTGGGCGAGGACCAAAAGCATAGGCAGTTCGTCCGACATCAGCGGAGAAATGTCGTCTTATTTCATAAACGCGATCAGTAAGGGAACTTGCCCCGCGATCGCTTTCACGTGGGGAACGGCGTATCAGGACCGCGATTATTATATCGATCTCACCGAGTATCTCAACGAGCCGAATCCGTTCGAAACGAACGAAGAACTGAAGGGCAAACCGTGGAAGGACGCTTTTTACGATTACGTCTGGGATCTCGAACGTATCCGTACTTACGACGGTCGTATCGTCGCGGTGCCGATAGCCACTTATGCGGGCACGGCGAGCGCGGTTTATTACAACTGTTCGCTGATGACGGATATAGGATTGATGGATTCCGCCACGCCGACCGATAAAGAAGAATATATCGGCGTTTCCCGAAAGTTTACCTGGGACGATTATATGGACGCGGTCGACGCGTTGACGGCGAGATACCCGTCCAATAAGGCGATTACCGATCCGAACGCGACTCTTACGGCGGGAAACTGGTTGTTCCAGTTCAATCTCGGTCCGGCTTATATGAAGAAACTCGAATCGACGCTGGACAAGGACGGCGACGGTAAGGTCTCGGGGCAGGAAAAACTTCAGGGGATAGTGGACGGCGTGTTCAATCCCGTGGATAAAGTTTACGCCCGCGAACTTTTAGGCAAAATCAAAACTTACTATTCGAGCAAAATCAAAAACGGCGACACTTCGAGCGCGCAGGACACGAAAGAATGGAAGAACGGTTTATCCGGCTTCTATCACGCGGGCAGTTGGGAATATTCGGATCAGAACAGTACGCCGAAGAATTATAAATTCAACCTCGCTCCCGCTCCGATGATCGACGATTCCGATTCGGAATACGTCGAGACGACGTGGGTGAAAGGGCTTGCGAACTATCAGCCGGACGTCGACCTCGAACTGAATCTGATGAAACCCGCGTTTTATGAAAACGGCGATTGCATAAACGGCAAATTCGACGAGAAGAAATTCGAATACGCGCTCAAATTCCTGCAATATCTCACGACTTACGAATCCAACAGCGCGATGATTTCGGAATCCAACACGTCGTTGGGCGCGATCAAAGGCGTCGCTCTTCCGGAAATCATCAACAACTCCGTTTATAAGGACTGTTATTTCCCCGTAGGCTCCGTATACACGTGGCCGACGAGCCTTACTTCCAAAGCGGGCGAGGCTCTGGATAAGATATTCGCGCAATGGGTGAAAGGGAAAAAATCCGACGCGGATTTTTATAAAGAGTGGAACGATTTACAGGTTGAAGACGCCAAAGCCTATGCCGAGGCGTTGAAAATCGACCTGACGGTGGCGTGATATGCCGGAAGAAACGATTTCTTCCGTCCCGCGCGACGCGCGGCGGAAAAAGATACCCGTAAAATGGGCGGTTATCGGCGTAATCGTTCTGATTTTCGCCGGAATGTGGATTTTCGACGCGATCCGCGCTCAGACGTTTTGTCTCGAAATGGTGGAATGCACGCCCGAGACCGCCGTTGCGGACGGAAGCACGAAAGTCGAAATAACCTATCGTCTCACCCGCGGCGGAAAGCCGGTGGAAGGGCATAATATTTTTATTTATTGCGACGGTAACGGGAGATTTTTCTCCTACCGCGAGACGACCGACGAGGACGGAAAAGTAACTTTCCTGCTTTACCCCGGGCGGGCGACGTTATATTCTCCCGCAAAGGATATTCCCGTTTACGCGTCGGACGAATCCAATTCGATATTCATCATGGTCAAAGCGAAGCACGAATTCGTTTTGCCGGTGGTGTCGGGATAAGGAGAAGATGATTTATGACCGAAGCAAATAAAATAACTCTCGCCAAGCGAATATGGAAAGGGCGCACGGGGTATTTGTTTATCCTTCCTCTTATGATAGGCGTGATCCTTTTCGCATACTATCCGCCCATCCTCGCCATCGTCAAATCGTTTACCGACTGGGATTCGGCGAATTCGGGCGTTTTCATAGGATTGAACAACTATAAGGAATTGTTCCGGGATCAGACTTTTCTCGACAGTATTCCGACGATGCTGATTCTGAGCGTTCCGAGCCTTATCATCGGAATTTTCGTTCCTCTCGTCATGGCGGAATTTATTTTCCACGTGACTAACAAGAAACTTAAATCTCTGTATCGCGTGCTTGTCCTTCTGCCGATCATCGCCCCCGGCGTCATCTCGACGTATATCTGGACGTTCATCTATCAGCAGGACGGAGGATTATTGAACGCGTTGCTCAACGCGATCGGCATTCCCTCGCAGATAAACTGGCTCAACGATTCGCGATACGTGCTTTTCGCGATGATTTTCATGGGATTCCCGTGGGTAGGCGGCACGAGCGTGCTTATTTACATGTCCGGACTGATGGATATCTCCGGCGAAGTGATCGAAGCGGCGCGGCTCGACGGCGCGGGAACGATGCGCATTATTTTTTCTATTCATCTGCCCGCCCTTATGGGGCAGATAAGATATTTCGTCGTGTTCGGCGTTATCGGCGCTTTCCAGAATTACGGCATGCAGGTCGTTCTGGCGAACTCCAACAAGGTCGATCCGGACATAACGAATTCCGCGATCATGGTCCCCGGGTATTATATGTACCGGCAGGCGTTCGCTCACGGAAGAATGGGTTACGCCTGCGCGATCGGCACGTTGCTGTTCGTGTTCGTCGGCTTGCTGACGATCATCACGTTCAAGGTGTTCGGGGCGAAACGGCCCGACGCGGGCGAGTAGGAGGCGGTTATGCGACAATCTGAAACAAACGATAACGTTCTCGCCGCCGCGGCGGTAAAGAAAAAAAGAATCGGAAAAGTCTCGCAGATCGTTCTCAACGCGGTGATCGTCTTTCTGTTGATTCTTATGATTTTCCCGCTCGCCATGAGCGTGTGGAACGCTTTCAAACTGGATTATCAGTTTTCGAGTACCATGTGGTACCCGACGTTTCCGCTGAATATTTACAATTTATCCGACGCTTTCTCTCAACTCAAAGGTTACATGCTCAATACCGTGGCGGTAGGCGTGTTCGGAGGCGGCGGTCTGCTCGTCATAGCGGGTTTGTCGGCTTACGCGTTCGCGCGGATCGACTTCCCCGGGCGGAAATTCTTCTTTTCGATGATTCTCGCCCTGCTTATGATGCCTGGGATTCTCACTCTCATACCGACCATACAGTTATATAAGCAATTCGGATTGCTCAACAACCGTTTTTCGCTTATTCTTCCGCTGTGGACGACCGGTCCGATTTTCGGAGTGTTTCTCCTCACGAGTTTTTTTAAGGGAATACCCAAGGATATTTTCGAGTCCGCGAAGATAGACGGCGCAACCGACGTTCATTGTTTCGTTAAAATCGCGTTGCCGCTGTGCATGCCGATAATGGGCACGCTGACGATCATGACGCTCGTGAATATATGGGGCGATTACCTCTGGCCGATGACCGTTCTCGAAGACGTCGATTATATGACGATTTCCGCGGGATTGGTCCTCACTTACACCAAAGAACATTCGTCGAACATGCCGTTGCAGTTCGCGGGGTATCTGGTGGCGAGTTCGCCGCTCATAATTCTTTTCGTCGCGGCGAACAAATATTACATCGAGGGGCTTGTCGGCGCTTCGATAAAGATGTGATCGCCGTCCGGCGGTCACGGCGCGGAAACGCGTAAAACTATCACGGCGCGGAACGCGCGATACTATTAAGGCGCGGGAACGCGCGATACTACAATTTAAGGAATCAAAGGATTTTATGGCTATACCAGTTCTTATCGATACGGACATCGGCAGCGATATCGACGACGCATTCGCGCTCGCGCTCGCGCTTCAGTCTCCCGAAGTCGACGTCAGGGGAGTGACGACGGTGTTCTGTAACACGGATAAACGCACCGCGATTGCGGAAATGTTGCTTAAACTTGCGGGGAGAGAGGATATCCCCGTTCATACGGGATTATCTCACCCGATCGTTCAGAGGGAAATGTTCGACGACGCCATCGACGTAAACGACAACGTTCCCGAATGGCTCGACGAATTCGACCGCTACCTCGCGCCGAAGCCGCACGACGCGCCCGAATTCATTATCGGAACGCTCGAAAAAGCGGAACGACCGATGGTTATTCTTACGCTCGGCGCGCTGACCAATATCGCGAGCGTGCTTATAGCCCGCCCCGATCTTAAAGACAAGATCGATTATCTTATGGTCATGGGCGGCTCGTATGCGATGAATTATCAGGAATACAATTTCAGTTGCGATCCCGAAGCGGCGAAAATCGTCGCGGAATCGGGACTGAAAATGAAGTTCGTCGGATTGGACATCACGCGTCGTTGCTGTCTCGGCCCCGAGAAAGTGAACGAAATGAGGGCGGCGAAAAGCCCCGTGATCGCGGCGTTGATGAAACTGGCGCGTCTGCACGGAGATTATATTTTTCTGCACGATCCCATGGCGATGTTCTGCATCGTTTCCGACGCTTACGTGACGTTTAAAAAATCGGTGCTTACCGTGGAAACGTCCGGACGATTCAGTCGCGGACTGTGCGTTAATCTCGACGACTACAACTGGCGCAGAAACGCGGCGGATTCTCTGACGGAAATCGCCGTCGGAGCGAAAGACGAAGAATTCGCGGAAGAGTGTTTCCGCAGAATAATGCTCTTCGAGAAGCAGTACGCTTCCCGTACCGTTTAAAGCGAGGAGGAAATGATGAGATATCGGAAAACGGAAAAAGGAATCGGATTATCGGTCGCGACGTTGCTTGCGGTTTTGTGTCTGTTTCTTTCGCGTCCTGCCTTCGCTTCGGCCGCAGAAAGCGGCGTCTGGACGGATAAATCCGGAAATCAGGTCGCTTCGGGCGTCGTTTCGACATTGAATACCGACGCGTACTATAGCGAAAAACTCAATCCGACGCATCTGAGCGTGACGGTTTCTCCTCGCCCCGAAACGGGCAGGACGGAACTTGCGTTTTTGCGCGACGGAGAAAAAACTCCCGACGCGGAAAGCGGCGTCAGGGGGTTGTATTTCGGTTTCGAACAAGGCGAATCGTCGGTCGTGATGAACGTTTTCGTCGTACTCCGTACCGGAAAGAAAACGTGCCTCGAAGGGTATGAGATCGGAGACGAAGTTTCGTTGGAAGTGTGTGCCGCCGACGGCGGTTCGGTGATCGTGAAAGCGGACGGAAAACGACTTATAGCCGACTTTAACGATATTACGAACGGCGTGACAAGCACCTCGTATTCTTCCGTGAACGCCACTTACGTCGCCGTTTCGTGCAGCGGCGGAGCGAGCATCGGAATCGAATCGCTGACGTCGGACGACGCCGCGACAAATATCGGGAGCGAATGGTTATACGCCGATAAGGCTCAAAGTTACGAAACTCCCGTCACGCTTTCGTCTGCGGCGAGGCTCACCGAAGGGCAGGCGACTCAGAAACTGACCGCCGTTCTTTCCGCGGAAAAAACGGTTTCCGTAACGTTCACGAAGAGCGGCGCGTTCCGTTGCGACGAGGGCGCGCAGGGCTTTAAAATAACTTTGGATACCGCGTCCGGCAAATACGTCGCCTCCGCGGGATATATGAAATCGAAAAGCGAAACCTCGCTCTTTCGCGGATACGAAACGGGAGTGACGGCGGGCGGAGAGATAACAGTCCGTCTGCGCGCGAGGTCGGACGGCGGTTTCCTGCTGGAACTCGGCGGAACGCGCGTGCTTATCGCCGGAAAAGATCCGCTTCGCTTATTCGCGACGGAAGATTTTTCGGACGGGCAGGGAAAGACTTTCCTCGCTTTCGAAAGCGAGGGTTCCGTGACGGTAAAATCGATCGAGGGAAAAACCTATGACGACGAACCGACGGGCAGAGACGTTTTCGTCGTTAACGAAAGCGAGATCGGCAACGTCGCCGACGATTGGACGGAAGGCGTGACCGTGGATGAAAACGGCGTCGCTTATATCTGCGGAAGAAGCGCGATGAAGCGCGAGTTGTCGGTGGATTACGTCGGCTTTACGATGGATATTACCAATCTCGTCAACACTTCGGTCGCGGATTGTTGTATTTCCTTTGCCGTAGCCGCGTCCGACGCTCCCGAAAACGGCGACACGGACAAATCCGGCGCGAACGGAATTATATTTACGATTAAAAACAAGGACGGATTGTTCTGTCTGGCGGCGTACGAGCGTTATGACCACGCTATCAGAACGATCATCGCCGACACTTCGCTCACCGACGTGAACGTTTACGCTTCTCTGCGTTTCGAATTGGTGTGGTACGATTACGAACTCCGTTTGTTTATCAACGACTCGGAATTCGTGAACGAATACGGAATCAATCCGCTCGCTTCTTACTATCCGAAGTATTACCGCAACGAAAACAAGAAAACGTATCTTTGTTTCGCGCAGACTCTTTCCGTCGACGAAGGATCGGGCCTGACTCCCGAAAATTCCACGCGTTTCTGCGTTTACGACGTTTATAACGTTCTTCCCGAAAAGTACCGTACCACGGAAAAATCCGCCACCGCGGACGAAATACGGGACGAAAGTCTGAACGCCGCGTTGACGTGGGGCGTCGCGGCGGGCGTGGTTGCGGCGGGAACCGTAGCCGCGTCGGTCGTTTATATCTGCGTCTGCCGTAAAAGCGCGCGGCGCGGGAAGGAGGAAGAATGAAGACGCTTTTAAAGAAAGTCATCGCCTTTACGATGTCGCTTGCAATCGTAATCTCGTTTTTTTCGGGTTGCGGATCGGGGGATAATATGAAAAAATACGTTTATAGCGGAGCGAACGACGTGCAGTACATGACGTTCGTCGTTACCAACAAACAATGGCAAAGCATAGAGCCGTATCTTATCAGAATGAAGCAACTTCATCCCGATAACAAAGCGGATTCCAAGCGTATGTACGCGTTCGGAACGCCCGGACCTATGCTCATCACTCAGTCCGTGGAGGAAATCAGGGATCAGGTGAACGGTTCGTTCGCGCTTGCGAAAGAATACGACATTCCCGTGTTTTTCCAACTGGACGATATGACCAATTACACGTCCGCTTTCGGAAACGGCGCGAAAATTAAATTTTACGAACATCCCGAAATGTGCGAATGGACGCAGTTCCCCGTGGAAGGCGAAACTTACGGCGGAGAAAGCGCTTACGGCAGAGTGCCGCATTGGTATTTCAACTGGGGTACCGAGATGCAGACCGAAGCCGTTCCCAATATGGCGAGTCCCGAATTCCGCGCTTTTCTGAAAAGCCAACTCGAAGAAGGCTTTATCGCGCCGCTCGTCGAAAATCTCAGGGAACTTCAGAAAGAAGGCAAAGAATATCTTTTCGCCGGTTGCAATATCGGTTGGGAAACGCAGATTCCCGATTATTCTTCCGACAGTATTCTGGGAGCCGGCATGACTTTGCCTGAGGACTGGGAAAGGGCGCAGTATGGTTACGGCGCGTTGCACAGCCTCGGTTACGATCAGAAACGGCTCATAAAAGAGGCCGACGAAGCGGATATGCTCGTTGACGATTACGTGAAAGAACTTCTTTACGGCGTGATGCACGACTTTATAGAGTTTATCGCCAAGACTATTTACGACGCGGGAATACCCCGTCATCTCATATATTCGCATCAGGTAAGTTTAGGTTCGGCGCTGAAGCGTTACGATACGATGGTTCCGCCGCTCTGGGTTGCCGTGAACGATTACTGCACCCCCGGGTGGACCATGAGCAAGATTACCTGCCAATGGGATCAGGAGGAACTCGAATCCACGGTCGCTCAATACGCGCCCGGGCTTAACGAATACGTGAACGCCGAGGGATATTGCGCGGGCTATACCGACGAAGAATCCGCAACCGAGTATATAAAGCAATTGCTTTGCGGGAATTGCCGCAACGTCACGGTGTTCGGTTACGACAACGAAAAAGGAACGTTCGGGTTCAAAAGAGAAGCCGATTTCGGGTTCGTCGTGGCGACGAACAAATGGCTCAACTATGAAATATGCCCCGATTTCGACTGGAATAAACGAGCGGAGTTCAAGGTATGAAGAAACGTAATTTTATAATGCTTCTCCTTCTTGTCCTCGCGTTGAGCGTGGCGGCGGCTTTCGCTCCGGAAGCGGATTCCGCCAAAGCGGAAGAAGAAAAAAGATTGTTCAGATTCGGTTTCGCGGCGGAGTATGAGTTGACTTCGCCCTGCGGCGCGGTGGAATTCATCGCCGAAAACGGCGCGGGAATAGTTTACGCGTTCGACGGAGACAAACTGAACGTAACGGCGAAAGCCGCTTCGGGCGAAAACATAGTCGTGGCGGAGAATATAACCGCGACCGGCAGCGTTTCGCTGGACTTCCGGTGGACGGGTTCTTCTTATAAGACCAAGATCGGCGAAACGGAATACGAGATTTCGATTTCTTTCGGCGAGAGCGTCGCGACGAAAGCGACGTTGAAAATTACCGGAAGCGGCGTCGCTTTGAAAGGCGCGGTTTCGGACGGCGGAATTGTTTCTCGGGTAACCTTGGTCGACAAGTGTTCGGTTCTCACCGATCTCGGCGACGGTTTATATAACATAAAAGGCAACAATCCCGACAACATGGTCGCGCGTATGGATCCGATCGCCGTCAAAAACGGTTCGGTCGTGCGGATTTCGCTCGCGATGCGCGGTTACGGTTTGTCAGATAACGGCGACACGTGGTTGTCGCTTATGCTCGGCACGGACGTGGCGGACAAACAATACGGACCGGACGAATACCACGAATCGACGGAAACGGGCGCTTACGCCGCTTTTCTGATGAGATTTTATAAAGACGGCCATTTTATGGGCAACACTTTCGATAAAGGCGAACTGAAAGGAAGCATTCCCGATATTTCCGGCATTACGAAAAGAATCGAATACGTGTTCCGTTTCGGGACGAATTCGGTATCGGTCACGCTCGGAAACAACGATATGGGAACTTTCGGACTGCCGTCTCTCGAAAAAGCGTATTTCAGTCTGAGAACGCACAACAATTTCTCCTCTTACGACGTCGACGTTCAGGTCAACGCCAAGGCTTCCGCTTCCGACGTCGAATACGATCTCGCGACGAGTCCGGACTCGGTTAACGTTCCGGTCAAATCGATGGGTACGGAAATATCCGGCGTTTACGATTCTTCGGGAAAAGAACTGGGCGGCGGCGAATGTACGATCGGCGCGAATTCGATAACGTTGAACGAATCGCTTTTCGGAACGGCGGAGGGAGACGCGCGTACTTTTTATATCGTAAGCACGGGCGGACAGTCGAAGTTCAGGGTTATCACCACCGATACGACAACGGTTACCGTTCCCGTATCTTCTCTGGAGTTCGATAAGGCTTCTCCGAACGACGTTACGTTTACTTTCGATAAGCATACGCTAAGCAATCTTACGTTCGCTTCGGGAATTTCCGTAACGGCAGACGATTACGCTCTGACCGACGAATCCCTGACCGTAAACAAGGATTATCTGATGAATCTGAAATACGGTTCTTACGCGTTTTCCGTTTCGGGAACGAAAGTCGGAGGAGGGAAGAGCGAGTCGTCGTCGATGACGATCAAAGTTACGGACAGCAGAAATCCCTCGCTCGGCTTTACGAAAAGAGAAATCGACGCGGCCGTTCTCGAAAGCGGTCTGGAATTGCCCGTGATATGGTACGATTCCGAGTTCTACGGCCTCGACAAGGGCGAAGAACCCGTGGAGACGGCGGCATATAACATCACGAAAAACGCCGCGGATATCACGATGAGCGGCAATATCGCTTTCACGCTCGGATATCTCGAATCCCTGCCTTACGGGAACAACGAATTCACTCTTGCCACGTCGCGTAACTCCGTTTCGTTTATCATCGTCAAAACGGACAGTCGCGCGGCGAGCGTCGCCGAGCGGGCGGAAATAGATAAAGCCGACGTGAAAGACAATTTCGACGTTTCCGGCAAATGGTACGACGAAAACGTGGAATCTGTCACGCTGGACGGAAAAGAAACGGCTTACGTAAAGACGTTGCGCGCCGTGAGACTGAGCGGAGACGTGGTCACGGCTCTCTCGTCCGGCGAGCATATTCTGGTGATAAAAACGAACGAACGCAGCATGAAGGTAGTGTTGACGGTGAGCGACGGCCGCGTGCCGGAGCGCGCAGACGACGCGGAGTACGATCTCGGGTTCCCCGACGATCTCGCGATTCCTTTTTACGTTTACGATAACACGATAATTTCGGTAAAACGCGGCGGAGAAACTTTCCCCGCGGCGAGCGTAGACGGAAACGTGGTCACGATCGCGCGCAGTTGGCTCGAATCGGCGGGCTTTTCCGCCGGCAACGAAATTTCTTTCGAACTGACGTGGCTTTCCGCCGACAAAACGACGGAAAAATCGGCGACGATCGTCGTCGGCGTGACCGATACGCGGATAGCCGATCTCGGCTCGTTCGACCTCGGCTTGCAAAAACCGTTGGTTTTCGACGTGAATCTTAACTGTCATGCGGCGGTTCGCGTCCGCGTCGGCGACAACTACGTTCCTTTCGTCTTCGAGGACGGAAAAATCACCGTTTCTTATGCCGCTCTCGAAAATATGTCCGCGGGGAAAACGGCGGTGGTCGTTGAAACCGACCGTTATCTCAACGCGACGGAAATCACGTTTATAGACGACAGAAAACCCGTCGTCGGCGTTTCGGGCGAATATTTTTCGGGCGACCTTAAAGCGGACGCAAAAATTTACGCTTACGGCATAACCGCCGTATCGGTGGACGGAAACGCGCTCGGAGCGGACGGTTGGTCGTTTGCGGACGGCTCTCTCACCGTTAAGGCGGCGGCGCTCGGCGAAATAGAGGAGGGCAACCATTCGCTGACGATAAAAGCGGAGAAGGACGGCGAAACGGTAACCGCGGCGGCGGTGTTTACCGTTGCGGTAGGGCAACCGCCCGTAGTGACCGCGGAACCGACTTATTCCCTTGCCGACGGAGGAGCGCTCGAAATAAACGTCGATTTCAAAAACAATCTGGCTCTCGGAGCGGTGCTGCTGGACGGCAAGGAATTGTCTGCGGCTTTGTGGAACACGGGGGCTTACGGCAATCTGACGATAAAAGCGGATTGTTTCAAAAATCTCGCCGCGGGGGTTTATAAGTTTACCCTCGTGTGCGACCGCGCGAGCGGCGATTTCACGGTGACGGTTACCGATACCCGCGCGAATAAATTCTACACCGAAAGCGTGAGCGTGAACGCGGGCGAAAAAGAGATCGCCCTGCGCGCGCAGATCGACAACGCGGATTATAAAATTCTCGTGGACGGAAACGAAATCACAGATTACGTTTACGAAGGCGGAGCGATCGTTATAGGCAAATCGGTGATAAAAACGCTCGGAACGGGAACGCACGCCGTCGTGATAAAAACGGCGGGAGGAGAAAGCGCCGCAACGATCGAAATTTACAAAAGCAACGTCGCTTTATCCGCGCTTGTCGGCGCGGGAATCGGCGCGGGCATATTAGCCGTAGTGGCGGCGGCGATGTTCGTCGTATCCGTCGCGGGGAGGAGGAAATCATGAAAAAGCGTTTCTCTGCCGCAATATGCGGTCTGTTTGCGGCGGCAATCGTTACGGCGGCGGTCGCTTTATGCCCCGCGTTCTCGCCGAAACCCGTTATCGCCGAGGCGGCTCAGACGACGGTATCCGTGAAAAACACGACTTATAAAAGCGTCGAGGGCGTAACGGTTCCGTGTCCGAAGTTGGCGGTTCTGCCCACTTCGTCGCTCGAACTCGCGATCGCGGCGGACCTTCCGAGCGGCGGCTCGGCATATCTCGGCCTGAACAAAACGGACGCGGGCAACGGTTATCCCTCGAAGAACAGAACGAAAGGCATCGGATTGATGATATATAACTCCAACAACGCATATATGGCGATTGACGTATATGCCAACGACGATTGGGGGCAGGTAATCAAAAACAAGATACTCGCCAACGTCGGCGCGGGCGCAACCTTTACGTTGGCGGTCAGAACCGTGAACGGAACGCGCGGGATTTATATAAACGACGAATTGCTGACGGGGACGGCATTCGGTAAGAAAGGAACGACCGAAGGCGAAACGATCAATCCGCTCGATTACATTCCCGAAGAAGACTATTCTTCCGACGGAAAGACCTATATCGAAATGGGTACGTGGCAGAGCGGCGGAAAAATAACGATGTATAAACAGGACGTGAGCGGAACTCTCGACGCGCGCGACCGCGACGGCGACGAGTTGACCGGTTACGAAGTGAGCGCGGCTTACGACGAAAACGGCGGCGAAATTCCCTTGCTCGCTCCGGCGACCGTAAGCGGCGGAAAATTCTCGCTTTCGGCATTGGCGGGCAATCGTATCGACTCGCTCAAAGTTACCACCGCGGGCGGATATTCCGTAAAAGCGAAGATCGGCGAGGTCAACGCCGTGAGCGGCTCGGATTATCGCGTTGCGGTTAAGGGCGGCGGAGAGTCGCTCGACGAAGTCGGTTTCACCGTGAAAAACGGCGGAAAAGATATAACGGAACACGTTAAAGTCACTTCCGATGGCGGAATTTATTCGATAGAAGATTGCGCGGCGGAACTGACGGTAACCGTCTCCCGCAAGGGCTTTAAGGATCAAACGATAACGATCGCGGCGGGCAGTACGGAACTTACCGAAGTCGAACTCGAAGAGAAGAAGGTCGGGTTTACCGTCGCGCTTGTGGACGAAACCACGGGCAAAAAACTATCCGGAATGGAAAGTTTCGTTGAGATATATCGCGACGGCGAGCCGGTTTCGTCGGCTACGGTCGCCGCGGGGGCTACCACGGGCGAATACGTAATTTCGGGATTTTCCGGAAAGACTGGAACTTGCGAAATCCGGTTCGTCGGCAGCGACGGTTACGGCGAAGCGAAAATCGCCGCGGACGAAAACGACGACGGCGAACTTCTGAAGATTTACACGTCGAAAACGTTTACCGCCACCGTCATAACCGAAGCGGGAGCGACGGTTAAAGCGGGCGACAGAACGTTTACGGCAAGCAACACGGTATACAGACTGAAAAACGTCACGGGAGAAATCTGCGCCGAAATTTCTAAAGAGGGAAAGGCCACGCGTTACGTGTGGCTCAACTCCGGAAACAGTATGTCGTCGAACGTAAAACTTTCGGAAGAATTCGATTGCGAAGTCTCGCTGGCGGTTCCGGACGGAACGGTCGTGAACTGGACGATCGACGGCGCGGTTAAAGGCGGCGGAACGGTGACGAACGGAACCGTAACGGTGCCGCGCGTGGGAAAAGGTACCGTCCTCACGCTCAAAGTCGAGGGCGTAATGCTCGGGCAGGAAGTTTACACGCTAAGCGGGGATACGCTCGAAGCGATAACGGAAAAATCTACCTCTACGGAAGTCACGGTGCTTTATAACGGCGCGGCGGTGGCGGATACGGCGGTTAACTTCGGTTTCGGCAAAATCGCTACGGACGAAAACGGCAAAATCGCGCTCGTTTCTTACGGGGCGAAAACGTATGATATCGTGTCCGTGGACGGGTTTTCCGCAGTCGATCGCGCGGAAATTTCCGCCGAAGAAAAAGCGGTTACGGTGAACGTTACGGGCAAAATCTATCGGGCGCGCGTTTCGGTGAAAAACGCCGACGGAAGTTCGGTTAAGGACGCATACGTCACGCTCGCGGCGGACGGTGAAACGAAAAAGACTTATCTCGACGGCGAGGTTTACGAAGCCCCGAAGTTGACGAAGGCTTATACCGTTTTCGTAAACGGCGAGGAAGCGGGCAAGGTGGACGAAAACAACGCCGAACTCACTTACACGATACCTTCGCCCGAGGTCGTTCCCGATAAAACCGAAAGCGGCAACGGCGCGGTGATCGCGGAGATTATCGCGATCGTTATTATGGTCGCGGGGACGTGCGTTCTGTTCGTTTTAACGAAGAAACGCCGCGGAAAAAAGGTTTAAAGAAGCGTTGCGGAAACAAATAAGGTTTAAAGAAACGCCGCGGAAACAAATAAAAGGTTGCCCGCGTTTCCGATAAAATAATTCAACGGGAGGAGAAATGGAGAAAAATGTAGGATCAGGTTACGTTTTGTCGCGTTTGCGGCGGAACAACAAATCGATGGAGGAAAGTATGAAAACAATCGCAGGCACAAACAATAAAAACGAAAAAAATGGTATTCTTTTGTCGCCGAAGCGGCGGAGAAAATAAATTAACGGAGGAAAATATGAACAAAAAATTCACAAAATGGTTGGTTTCGCTCGCGCTTGCCGCGGTCTTAACCTTAAGTATGGCGGGGGCGGCGATTTCCGCTTTCGCAAGCGATCCGGATTCCGCAACGGAATCTGCCGCGCCCACGGTATCGTCCGAAACCGTGTCGACGACTTACGCCGCAGGGCAAAAATTCAGCAGAAAACTCAAATTCGTTAACGGCGAAGCAAGCGTTACCGTATCAACGCAATTGGGTGGTGATATGAAACGGACAATTTTAGGGTTCTATTCCGGTGAAAATACAATCCCCGACACAAACGGAGCCGGAACAAACAGAGGCGTCAGCCTTCTGACTTATCACACAGGACAGTCCGAAATTTACAACAACTACCAATGGAAGCAACTTTCGCCGGTTGCAAGTGACAACACTTATATGTTTACGGGAAATGCCAAAGTCGAACTTACGTTGAAACGTACCGAGGATGAAGAAGGAACGGTTAAGTATGATCTTTATTATACGCGTTATGGTCTATCAGACGGCAGTTATGTAAGCGAAGGTCGTAAACTGTGGAGTACGTTATCCGGTCTTTCCCACGGGGGATATGCTTATACGTTTACCGATGATGATTTTATGACGGACGGCTACACTTATTTCGCTGCGAATGTACTGGAGGATAGCAGGACTCTTACGCTTTATGAAAATAAAACTACCGTTTCCGGCGTTTCGTTTTTAAACGGCGACGGAGCGAAAGTCATCGAGGCGTATGACGGAGAGAACGGAACGGGCAACGCTTATCCCGTGACTTCAAGCGAAAGTACCGATAACGGCTATAAATTCGTTACGGCGCAGAACTTCGAAGCAAAATCCGTAAAACTTCAGAATAAATACAACAAAGAGGTAACCGTTAACCTTACCGATAAGACGGTCGCGTTTGCGTCCGACGATTTCGCAACCGCGACTTACGATATTGACACCAATAAGTGGATTGCTTCGGAACACGGCGGACTTGTAAGCGTCGAGAACGATTGCATTGAACTGAACCTCAAAGTTCAGTGCGCCGACGGAGGACGTTTCGGCGTTATCTTTTCACCCAAAGCAGGCAACACAGCGATTTGCAATATTCCGATAAACGGTTTTTGCATATTCTTTGTCCCCGCCAACACCGGTAAACTTTATCCCTCGGTATATATAAATTACCAGAATGCAAAAGGAAGCAAAGAGTGGTGTCAGGTTGCTTGGGACAGCGCGGAGATAACTAACGTATCCGCAGCGGCAGATCTGAAAATCGAACTTAAAAAGGATAAGGACACCCAAGAATGGGGAATTTATTTCAACGGCACACTTTGGAATTTTGTTAAGGATGGTACTGATACACAAACGGAAACGATCAATCCGCTCGCACAGGAACTTTATGAAATAAAAGGAAACACTGCGACGACCGACAATCCGACCAGCCTGATTGATAAAGACGGAAATCCCGTATGGATAAATGCCGAAGGAAAAACAAATCTCGCCGTGTGTGGATTTGACGGCACCTACTCGATTACGGTAAAAGTTCCGAGCGTAAAAGTAAAGACTATCATAAACGACGTTTACGGTGCGGAAAAACTTTACGCCGAAATGACGGCGGCTTATGACAGCGATGACAATCCCGTCTCGTTCGTCAAGGGCGGCGTTATTACTTCCGACGCAATAGAATATGCTTCGTTCAACGCCGATCAAATCAAGAAAATGACGTTCAAAACCGCAGGCGGTGTGGAAAGCACGTTTGAAGTCGATTATGCGGCTAAAACCGCCGTTTCGCAGTCGTTAACGTTGGGCGTAGAAAACACGTATGACAAAACAGTTACCGTTAAGGACGTTTCCGGCAACCCCGTTTCGGGCGCGACTTTCAAAATATACGACGGTCAGAATGATATTACGTCCTATATGAAAGTCGTCGATAACAACGACGGCACTTACACCGTGAAAGGCGTTAACAAGTCGCTCACCGTCGTTGCGACGAAAGATTCCGCAACAGGCAAAACCGAACTCACCACGGCAAGCGAAACCGGTGAAATCACTATGTACCGCAAATATTCCGTAGACGTTACTCTTACGAACGGCAGGGGCGATAAAGTCACCGGTATGGCAAGCGCGCTGACGGTTTCCAAATCCACCCTCTTCTCCGGAGAACCGGATGCGACAATAACCGAAAAGGGCGACGGAGTTTACAATATTTCCGGCATTTACGAAGTTTCGGCAAACGAAAAGAGAACGGTAACGTTCACGGCAGACGGCTACAAAACCGCAACGGCTGAGATCGGCGCGGGCGACGCGACCGCCGCTATCACGGCGATAAGAGTTTACTCCAAGACGATGACTCTTAAATATGCCTACGGCAACGAAGAAAAAGAAATTACGGACGCGGCGGATTCTATTAAAGCGTATGATTCCGAAGGCAACGAACTTACGGGCGTAAGCGTTACCTATGCGGACGGCGTTTATACCGTTGCAGGTATCCGCGAAACTTCCGCAAGCGACGTTAAAATCAAATTCGAAAAAGACGGTTATCAGGCGAGTGAAGCGAACGTGAATTTCGATTCCGCGCAGATCGCCATGACGACGAAGAAAATCTATGCGGCAACCGTTAAAGTGCTTGATAAGGACGGCAACGCCATCGCAAACGCAACGCTTGTTGCCGATTCCGATGATTCCGACGAACTCGTTTATAACGCGGAAAGCAAGGCTTACGTTCTCGCAGGTCAGACGGACGTTCTTAAAGTTGTGATTACGGCGGACGGTTACATTGACCGGGAAGTTACGCTCAACCCCGACAATGCTTCCGTAACGGTGACCATGGTCGGCACGAGCGCGCTCGAGAACGCTATCGAAGCCGCTAAAACGGCTAAGAACGGCGCAAAGGTAAGCGCGGACGGAACGGACGTCGAGTCCGATAAGAAATGGGCAACCCAAGCCGCTCACGACGCTCTTAAAACTGCTATCGACGAGGCTGAGGCCGCTTTGGAAAAAGACGGCGTGACTCAGGCGGAAATCGACGAAGCCGAGACCGCTCTCGAAACCGCCACGGCAACTTTCAACGCGGCTGTTAAAAACGGAACGAAGCCTGCCGGGAGTTCGGAATCCGAAAGCGCGTCCGAATCCGAATCGACGAGTGCGACCGAATCGACGAGTACGACCGAATCGACGAGTACGACCGAATCGACGAGCGCGACCGAATCTACCGGAACTTCCGAAACGAAGAGCGGCGGTTGCGGAGGCAGCGTGTCTGCCGTCGGCGGAACGTTTGCGGCGATCGCGGCCTGCTTCGCGGTATTCTTCAAAAAGCGCAAATAATATCGATCGATATGTTGACAAAACGCAATCGGCGTTGTAATATATATTAAGCAATATCGAGAGATATCGGAAATACGCGCCCCGCGTT
>CAVJNC010000021.1:0-2635 GCA_963650905.1 Subdoligranulum sp. APC924/74
GGAAAGAAGTGCGGCATATATCAAAAGCAAAAAATTTGCATAAATACAGAGAAGTACCGTTTAGTTTCCTTGATTTTCTGTAATAAACGCAAAAGGACACACCTAAAAGTCTGAAAACTATTGAAAAAAAAGGGTTTTTATGCTATAATACAAACATAAGCGAGGCAAAAATTATGGATTCAAAAGATAATAAAATCATAATATATCAAGATGAGAACGGGGTTACGAAAATTTCAGTTCGTTTTGCCGATGAAGATTTGTGGCTTACGCAGGCGCAACTCGCAGAAATTTATGACACGACGCAACAGAATATCAGTCAGCATGTCGATGGGATTTATTCCGACGGCGAACTCGACCGCGAAGCAACTAACAAGAAATTCTTGTTAGTTCGCGAAGAGGGGATGCGCCAAGTAAAAAGGAACATCGATCATTATAATCTTGATATGATTATCGCGCTCGGTTATAGGGTTCAATCTCAGGTAGCGACTCGTTTCAGAAGATGGGCAACCGAAAGATTGCACGAATATATTCAGAAAGGTTTTACGATGGATGACGATCGCTTAAAGCAAGGCGGTTCGAGATATTTCAGAGAACTTCTTCAACGTATCCGTGACATTCGCTCTTCCGAACGAAATTTTTATCAGCAGGTGACTGATATTTATGCGACGGCGATAGATTACGATCCCCGTTCGGATATGACGAAAAAATTCTTTGCTACTGTACAGAATAAATTACACTTTGCCGTACACGAACATACAGCTGCGGAGGTAATCTATGAAAGAGTAGACAGCGAAAAGCCGCTTGTCGGGATGACAAATTTCAAAGGCTCATATATTACGAAAGATGATGTCAAGATAGCAAAAAATTATCTTACCGAAACTGAATTGAATAGATTGAATTTACTTGTATCGCAATTTTTGGATTTTGCCGAATTTCAGGCAATGGAACAAAATGCGATGACGATGAAGGATTGGATAGAGGCTCTTGACCGGCAAATCGTTGCCAACCGCAGAAAACTGTTACAGGGGAGCGGAAGCGTTTCTCATAAAGAGGCGATGGCGAAAGCCGAGAAAGAATTTGAAATTTATCGTAAACGCGAAATGGCATTGTATGAAAGCGACTTCGATAAAATGATAAAACTGATAAACAGCGCAGATAAAAAATGATAGGAAATTATTGTTGTATGGGTGCGACAAAAAACGGTTCTGACAGTAGAGCCGTTTTTTGTTTATTTAAGTTTTTGAAACTCTTAAAAGTTCCTGCCGTTCTTTTACTATCGCGAACGTGTCAAGTTCGCAGTATTTAAGCAGGTTTTTGCGGGTTCTTTCCTGTTCTTCGGGCGGCATTGTTTTAATGAGCGGGAAACTCGTCATCGATTCGCCATCGTTGTGAATTTCAAAATCGAAAAAATAAAGATGATAGAAAAGAGTTGATAAAAATTTGCCTATAAGTCGTTTATCGACATAAGTGCCTCGGTTATTAAGTGCAAAATCATTTGCTTTGACTGCAGAAAATTAAGCGGAGTGCGCTTCTGCAAATCCTTGAAAAACACGAGTCCGTGTTTATAAAGTTCCCATTTGTTATTGCAGCGATACATCTGAAAGACGTTACGTTCGGGCAGATGTTTCAAGCAGCATTTCCAATACGCGCAATCATGCGCCTGAGCGCATTGTTCGCCGATATCTATATTCGGTTCTTTACTGTTTTCGGTATTGTAGCGGCGTTATTCCGTATTTTTCTTTGAAAAGACGGGTGAAGTGTGCTTGTGATTGAAAGCCTACGTCGTTTGATATTTTCCATAGCGGAAAAGTCGTATTTTTCAGTAGGTTGCAGGCATAGGTCAGACGTAAATCGTTTATATAGGCAACTATTGTCGTTCCGGTATATTTTTTGAACTCACGGCAAATTGTTGTTTGCGAGTAATTCGATACTTTGTATATCTCGGATAATTTAAAGTCGTTTGAAAGGTTTATATTGTTCAGTTTCTGAATAAAACTTTTCAACCAGTCGGGCATACCGTTGTCGTCTGTGTTTACGTAAAACAGACTAAACACGAAAATGATAAAAGATTTAAGCGAAACGTTCCAGTATGCTTCGTTTTGAGATTCGAGAATTAGTTTCTGAAAATTCAGAACCGTTTCGAAATATGAGGAATTAAGGTGAATAAGTTGACTTGCACACTTGGCGTTTTCATCGTTAAACAAAACTTTTAAAAATTCTTTCGCAAACGGGATTTTGCATGTCAGGTTTATGTGTTGCGATTCGTAATTTTTATATTGACTATGCTTGTGGTATTGCTTGGGAAAAACAATGAATGCGTCACCCGTTTTCATAACCGTCTGTTTATTCCCCATGTGGTGAACGATTTTTCCCTCTGTAACGATGAATATTTCGATATAGTTGTCGTGCGAATGGTAAAACGACGTCGGTTTTGTCCATATGTGAAAAGAGAAGTCCTTTTCCGATTGCAAAACGGCATAAGTCCGTGTTTTTTTTACGCTCGGAAATATATCGTGCGATAGAAAATCCTTTTCCGATTTAAAAACCGCAACACTTTTTTGCGTTTCAGTTTTTTTTATGTCTTCACTCATAATCATATTGTATCACGTAATGACTGCAAGGTCAAGCGAAGGAA
>CAVJNC010000021.1:2645-4002 GCA_963650905.1 Subdoligranulum sp. APC924/74
AAGGAATAAAATTTCCAAAAATTTAGTTATAACTTCTAAACTAAAATGACAGGTATTTTCTTAAAATGCCAGATAAATTCGAACTTTTTTTAAATAACAACAAAATAATTACGACTAAAAATAGCAAAAAGAAGACTAAAATGAGCAAGCCGAAATTTTAAAATCGTGTTATAATTGTATTGTAAATATGAGGAATGCCGATTAGAATGGCAAAGCGAGAGAATATGGTTCGTACTTTTTTTGGAAAAAATAGTAAATTTCTTTCATTGATTGTTCTCGCGTTGGTTTGCGCGGTTATATTTTGTTCTTGCGGCGTTTCCGGCGATAACGGCAATTCATCGTCGTCGGACGGAGATAATACCCCCGCTGAAAAAATTTATGCCGTGGTTGTAAATAATAAGAACATAAGTATAATCGACCATGCGAATGCTCTTGCCGAATATCTGACGGAGATGACCGATAATGAATATAAAGTCTATTCGGTAGCGGAAATCCCCGATAACTATGCCGACGACAGCGTTTTTATATCGATAGGAAACAGCGGATTCGGTAATTCGGCGTTACAGACGGCAACGAAAAATCTCGGTTCAGACGGATATTCGCTTAAAAGCGACGGCTCGATCGTTTATATAAACGGAAATTCCGACCGCGCTACGCTTTACGGTATTTATGCTTTTTTAAGATATGAGGGATGCGAGTTTTATGCCGAAGATTGCGAGTACATTCCGAAAGTAAGCGATCTTAAACTCGACAAATTAAACATAGTCGAAGAACCCGACGTAAATATTCGTCATTATTTGGCTTGGGATACTTGTTACGATCATACCGATGGTTCGTTTACTGTAAAGAGTTTAATGAATTCGTCGTATGGTTTTCTTGACGAAGGAAACGGCGGAACAGTGACATTCGGATATCTCGGTGCCGATACGCATAATGCGCGTTTTTATGTCGGCGAAGAATATTGGGGAACGGAGTATTGCCCGGCGAATGATGTGGCGGTTGGCGGCTTTGTGCCGTGTCTTACAAACGGTATTGAGTATAATACCGATGAAAAGTCAACTTTGTCGCTCGTAACCGAGAATATGAAAAAACTCATTGTTGAAAATACAGACATTGAGTATTTTACGTTCGAACAAGAAGACGGTCGCGCCGGCGCATATTGCACGTGCGAATATTGCGTTACGGCAGCGAAAAAATATGGTCGAAGCGGTATGTTGGTAAGATTTTGCGATGCTTTGCTCAAAAATCTTCGTTCAGACACGAAATTAAAGAAACGGGCATTTAAGATAATTACTTTTGCTTACGAATATACGAAAGAACCGCCCAAAAACGGCGTAACAGTCGATAAAGATCTTTG
>CAVJNC010000021.1:4012-22076 GCA_963650905.1 Subdoligranulum sp. APC924/74
TCTTTGTATCTGGTATGCCGATTATAGCGATATGCGTTATTCGCTTACCGATGAAAGGCAACTCGACGCATACAAGAATAATTTGAAGGGCTGGTTTGACCTTACTAAAGGTAATGACAACGGTTCATTGATGATTTGGCTGTATGACACTTCGTATAATAATTACCTTTCGTATTTTGGAACGAGTATGGCCGCGATAGATAAAATTATGGATGAAATATCCGATGCAGGCGCGGAAATGTTGCTTGTTCTCGGCGCATACGATGCGGACAATATCTGGCAATCGAAAATGCGCAGTTTTATCTGGAGCAAAAAGGCTGCGGATAAAACGCTGAAAGCTATTGATTTGCGAAATGAGTTTATCGATAATTATTTCGGTAAAACCGCAGCCGAGTACGTTAAAAAATATTGTGACGCATACGACGGGTATTACGCCGACAATCCGAATTATTACCCCGTTCGGCACGGCAACGAGTATTTGCACGACATTTCGATTGCCGAACATATTGAAAGTATAGGCTTTGTAAACGATGCGATAGCGGCTATAAATGCCGATAAAACGCTGAAAACTTCGGAAAGGAACAGGTATCTAAAAAGGCTTTACGGTGTAAAAGCGTCATCGTATTGTTCGTTTTTGTATTATTTCGATGCGTATTTCGCGGTTTCTACCGACGCTCAAAAAACTGCGCTTTTCGGCAGCGGCGATATAGCAAAATCTACTGCGAAAGCGAATTTTACGGAAGAATTCAGAACTCTTTGCAAAAATGCGGGTATAACCCGTTGCAGAGAAGGTACGGACGCAAACAATACCGTCGAAGATTTTATTGCAAACAACATAGGTAAAAAGTTTTAATATGGCGAAAAAAGAATTTATACAAGCGATATTTTGCGCGCCGACGGGCAAATACGACAATTTGCCGTATCCGTCAAGATTAACCGATGAAGTTTTTAAGGCGTTGAAAGATGCCGGAATAAACAGAATTTTCGGGTATGGCTACGATATAAGAAAAGAAACGCAGTTAAAAACGCTTGAACTTTGCGAAAAATACGGTATTAAATATTTGCCGACGATGGAATGTTTCGGTAAATACGTCGATTTCGGATGGAGTGACTTATCGGAAGAAACAAAGCAAAAATTAGACGAGCGTTTTATACGAGAAGTCGGGCAATATACCGATTATTCCTCATTTGCGGGCGTGTTTTTCGGCGACGAAGCGGGGTATTTGTCTTTCGATGGCGTTGCCCATGCGAAGAAGGTTTTCGATGAAAACTATCCGTCGCTCGAATTCCATTTTAATTTTTTCTCCTACTCGATAAACGACGCTATATTCTGGGGCGGCATGGAAGGTTCGATAAACGGCGAGCCGAAGCGCGAAAAGCCGTTTGAACTTACGGGCGATATGGCGATAACGTTTGCTAACCGTTTCAACTTTTACGATAGACTTGTCGAAGGACTTTTATCCAAAGCAAAATTCGAGTTTATCTCGCAGGATAAATATCCGTTCGAGGGGTTCTGGAAAGAAGTTCCGACTTCGGTGCACGTTGCATTGTTTGAATTGAACGCATTCTTTGCCGAAAAAAAACGCAAATACGGTTGCAAGTTCTACAACTATATGCAAGCGGGGCAATGGATGACGGGAACGCCGAGAAAACATATGACCAAAGGCGAAACTGCTTTACAGGCGCACGTTACGGTGGCTTACGGTAACGACGGATTTGCTTATTTCCCGGGGTGTTTTCCGATAGACTACACGTCCAACCCCGATATGAAATACTCCGAAGATGGCGCGGGCGGGCTGATCGATATGAACGGCAACAAAGCCGAGGTGTACGATTGGGTTAAAGAAATCAACGAATTTTTCGCGCTCATACAAGACGATATTTTATCGAGCGACTTAAAAGGCGTAACTTCTTACGGCGAGTATTACAACGGATTTACCAAAGACGAAATCAAGGATTTGCCCGACAGCGAATGTATCTTTACGGGCGAGTTGCCGAAAGCGTTCAAGTATACGGACGACGGCGTAAAAGTCGAGTGCGAAAACGAAATTATGCTTTCCGTATTTGAAAGAAACGGCAAACCGCGTTACTATATCGTGAACCTTTCTTCGGCATATAAAAACAAAGTAAAAACAACTCTGCCTGCGGGCGAATACGAGATGATTCGCAAGACCGCCGTAAGCAAGATCGACGGAAATATCGAACTCGTGCTTGACGAGGGCGAGGGCGTATATATCAAAGGTATATAAATCAAATAGGCATACAAATCAATAAAACAATTGACAATAAATAAAAAAACGAACGAAAAGGGGTACCCCTTTTCTCGTCTGCGACGAGAAAATAACTCTTAACTGAAAAAGGAATTACAAAATGAAAAGACTACATTTAATTTGCAACGCACATATAGATCCTATATGGCAGTGGGAATGGGAAGAGGGCGCATCCGCGGCTTTATCCACTTTCCAGAGCGCGGCTAACCTTGCCAAAGACTTTGACTATATATTTTGCCATAATGAAGTAACGCTGTATAAGTATACCGAAAAATATGCTCCCGCACTGTTTGAAGAGATTAAAAAACTCGTAAAACAAGGCAAATGGCATATCATGGGCGGTTGGTATCTTCAGCCCGACTGCCTTATGCCGTGCGGCGAGGGTATCGTAAGGCAAATCCGCGAAGGTGAATTATATTTTGAAGAAAAGTTCGGCGTTAAACCTACTACCGCAGTCAATTTCGATCCGTTCGGTCATTCAAGAGGGCTTGTGCAGATTCTGACCAAATGCGGACAAGATTCGTACATGTTCATGCGCCCGTATGGCAAGTATATGTGGAACCAACTCAAATTACCCGCAGAGTATTTCATTTGGGAGGGCTATGACGGCAGCAGGGTAAAAGCAAGCCGTATAACCGAATATAATTCCGATCTCGGCAAAGCGACCGTAAAAATTCAAAAGGATATCGACAGGCAAAAAGACGACGCTGAAATTGCACAGTCGTGCTGGGGCGTAGGCAATCACGGCGGCGGTCCGTCGAGAAAAGACCTTGCGGACGTTGCCGAAATGATAAAAAACAGTAAGGACATTGAAATCAGGTATTCCACGCCCGAAGAGTATTTTGCAGACGTTCAGCCCACCGAGGTTTATGCGGGTTCGCTTGTTCCGTGTATGGTCGGTTGCTATACGTCTATGGCTGAACTTAAAAAGAAATATCGCAATTTAGAGCGTCAGCTTTTCTTTGCTGAAAAGATAGCGAGTATCGCTTCGCTTAAAGGTTCTTATAAATACCCGACAGAACTGTTGAAAGACGTTACGGAAGATATGCTCAACGTTCAGTTCCACGACATATTGCCCGGCGATATGATAAGGGCGGGCGAAGAAAACGGCTTTACCTATATAAATCACGGATTGCACATACTGAATAATGTTCGCGCCGACGCGTTTTTTGCGCTTTGCAAAGGTCAGCCGGTTGCGGAAGAAAACACGTATCCGCTTATGGTATTTAACCCGAAAGCGACTGCCGAAAAGCAGATTATCGAGTGCGAACTTTCGATTATTCCTACCGAAAACTATATTGAAAAGCGTTCGTATATCGAAGTATACGACGATAAAGGCAATAAACTCAAATCGCAAACGGTAAAAGAGGGTAGCAACATTTCTATCGACTGGCGCAAAAAGGTCGTGTTCGAGGCAACTCCCGCGGCGATGCAAATTACGCGCTATACGGCAAAAACCGTTATATTACCCGTAAAAAAATATCCCGAAGCAAAAGAAGATATCGTTTTCGATAACGGCGAAAAGAAAGTCGTCATAGGCGCGAAAACGGGGCTTATCGAAAGTTACGTCGTGGGCGGAAAAGAATACTGCAAAGGCAAATTCTTTAAACCCGAAATATATGACGATACGCCCGATCCTTGGGGTATGAACGAACCTTACGTCGGTCATAACGGCGAAGAACTCAAACTGCTCGAGAACCCCGACGGCGTGTTTGACGGAATGAAATCAATTCAGATCATCGAAGACGGGGAAATCTATCTCGGCGTAGA
The DNA here is from genome assembly GCA_963650905.1 of Subdoligranulum sp. APC924/74. Lineage (GTDB taxonomy): Bacteria > Bacillota > Clostridia > Christensenellales > Borkfalkiaceae > UBA10281. The sequence continues at coordinate 8,053 of CAVJNC010000021.1, forward strand.
AGCGTTCTTCGGGCTTGGGCTTACGAGAGTAAGAGTAGGTTACAAGATTTATAAAGACGGTACGAACGTCGATATAGACGTAAACGTGTTCCCGAACGAAGCGTCCAAAGCGATTAAAGTTTCGCTTGACGTCGGCGAGGGCGGTTACGTCGGCGAACAGATATTCGGTAAAGAAGAACTGTTCAACGACGGCAGAGAGTGCATAGCGCAAAACTTTGTCGCGCTCGAAACCGAAAAAGACAACTATCTCGAAATAGTAACGCAGGATAACTTCGGCTCGTCGTATAAGGACGGAAAAATCGCGCTCACGCTCGTTAAAACGGCGACTTACTGCGCGCATCCCGTTCCTAAAGTGCCGCTGCTGCGCGAGGGAATATTCATTTCCAAAATCGATCAGGGACAGAGAGATTTCTTTTTCCGCCTTACGACCGCGAAAGAAAATGAACTTAAAAAGAATGCCGACGCATTCGTCGAAAAGCCCTACGCTCTTAATGTGTTCCCGACAATCGACGAAAAAGACGACAACGGCTTTACCGTTTCGGTCGATAACGCAAACATATCGTTCGTAACGCTTAAAATGGCAAGGCAGACGAGTGGCTATGCAATGCGTCTTCAGAACAATTCCGAAAACGCCGCGCAAGAAACCGTAAAGTTCGGCAATAAGTCGATCAACCTCGCATTCGGCAAATATGAAGTAAAAACCGTTATTTATGACGGCGATAAACTTTACGAAAGTAAAGAAATGCTGATTTAAGGCAAATAATTAAAAAAGGATTTAGCGGGAAGAACCCGTTAAAAATAAACAAGGAGGATATTTCAATGATGAGAAATATCGGAAAGTTACTTTTGGCAGGCGTGCTTGCCATGTCACTTTGTTTCGCAGTTATCGGCTGTACCGATAATAGCGGAACTGCAGGTAAATCGCAATACGACGTTTATTATTCGACAGACGCCGCTTATACGATTACCGGCGAAAAGACCGTTAAGTCGGGAGAGGATTATACGTTTACCATTACTCCTGCCTCCGGCTACGATGCGTCCGCAATGAAGGTTACCGCTAACGGAAAAACCCTTACCGCTAAAGACGGCAAATACACCGTTGCTAAGGTAGAAGATACGTTGGCTATTTACGTAACCGGTATCGTTGCTCCCGCAGCACCCGAAACCGAATACGTAAACGTTACCTTTACGGGCGAACACGTTGACTTCACGGGGGACTCCAAGGCTGTTAAGGGTGAGGATTACGAATTCACCGCAGTTGCGTATGAAGGCTACAAACTGCTTAAAGTTAAGAACGGCGACGAAGTTCTTATGGCTGTAGAAGGCGTTTACACCGTTTATGGCGCAGATGCGGATATTGCTATCACCGCTACCGCAGAAGCAATCGTTAACTACGATCTTAAGACCGTTGCGGGCGATACTCCGAGCGTAGGCGGAACCGTTTATACCGGCGAAGACAACATGACGCACATCAAAGTCGATTACAAGAACGACGACAGATTCTACAAAGATGAAACAAAAACCGATTTCCACTATCAGGAAGTAGGCTTCACTCTTACCGATGAAGCATGGGCAGAAGCACCCGTCGGAGCAAACTATGCAATCGTTACCCTTAAAATCAACACTTGGGGAACTATGGACGCTTCGTCCATCTGGTCTGTTGAAGAAGGTATGGCTCACCTCGGTTTCGGAACTATGAAATGTCCCGGTTTCGGAATGAGTGAATATCCTAACGGATCTATTAAGATGATTGGTCTGGCAAAGGGGCAGAAGTTTGTCGTAAGAGACTCCGATAAATTCGATGCTACCGTTCTTTCGGTTGAATTCAAGACTATGTCCGAAGTCGGTACTGTCGGTGACGGTCAGGCTGCCAACATTGCTAAAGACGAAAACGGCAATATCTATCTTACGAACGCGGGCGGCGCGGATATCACCATCGATCTTACGTTGGTTTTAGGCGATGCTTGCAAGGGTAAAACTATCAGATTCGACGTTATAAGACTTGATGGGGCAAACAGCAAAAGAAACGCTATAGGTCCCGTTGCAATGAGCAATGCTAAAACTTGCAATTTCACCGCAAACGCTGACGACGAAGGCAAGATTAAACTCGGTATCGATCAGATGGTCGGTTTATATCAGATTATCGTTTCTATCGACGGCTGATAATTAAACACTTTATTCTTTCCCCGTTCAAAGTCGGGCGGGGAAAGAGTAAAAAAGATTATATTGATTTTGCAATATAATTATTATACAATAATAAAAACAACGCCGTTTATATCATAACGGCAAACCGCATTTTTAATCTTTCAAAAGTGCGATTAGGTTTATTAAAACGGAGGTTGACATGAAAAAGTTAAAAATTTTAAGCGTAGTGCTTGCCGGCGCTGTTGCTTGCGGAACGTTTGCCGGGTGCAAACCTAAAGGAAATAAGGTAGACGTTACCGGAACTATCGTAATCGAACCTTTTGCTAACAGTAGTTTCGGAATAAGCTGGATAGAAAAAATGGCTGCCAACTGGCAAGCCGAAACGGGCAGCAACTTTAAAATTCTCGTGAAGAAGAACAGTACCAATCTTGCGGGAACGCAACTTGAAACTATGGAAACATCGAATACCGATATCTTTTTCGGCTCGGAATGTATGTATAACGCAGGTTTCTATAAGGGATATTTCGAAGATTTAACCGAATTTCTCGATGAAAAACCCGACGGAGAAAACGGACTTACCGTTCGTGAAAAAATCACCGATTACGATAAGTGGAAAAAGGTATCGAGTATCGTTAAATATAATAAACCGGCAGACGGAACGAAGAATCCCTATGACAGCCAGTATTTTTCATACGAAGGCTGCTATATGCTTCCTTATTCCACAACGCTTACAGGTATGCTTTATGACCACGAATTGTTTGTTGACGCAGGACTTATGGCTTACGCCGAAAATACGGATGAAGTAAAATCGGCGCTTACCGCACAGGGCATCACCTATGAGGTGGATGACGTGGAAGATTTGCTTATCTTCAAATCTTCTACTTCGGAGACGAATTATTCCGCAGGCGACGCGATTCTGACGGCAGGTAAAGACGGTAAATACGGTACTTACGATGACGGGCAACCGCAAACTATGGAAGAACTCGCAAGTTTGCTCAATAAAATCATGGCAAAGGGCTATAAACCTTTCCGTTATGCCGATACCGACGAATACGTAACCAACTTGTTCTATTCTTATTTCCTGCAGAAAGGCGGTATGGACGTGTATAACGCACTCACCGCGTTCGATACGAACGGAAATAAAATCACATTGAAAAACGGCAGTAAAGTACCTATTACGTTGAATAATGGTTACCTTGCTTATTCGGTTGCTGGTATAGAAGAAGCCGCCGAATTCGTTAAAAAATACTTTATCGACGGCAATCCCGAAACTCGTTATTACAATACTACCACTACCGTAGGCGACGAGCGCGACGAATTCGTTACCAACACTTCGGCTAAGAAACTGGAAATGGTTGTAGAGGGCGACTGGTTTGTTACCGGCGCAAGAGATATTCTCAAACAGAACAACAGAAACCCGGACGAAGTAGATTATCGTATTATGCTTCTTCCCGATATCGACGGACAGGTAGGCATAGACGGCAACGGTCACGGCAGCGTGTTGACTTCGCCCGAAACCGGCGGTATAGTCGTGAGGAAACAACCCGAAAACAACCCTGAAAAATTAGCGGCGATAAAATCGTTCTTAAAGTATATGCTCAAAAACGATACGCTTTCCTGGATAACCGAAACCACGGGTATGTTGCTTAATTATAACTATGATATCAGTGAAGAAAATTTCGCTAAATTGCAGAAATTTACCAAAACTTGTTATAGCATATTCAAGGATACCGAAAACGTAAAAGTATGTTCTTACTCGATCGATAAGATGTTGTCGCCCATAAGATATACGGCTAACGGTATCGACGTCGGGTATCTTGTGACATACGGTAATAAAGATTCTTATTATGTGACCTTAGCGTTGAAAGGCGGGACAAGCGCGGCAAAACTTGCCGATTCGGTTGCGAACACTTACTCTGCGTCCGCATGGAAAGGTTTCTTAACCGATATGGAAACCGCTTTGGGAGTAAAATAAAATGTCGAAAACAAACGTGGGAGGCATGAGGAAACGCCGCAAAAGCGACGTTTCCCGCGCAATATTCATCTTAAGCATAATAACTTATCCGTTATTGTTGTTTTTGGTTTTTTATTTATACGTCAACTTAAATTCCATAATAATGGCGTTTACGCAATCCGACTTATACGGCACAACATGGTTTGTATGGTTTGACAACTTTAAAATGTTTATAAATAAAGTGTTCACCGCAAACGACATTCTATCCCAGAGTATAATAAATTCGCTTAAAACATTTATTATAAATCTTGTTATCTGCATTCCGCTGTATATCACTTTTTCGTATTTGGTTTTTAAAAAGTGTCTGATGCACAATACGATAAGGGTAGTGGTTATGTTGCCGCAGATAATATCGGGGTTTGTTGTCAGTATGCTTTTTGCCTCCTTTATAACGGGTACGAATGCGCCTATGACGGAATTGTTCTATAAACTCGGTATTCGCGATATGCGTGGCGGCGGAGTAGAACTGCTTTACAGTAACGGCTATAAATACGCTTTCGGAACGCTTATATTTTACGGTATATGGGTTTCGTTCGGAACGAACTTGCTTGTCTATCCGAACGCAATGAAGGAGATCGGATCGGAAATTCTGGAGAGCGCGCAACTTGACGGAGTAAACAGTATGTGGCAGGAACTCCGTTACATAATTTTGCCGCTTATTTTTCCTACGTTTTCCACGTTTTTGATTATGGGAATAGCAGGATTGTTTACAGAACAAGGCTACGTACTTACGTTTTTCCCGAATGGCGTTCCCCTCGGTTGCGACGTGTATAATATGGGGTACTATTACTTTATTCAGGTTCAATCGGGGGCCTCGTCAAATTACAACATGATGGCTGCAGGCGGGCTTATAATGACCTTGATTATTGCACCCGTAACCATTCTCGTAAGGCATCTTCTTGAAAAGTACGGACCGTCTACGGAGGCGTAATATGGATAACAGAATAGAAATATCTTTTAATATTAAAGCCACCGTGCCCGTAAAGGATATAAAGGCGGAACTTATTCGTCAGCAAAGCCTGCTCGAAGAATATACCGCAAATCCGAGCGGCAAAGACGAAGAAATTGCCGAAATCAAAAACAATATCGCTCAACTTACCGCAAAGAAGAAATATACGATAAGCAGAAAGGCAACAGGTACCGCCGATTCAACTTTCAGGTGGATCCTTTGGGTTATACTGATAATATATTGCATAAGCCTTATAGTTTTACCCGTCTGGATGATACTTACGTCTTTGAAATCCGCAAGCGAATACAGCAACAATAAATTCGGTCTTCCGCAAGAGTTATATTGGCGAAACTTTTCCGAAGTTATAAAGCGTATGAGCGTGTTCGACGATTGGGGTAATGAAATAAACGTATGGCAAGAAGCGTTATACAGTATATTGTGGGCAGGCGGTAGTTCTGCGTTCAGCGTTTTTCTTACGACGTGTATGGCTTACGTTATTGCCAAGTATAAATTCCCCGGCAGGGATTTTATTTACAATTTAGGTATAGTCATAATGATTGTGCCAATTATAGGTAATCTGCCGTCGGCGATGGTTGTAAGAACGAAAATTATTCCTACGTACGACAATATGCTGCTCACCATCCTTACGGGACCGTGTACCTGTTTTTCGGGTTTGTATTTTATGTTGCTATACGGTGCGTTTAAGGAGTTACCGTGGGACTATGCCGAACAAGTATTTGTTGACGGAGGAGGGCATTACACGGCATTTATAAAAATGTATTTGCCAATGATTTTGCCTACGTCTACCATGATGTTTGTATTGAGTTTTCTCGGTGCATGGAACGATTATTCCACATTTATGATGTGGTTGCCTTCTACGCCGAACCTTGCGTACGGCTTGTATATGCTTAAGGCAAATTCAAAAGTTTCTTTGTCTACGCCTGCGCTTATGGCAGGGTTTACGCTTATAGTTATACCTACGGTAGCAATCTATGTTGCTTCGCAAAAACTTATATTATCCAAATTTACCGTCGGCGGATTGAAAGGCTGACGAGGAGATTAAAATGAAAAATAAAGTTTTCAAAACAATATTCGCGTCGTTATGCGCCGTGTGTTTGTCTATTGGGGCGACCACACTTGTAAAAAGTAACGGCGTAAGTGCCGATGGCGGCGATACGTCTGCGCTTGAAGAAGTATTCGATATGTTTAATTCTTCGATTGAGGATACGTCGGCGCAAATTCCCGGCACGGTTCACACCGACTATACGACGGGAATTAAATTCAAACTCAACACCGCGGGTTCTTATATCGATTACGGCAGGATAATAGACCTTAAAAAGGTAGAAGGGAACCTTATTGAAATCGTACCGAACGTCGATGTTAAGGCATTCGGGCTTAAATCGATAAGAGTAAGACTTACCGACGCTTATGACTCGTCAAACAGCATAACCGTTTCGTGGGAAGTAAACCGCGACGGTCCGCGCCTTTTATCCGAAGGTAATTCTGCGCAGGTAAAAGGCAATACGACGTTATGCGCTTCGTTTATAAAAGTCGGGTTTATGGATTCCGAAGGCGGTTATGCCAATTACCCATCGGAACAGGGAACGGTTGTCGGTTGGGCGCAAAACTTTTTACCTTCATTCGACTACCCGATAGAAGAGAAAAAGCCGCAGCCGTTTCTTCCTCTTGCGTTTTCTTACGATGTTCCAACCAACGGCGTTTACTCTTGTTTGCAGGAGAATGACTCCGTGCCCGGCGATCGCAACTATCTGATGCTTGATCTCGATAACGAAGATGACGATTATCCCGATTTTGCGGGCTTTTCCACGGGTGAGGTATACCTTACAATAGAAAGTATGGGTTCGGCGGGCGAATTTGTTGTGACCAAAATCGGTAACGATAAAATGTCCGATCTTATTGACGGCAATGTTGGCGGCGGACTTATGTTCGGCGGGTACGATTTCGAAAACATGGTAAACGGCGTTGTGGATTATCCTTATCCGATGCCTGTTTCAAGGAATAAATATCCCGTTACCGCCAAACTCGAAAAACTCGTCGGTGAAGATTGGACGGACGTTACTTCCGAGCTTACCGAAGACGGAACTAAATTCACGCCGTCCGAAATCGGTAATTATCGTCTGACTTATACGGGCAAAACCAATTCCGGTGCGGATGCAAGCGTAAGCGGCGAATTTACCGTAATTGCCGAGCCGATAGAAATTACCGAAAAAGAAACGGTCGATTTAACAACGGAAATAACAAAAACGTTTGTTGTTCCGTCGTTAGCGTTTGAAGGCGGCATAGGTAAACTGTCCGCGGAATATACGTTGGTAGTTAACGGCAAAGAAACTCCGTCATCCGTCGGTTCTGTTCTTGCCGTAAACGAAAAGGGTATGGATATAACCCTTAAAGTAAAAGTAACCGACGCGGTGAGTTATTCAAAAGAATTTGAATATCCCGTAACGGTTAATGAAAACGTTAAACAGTTTGAACTTGTCGGCTATCATATCGTAACCGCCAACGCGGGCGATAAACTGACCGTCCCGGATTTTATCGCGAACGATTGGTCAAAATCGGGTGGCGACGTTTCGTGTAAATCTGAAGTTAAAATTACGTCCGACATTTCAGACGGCAATCTTTCGGTCGGTGACGAAATAACTGTAAATGCAAGCGGTACCATTAACTACGTATGGGGCGAGAATACGATATCATATATCGTGGTATGCACAGATAAAAACGTTTCACCCGATAATATTTCGGAATTCTTCCATACCGACGGTATTTCAAAAATCGAAACGACGTCTATCGGAACCGAATTTACCGTTGAACAAGAAAACGTAACGGTGAATATGCCTAACCCTGTTTCCGTAACCGATCTGGTTATAGAATACAGCCTTTACAACAGTTTGGGGTTAGAAAGCAAAAGCGGATATAACGTTCCTTTTACCGCCGTCAATTTAGTATTACAGTCGATGAATGGTCAAAAAGTAGTTTTGACCATAAGTAAGGCAAATTCGCGTCGTCCTGTTATGAATGTAAACGGTTTAAAAGGCGGCACGTTGTCTACTTGCACGGACAATCTTGTGGATAGTAGCGATTTAACTACGAAATACAGAAAATTCTCTTTCTCGTTAGATGACGCAACGGCTGCAATTTACGACGGAAACGGCAATAAGGTTTGCGATATAAAAACCTGGAGCGACGGTTTACCGTTTGACGGGTTTGAAGAATGCAAAGCATATGTATCTTTTGAACTTGAGGGTGGACAGGTCGGCAATAAGTTGATTCTTAACACGTTGTCAAATCAAAAATTTGCGCAGATGAACCTTGCTTACGGAGATATGTGCGTACCCGCGCTTGCGCTTAATTGTGAACTTAAAAGCGAGTTTGTCGAACTCGGCACTGAACTGAATATTCCTATGGCTTACGCGTACGACGTAATTTGCCGCAGAAGTTCAATAAAGATGACCGTTCGCACTCCGGACGGTGACGTTCTTTCGGGCGTTGCCCCGCAAGAATATAAGTTGAATTTATCCAAAGCGGGTAAGTATACGATATCCTATGCCGTTTCGGACAGGAATCGCAATTCCACCGTCTATGAATTTATATACAGAGTACTTGATAAACAAGCCCCCGAAATTAAGTTGGACGGTCAATATTCAAAATCGTATTCGGGTAAGGTTAAGGTGCTTACGGCAACCGTTTCCGACAATAACGATGACTCCGATAAAAAAGCAGTTTCGTATATAATGCTCGAAAAACAGGATTTGAAGTACAGCGTTGTTACTGCGGGCGATACGTTGAATCTCTCAAAAGGTAAATACGCAATTGTGTATTACGCTTTCGATTCTGACGGCAATTTTACGATAGCAAGATACGAATTCGAGGTGAAGTAACATGAAAAACAAAAAAGTTCTTATTTCGATAATTTCAGTTGTCTGTTGTGTAATAATAGCCGCAGTATCGGTTATTTGCGTGGTCGTATTTAAAAAAGACAAGGATCAGACGACGGCAGAAAAGGAAATCGGCGATATGTTAAAAGCCGAAAACGCTTATAAAATCGTTTTACCCGAAGACGCAACCGCTACCGAAGAATATTCGGCTGAACAAATCGCTTATTATTACGAGCAGGTCGGCGGTAAGCAAATGCAGATCGTAAAGGGCGGAAACGAAACGCTTACCGAAAAATCGTCTATCGTTTCGCTCGGCGATACGTCCGTTTATCAAACGGCGGAAGAAAGGCATGGAAAAGTTGATTTATCCGAAGATGCACTTAACGCCGACGGTTTCGTTATCTTCACTTATGGCAACAACGTATTTATAAACGCTTATAACGACCGCGGAATAATGTACGGTGCGTTCGAGTTTATCGAACATACTTTCGGAGTAAGATTTCTTACCGAAGACTATACCCACGTTCCGTCTGCGTCTGAAATCATGCTTAAATCATATGATAAAACTTATCGTCCCGCGTTTAAGCAAAGAGCGTATCTGAACACTTCGGTTTTCAGCAAGAAGTATGAATATGTGGCGCACATGCGCTTTAATACCGATTATTGCCCTATGCCCGAAAATATGGGCGGAAGCACTAAATGGCATGAATTCGGTAACCCTGCGCATACGTTTCCCGCAATCGTATCTTTAACGGAACACCTTGGCGACGACGGGCAGATTACTCCCGATTATCGCGCGGCGTTTGCTCACACAGGCAGCGGCGACGATATGACTACCTATAAAGCGACCGACGGCACCGTTTTAGATCTTTGTTATACAAGTGGTATAAAAGATGACGGAACAGGCGATACCGTTACCGAAAAAACGGCGTTTAAAATGGTTACAGATTCGTTGAAAGCGATTATACGCGAGGACGAAACGTCTGAATGGTATATGTTAGGTCAGGCAGACAGACCTATGGGGTGCCCGTGCGACGACTGTAAAGCGGCAAGAGTTAAATACGAAGCAAGCGGACTTATGATTCGTTTCGTAAACGCAGTCAATGCGGAAATTCAGAGTTGGATCAAGAGTGAAAATCTTGATAGGAACATTAAATTTTGTTTGTTTGCTTACGATTATACCGAACGCGCTCCGCTTGACTCTAAAGGTGAAATTCTTGACGCAAGCGTTGTGCCTGCCGATAACGTTTATATCAAATACGCGCCTATTCACAGTATTTATTATTACTCTTTGAACGACGAAAGACAAAATGACGAAACCAAGGGCGTTTACGAAAACTGGGCAAAGGTTACAAATCATCTTATGACCTGGACTTATGGGGCTTGGTATGATCAATCGTTCTGGTATTATCCGGTAATGCAAACTTTTGTCGATACTATGAAATTGCTTTATAATTCGGGCAACGAATACACCTTTGTGCAAGGTTTGTATTACGAAAAGAACATATATCAGCAAAATATTGAAGCATACGTATTGTCTAAATTGTTCTGGGATCTCGATGCCGACGTCGAAGCGATAAGAAACGAATTTTTGTATTACTATTTCGGCGAAGACGCTTACGAAAATATGCTTACGTTCCACAGGTTTATCGACGTTAACTATGCGATGATGGCGGATAACGGAGCGGTTATGCTTTCGTACGCAGGTAACTTCTGGTCGGACGAATATTGGCGTATCCAGACTATGAATAACCTTGTGGATTTATTTGAAAATTCGATTACGGCGGTCAAGTCTAATGGTAATCTTACCGAAAAACAGAAAGCCGATTATGTAACCAATCTTGAAAAAGCCGAATTGATGCCCGGGTATATGCGTTTGTATAACGCAAGAAGATATGGGCTCGACGACGCAAACGTTAAAAAACTTGCGACCGAATGGGTTTCGCTTGCTGAAAAGTACGGCGTATTAAAAACGGGCGAAAATGCCGCCTTTACTATCGAAGCAGTTAAAGTCAAATACGGAGTCGGCTAAAATACCGAGTAATAAAAGCGGTGGAAATTAAGGACTTTCGCCGCTTTTATAAAATCAAAGGAGAAAATCGATGAACGGAAAAAAAATATTGGCGGCGGTGCTTACCGCATCCTTATTATTTTCGAGCGGTTGCGGCGAAAAAATAAAAACAGGCAAGGTTATGCAGGAAGAAACTCCTTACGCATACGTTGTTCCGCAACTCGGCGATGACGTTATGCCGATAATGAGTTACATTGCGCCAATGGGCGAAATTACCATTGACGGACAGTCTTATCCGTCGTCCATAACCGACGACGTGTACTCAAAAATGAAAGAACTCGGCATAAACCTTATGGACGGGATAGGTTTTTACGGCAGAAAAGAATGGGTAAAAGCAAACCTTGAAATGTGTGATAAATACGGTATAGCCGCGCTTATTAGTTCGGGAACGTGGTATAGTTCGTTCAGGAATATATTTTATTCCGACGGAAAACTTACGCCTTTTGCGGATATGACGGCAGAACAAAAACAGTCGATAGAAAAGGCAATGTTTTCGGGCTTTGAAAAATGGGCAGAGTATGATTGTTTTGCCGGTATAAATTACACCGACGAACTCGGTATCGCCGCTGCCCCGTCGCTTAAAGAAGCGCAGGATTTGTTTTTGGCAAAATATCCGGATAAACTTATGCTTAACAACTGTGTCGGCGGCGGTGCGATCGCTCCGACTATGCAATATAACGGCTTTACCGAAGATTTTGCGAATAAAGCCGGCTTAAAAGAAACCGAAATCGCAAAAAAAATAAACAATGGCTGGGGCTGGGACGCTTATATCGATGCGTTTATCGATATCGTTCGCCCACAAGTTTTTTCTTATGACGATTATCCATGGCGAATGGGAATGCAAAAAATTACGCCTAAATTTTTAAAGGAACTTGAATACGCTGCAAAATACTCATCGCAATATAAAACGGCGTTTTGGAACTTTATTCAGACGGGTAAATGGATTGCTGCGGCAGACGGCGATAAGTGCAGATTGCCGTCTTACAGCGAACTTGCGTATCAGATCAATGCATCGCTTGTTTTCGGTGCACAGGGCATAGAATGCTTTCTTATTTCGCCCGTAGGCGAAACGGGCGGACCATATTCGGGCGAGATACTTAACGGAAACGCAAAATTCGTTTTCGATCTTGACGGAAGCATGACCGAATTGTACGATTCGCTTAAAAAAGTGCTTGATAACGTTAAATCGGTAGACGACGTTTTGATGAAATCGGTCTGGAAGGGCGTTATGGAAACCGAATCGCTTGAGCTTAAAATGAACGCCATACAAACAATTTCCGAAGGCTATGCAATGCGCGATTTCAATCAGGTTTCTTCTATAGAATCCAACGAAACATATGCCTTGGCGGGTTGTTTTAATTATGGCGGTTATACCGCGCTTTACGTTATGAACGCCAACACCGATAAAACCTTGAGTGAAAATGCAAGCGTGACGGTTAACTTTAACCGCAAAGTGAAGGGTTACGGTATTTTCGGTTCCGATAAAACCGAATTTACGGGTGATTCGCTTGTTTTGAGCAATCTTGCACCCGGGGAAGCCGCACTGATCGTAATAGAATAAAATATATGAAAAAATTAAAACGTGTTATTATTTGCGCATTAAGTGCTGTGTTGACGCTTTCTTGCGCTGTTTCTTGTAAACAACCCGAACCAATAAACGAAATGGATATTTGTTCCGACGAAATAAGAGAATATCTTAATGCGGGTACGTCTGGAGAGCAGTTTTTTGCGATTTCCAACGCTATGGGCGCAAGCCTTGATAAACAATACGCCGCTTTTGAATACGCCTCGGAAAGCGGAAAAATTTATCGTTTATTTTTTCAGAATGTAAACGATAAAAACGATGCGTTTGTGTTGAAAGGGCTTGGCGGAACGGCCACCGGCGGTTTATTTACGCCCGGCGAAACCTATAGTTATAAGGTGGTTGCCAAAGATTATACCGACACTGATTTTTCGGACGTAACAAAATGGGATGATTTATATGAAAGTTTTGTTACCGAAAGCGGGACGGTAAAAATCAAGGACGCGCCCGTAAGATTTATCACGATGGATAAAGGGTATAACTATCGCGATTTAGGCGGTTGGAAAACCGAAACGGGTAGAAAAATAAACTACGGCAAAATTTACCGCGGCGCAAGAACAAACGAATTTTCCGAAAAAGATATAGCCGTTTTGCGTGATTTTCTGCAAATCAAATCGGAAATCGATTTAAGGAACGCGCATGATGACGGCGGACAAAATTCAAGTATTTTAGGTAACAACGCAAATTACCTAAAAGCCCCGATATCGCAATATTCGTATATATTGCCATCGTTTTCGTTAAACGGAAGGACTTTCGATACAAACTCTCCCGCCGAAATAAAGCGTATTTTCGATTTTTTGGCGGACGAAAATAATTATCCGTTGTTTTTCCACTGTAATGCAGGAGCGGACAGAACGGGCACTTTAGCGTTTTTAATTCTCGGCAGTCTTGGAGTGTCGCTCGACGATTTAACGAGAGATTTTGAACTGACGTCCTTTTCAAAAGGCGGCGTAAGGCTTCGCGGAAAAATGCAACAACCCTTCGAATACGGAATTATGCAGGACGATTCTTCCAATTTCGTCGCATGGGGCGATATGGTATCGAGAATTAAAACCGATTATCCATCGCCCGACGGTAAATTATCGTCGTCAATAAAAACGTATCTGAAATCGGTATGCAATATTTCGGATGTAACGTTAAACAAAATAGCCGATATCTTATTAGGGTGAACTATGTTTGAATATATAGAAAAATTCAAAAAACTCGGGTTCGGTTTGTTTGTTCATTTCGGGCTGTATAGCGTAGTCGGTAAAGGCGAATGGTATCTAAAGTGATTTTTTAAACCTAGGTGTGTCCTTTTGCGTTTATTATAGAAGATCAAGGAAACTAAACGGTACTTCTCTGTATTTATGCAAATTTTTTGCTTTTGA